>NZ_JBSHBJ010000001.1:520823-568867 GCF_053611945.1 Kribbella sp. NPDC054772 | reverse complement strand
CCACCAACCTCAACAGGCCGGCCAACTCCTCCGAAAACGACACGGTCCCCGCAACTCCTCAAATCGAGGTGTTGCGAGGACCGCATGAACCCGCCAGATCCCGGGGGCTTCTGGTGTGACGGGGGTGGAGGCTCAGGCCTCGACCGAGTCCTCGGAGAGGTTGCGAGTCACGTTGGGGTCAACCTGGACGCCAGGGCCCATCGTGGTCGAGAAGACCGTCTTCTTGATGTAGCGGCCCTTGGAGCTGGCCGGCTTCAGCCGAAGGATCTCCTCGAGCGCGGCGCCGTAGTTCTCCACCAGCTGGGCCTCGTCGAACGACGCCTTGCCGATGATGAAGTGCAGGTTCGAGTGCCGGTCGACCCGGAACTCGATCTTGCCGCCCTTGATGTCGGACACGGCCTTGGTCACGTCCGGGGTGACCGTACCCGTCTTCGGGTTCGGCATCAGACCACGCGGGCCGAGGACGCGACCGAGGCGGCCGACCTTGCCCATCAGGTCAGGGGTGGCGACGACGGCGTCGAAGTCCAGCCAGCCGTCGGTGACCTTCTTGATCATGTCGTCGTCGCCGACGAAGTGGGCGCCGGCGGCCTTCGCGGCCTCGGCCTTCTCGCCGGTGGCGAAGACGAGGACCCGTGCCGTCTTGCCAGTGCCGTGCGGAAGGTTGACGGTGCCGCGCACCATCTGGTCGGCCTTGCGGGGGTCGACCCCGAGACGCATCGCGACGTCCACGGTGGAGTTGAACTTCTTGCTGCCGGCGGCCTCCTTGGCCAACCGGATCGCCTCGAGCGGCGTGTACAGGTGATCGAAGTCGATCTTGTCCGCGATCGCGCGGTACGCCTTACTGCGCTGTGCCATTACTACGGTTCCTCTCTGGGGTGTGGTCTCCGGGCGGCGCTTCGCCCTGCCACAACTACGTGAAGTGCTGAGTGGTACGTCGTACCGAGGGCTGTGATCAGCCGTCGACCGTGACGCCCATGGAGCGCGCGGTGCCCTCGATGATCTTCATCGCGGCGTCGATGTCGCGGGCGTTGAGGTCCGGCATCTTGGTGGTGGCGATCTCGCGGACCTGGTCCTTGGTGATCTTGCCGACCTTGTCGCGCTGCGGGACGGCCGAGCCCTTCTGCAGACCGGCGGCCTTCTTGATCATCTCCGGCGCCGGCGGCGTCTTGGTGATGAAGGTGAAGGAACGGTCTTCGTAGATCGTGATCTCGACCGGTACGACGTTGCCGCGCATGGACTCCGTCTGGGCGTTGTACGCCTTGCAGAACTCCATGATGTTGACGCCGTGCGGACCGAGCGCGGTACCGACCGGCGGTGCCGGCGTCGCGGCACCGGCCTGGAGCTGCACCTTGACCAGTGCAGCGATCTTCTTCTTGGGAGGCATTCGTCGGGTCCTTAGACTTTCTGGATCTGGTTGAAGCTGAGTTCCACCGGGGTCTCCCGGCCGAAGATCTCCACCAGGGCCTTGATCCGCTGGGCCTCGGCGTTGATCTCCGTGACTGTGGCGTGCAGGGTCGCGAACGGCCCGTCGACCACCATGACCGAGTCCCCGACACCGAAGTCGGCGACCTCGACCTTCTTCTTGGCCGCGGTCTTGGCGGGTGCGGCACCAGCTTCGGCTGCCGCCGCCTCGGCCGCCGCCACGACGGCCGGAGCGAGCATCTTCTCGACCTCTTCGAGGCTGAGCGGGACCGGCTTCTGGCTGTTCCCGACGAAGCCGGTCACCGACGGCGTGTGCCGCACGGTCGACCAGGACTCGTCGGTCAGATCCATCCGGACCAGGACGTAGCCGGGGAGCACCGTGCGCTTCACCATCCGGCGCTGCCCGTTCTTGATCTCGGCGACCTCTTCGGTCGGCACGATGATCTCGAAGATGTAGTCCTCCATGTTCAGGGAGTTGATCCGGTTCTCCAGGTTGCCCTTGACCCGGTTCTCCATCCCTGAGTACGTGTGCACCACGTACCAGTCACCGATCTGCGAACGTAGCCGGCTGCGCAGCTCCTCGAGCGGGTCACCCGGCTCCTCGGGCTCCGCCTCTTCGGCCTCGTCGTCGGCCTGCGCCGCGGCGGCGGCCGCAGCCAGCGCGTCCACGTCGGCATCGTCCTCGTCGTCGCTGTCCTCGTCGCCGTCGTCAGCGCTCGAGAAGACCACCTCGTCGGCCGCGGCCGGCGGCTCGGTGGTGGTCAGCGGCGCGGTCTCGGCGGTTTCCTCGGCCAGCTCCTCGGCGGCGTCCTCGACGTCGTCCTCGGTCACGACCTCGGTGACCTCGGACTCGTCGGCGGGTGCGACCACGACGACCGGCTCGTCGTCCGACGTGTCGGCGTCAGCGCTCGGCACCTCGGACTCGTCGTCGGCGGAGTACTCGTTCTCGTCCGCGTCGGCATCCTCGTCGTCGTCATCGTCATCGTCGTCGTCGAGATCCGCGAACGGGTCGTCGTCATCGTCGTCGTCACCGAAGAGGTCGTCACCGGTGGCGTTCTCGTCGAAATCGAGGTCGTCGTCGGAGTCGGATACGTCGAACTCGCCCTCGTAGTCGAGGACCTCGTCGTCGCGCTCGGACACGTCGTACTCCGTCATCTGTGCATCGGGGTCTTGTCTGCTTCGGGTCGGGTCAGGAGCCCGGGACCTGCGTGCGGTCGTCGGCCGTGGCGAAACCTCAGCCGAAGATCTTGAACATCGCCCAGCCGAAGGCGAGGTCGAGGACCGAGACGATCGCGATCACGAACACCACGAACGTCAGGACCACCACGAAGTAGGTGGACAGCTGCTTGCGGGTAGGCCAGACGACCTTGCGGAGCTCCGCGACAACCTGGCGGTAGAAGCGCAGCAGGCCCCTGCCCTGCTTGCCTTCCGCCGGCTTGCCGGCGCCGGACGGTGCCGGGGTGCGCGTCTCCGTCACGACCTACCTCTTTCGCTAGCGGCGGCCTGACCGGCCCTGCGCCGGTCAGGATTTGCAGGGCACGAGGGACTTGAACCCCCAACCTTCGGTTTTGGAGACCGATGCTCTGCCAGTTGAGCTAGTGCCCTCTGCAATCCATCTGGACGCCGCGTCGGACCTGATCTCGGGCATGCCGGATCAGGGCCATCAACGCCCGGACTAGATGAGTGTACGGGGTCGGAGCCACCTGGTCGAACTCAGCCTCTCGGCCTCCTTCGTCCTGACCCTGCCCGCACGACCCGTCACCAGGCGCCGCACCGCGGTCAGAACCATACAGCCTCCAGTGATCCCCAACGCACCACACCCCCGGCGCGTTCCCCGGACCACCCCGTGAAACCGCCGAACACCGCCGTACGGCGTGGTGCCAGGATGGTCGTCATGGGTTCCAGGATCTCGGCGCGGATCGGCGCCATCAGTGAATCGGCGACGCTGGCGGTGGACAGCAAGGCGAAGGCCCTCAAGGCGGCCGGGCGCCCGGTGATCGGGTTCGGCGCGGGTGAGCCGGACTTCCCGACGCCGGACTACATCGTCGAGGCTGCGGTCGCGGCAGCGCGGGATCCGAAGAACCACCGGTACACCCCGGCCGGCGGCCTGCCGGAGCTGAAGCAGGCGATCGCCGACAAGACCAAGCGCGACTCCGGGTACGAGATCGAGGCCGCGCAGGTCCTGGTCACGAACGGCGGGAAGCACGCGGTCTACAACGCGTTCGCGACCCTGCTCGACCCGGGCGACGAGGTGCTGCTTCCGGCGCCGTACTGGACGACGTACCCGGAGACGATCCGGCTGGCGGGCGGCGTACCGGTCGAGGTGCTCGCCGACGAGTCGCAGAACTACTGCGTCACCGTCGAGCAACTCGAGGCGGCGCGGACCGAGAAGACCAAGGCGCTGCTGTTCTGTTCGCCGAGCAACCCGACCGGCGCGGTCGACAGCCCGGAGGCGGTCGAGGCGATCGGCCGTTGGGCGCTCGAGCACGACCTCTGGGTGATCACCGACGAGATCTACGAGCACCTGACGTACGGCGACGCGACGCCGACGTCGATCCCGGTCGCGGTACCGGAGCTGGCGGACAAGACCGTCGTACTCAACGGGGTCGCCAAGACGTACGCGATGACCGGTTGGCGGGTCGGTTGGATGATCGGCCCGAAGGACGTGATCAAGGCCGCGACGAACCTGCAGTCGCACCAGACCTCGAACGTCTGCAACATCGCCCAGCGGGCCGCTCTGGCCGCGGTGTCCGGCGATCTGAGCGCAGTCGACGAGATGAAGCAGGCGTTCGATCGGCGCCGTCGGACCATGGTCCGGATACTCAACGAGATCCCCGGCGTCGAGTGCCCGGAGCCGACCGGCGCGTTCTACGCGTACCCGTCGGTCAAGGGCGTCCTCGGCAAGGAGGTTGCCGGGCGGACTCCGACCACGTCCGCCGAGCTGGCCGACCTGATCCTCGACGAGGTCGAGGTGGCGGTCGTGCCGGGCGAGGCGTTCGGCGCTCCTGGGTACCTGCGGCTGTCCTACGCGCTCGGCGACGACGACCTGGCCGAGGGCCTCGGGCGGATCGCGAAGCTGCTGGGGCGATCCCGGATTTCGCCGGTCGGGTACGGGCTCGGTAACCTTCGGTAATGACGCAGCGGGATCTGCGGGTGTTGCCGAAGACGCACCTGCATCTGCACTTCTCCGGGTCGATGCGGCACCTGACCCTGGTAGAGCTCGCGGACAAGCACGGCGTCCGGCTGCCCGATGCGCTGCGCACCGACTGGCCGCCGGAGCTGTCGGCGGCTGACGAGCGTGGCTGGTTCCGGTTCCAGCGGCTCTACGACATCGCGCGTTCGGTGCTGCGGACCGAGGACGACGTACGGCGTCTGGTGCGCGAGGCGGCCGAGGACGACCGGGCCGACGGTTCGCGCTGGCTGGAGATCCAGGTCGACCCGTCCGGGTACGCGAACCGGTTCCACGGGATCACCGAGTTCACCGATCTCGTACTGGACGCCGCGCGCGATGCGTCCGCGTCGACCGGGATCGACGTCCAGGTGATCATCGCCGCGAACCGGACCCGGCACCCGCTCGATGCCCGGACGTTGGCGCGGCTGGCCTCGCAGTACGTCGGACGCGGCGTGGTCGGTTTCGGACTGTCGAACGACGAGCGCCGGGGTACGACGTCTGAATTCGAGCCGGCGTTCCGGATCGCACGGCACGCCGGCCTGCTGGCGGCGCCGCACGGTGGTGAGCTCTGCGGGCCCGCCACCGTCCGCACCTGCCTGGACGAGCTCGGTGCCGGCCGCATCGGTCACGGCGTCCGCTCTGTCGAGGATCCAGACCTGTTGAAGCGGATCGTCGACGCGCAGATCGCTTTGGAGGTCTGCCCCGCGTCCAACGTCTCACTCGGCGTCTACCGCCGTCCCGAGGACGTCCCGCTCCGCGAGCTCTACGAAGCCGGCGCCCGCATCGCCCTCGGAGCCGACGACCCGTTGCTCTTCGGCTCCCGCCTGGCCGAGCAGTACGAAACCGCCCGCACCGTCCACGGCTTCACCGACTCCGAGCTCGCCGACCTGGCCCGCTCCTCGGTCCTCGCCTCCACCGCCCCACCAGAAACCCAAAAGTCCCTCCTCACCGAAATAGACCAATGGCTCGGCACCCCAGCCACCCTGCCGGTCTGACGATCTACCTGGCCCGCCACGGCCAGACCGAGTGGAACACCACCGGCCACCGCCAAGGCCGCCTCGACTCACCACTCACCCCCGTCGGCCTCCAACAAGCCACCAGAAACGCCGAACTGCTGTAGGCAGAGGAGCTCCACGATGGTGGGGCGGAGTGGGGCTCGGCGGCCGTTGGTGGTGTCGCATGAGATGATCGGGCGCGTGCTCCTGCGACGACTCGGTGTGGCCGATGCGCTGGGAACGCGGCAGCCTTCCGACGTGATTTATCGCGTGGAGGCAGGAGGAACGGTCGATCGGTTGGTGTGGGCAGAATAAGTGCCGGTTGAGTTCCGGTTCGGGTCATTGTTCGGGGGTCGGAGCGCGCCTAGCTTTGCGGTATGACGCCAACGAAGATCCTGCTTCCCGAGGACGAACTGCCAACGCGTTGGTACAACGTGCTTCACGACCTGCCGACGCCTCCGCCACCGGTGCTGCACCCAGGCACGGGCCAACCGATCGGCCCGGACGATCTCGCACCGCTCTTCCCGATGGATCTGATCCTGCAGGAGGTCTCGCAGGAGCAGTACGTCGACATTCCGGGCGAAGTGCTCGACGTCTACCGGCTGTGGAGACCCAGCCCGCTCTACCGGGCGCATCGTCTCGAGAAGGCGCTCGATACACCGGCGCGGATCTATTACAAATACGAAGGCGTCTCGCCGGCGGGCTCACACAAGCCCAACACCGCAGTCCCCCAGGCGTACTACAACGCGAAATCCGGCGTCCGAAAGCTCACCACCGAAACCGGCGCAGGACAGTGGGGTACGGCGCTGGCGTTCGCCTGCGCGCAGTTCGGGCTGGACTGTGAGGTCTGGCAGGTGCGGGCGTCGTACGACCAGAAGCCGTACCGGCGGACGATGATGCAGATCTTCGGCGCGACCGTGCACCCGAGCCCGTCGGAGCTCACCGAAGCCGGGCGGAAGATCCTCGCCGAGCACCCGGATTCCACCGGTTCACTGGGGATCGCGATCAGCGAGGCAGTCGAGGCCGCAGTACAGGATCCCGAGGTGCACTACGCCCTCGGATCGGTGCTCAACCACGTGCTGATGCACCAGACCATCATCGGCGAGGAAGCGCTGATGCAGTTGGCAATGGTCGGCGAGACCCCCGACCTTATCGTCGGCTGCACCGGCGGCGGGTCGAACTTCGGCGGCCTCGCCTTCCCGTTCCTGCGCGAGAGGTGGGCCGGGCGGATGTCACCGGTCGTGCGCGCGGTGGAGCCGGCAGCGTGCCCCTCGCTAACTCAGGGCACGTACGCGTACGACTTCGGCGACACGATCGGCATGACCCCGCTGATGAAGATGCACACCCTCGGTCACGACTTCGTCCCGGATCCGATCCACGCCGGCGGCCTGCGGTACCACGGGATGAGCCCGTTGATCAGCCACCTCTACGAAACGGGTGAGCTCGAAGCGGTCGCGAAGCCGCAGTCCGAATGCTTCGCCGCCGGACTCCAGTTCGCCCGGACCGAAGGCATCGTCCCCGCCCCCGAGCCCACGCACGCCCTGGCCGCCGCCATCGAAGAAGCTCAACGCTGCAAGGAATCCGGCGAGGAGAAGGTCATCCTGACGGCCCTCTGCGGCCACGGTCATCTCGACCTGGCCGCCTACGACGCGTACCTGTCCAACACCATGACCGACCGCTCCTGGGAGGACGCCGAGATCCAGTCAGCCGTTGCCGAGGCCCTCTCACATCTCCCAGCCCTCACCTGACGACCGCTCAACCCATCCGTCCGCAGTAGGTCAGCGGCCCCCGCGCTTCCACCAAGGCTTGGGCCGCTTGGCCACCGCGACCAGCCAATCCTCCGGAATCGCCCACCCACGGGAGGTCAACGCCTCGAAGTACTCAGCCTTCAGACTGTCCGGCAGCCAGTACGTCGCCTTGGCCCCACTGGACGCCTCGAAGTACGTCGTCCGTTGCCGACGGCTCCAAACCGTCGCCTGACTCGAGCTGTACGCAAGCCGCACGTAGTCCCACCGCGCCTGCTCGTCGTCCATGTCGAACTCGCGCTCGACGACCCGACCCTTCCCTCGCTGCGCCTGATCGATGTCATCGATCAGGCCCTGCACCACCGCCCGATGCTCGGTCATCTCGTCCGGCAGCCGCATCTCCACCGGATCCAGCACGACCGCGCCCAGCCGGGGCCGGGCAACCTCCAGGAACACCTCGAGCAGAGCGAACCCTTCCTCCACCCGTCCGAAGCGCGGCAGATCGGCGCGCAACGTCGTCACGGCTTCCTCAGGCACCCGACAACCTTAACCACCCACCCCGCACCCAGAGCCCAACTCGCGAGGGCTGCCCCTATCTGCCCCTGAATGCCCCACGCCGCTCACGCTCAGCGAGCGGTGTCGAGCCCGCACGATCCCCCGAGACGGAGGTCCCACCACGCGATAACGCCGGTCACGACGGCCGAAACCTCCTTTTCCACAACGAATTCGGGGCATCCTGGGGCAGCCAGGGGCAGATCATCCACAGGGCCCGATTTCCTGGTCGCGGAGGGTGTTCGGCGTCTTACAGTTACCGCCATGCCAGAGCCCAACGACTTGTTGCGGGCGGCGCGAGAGCGCACTCCGTCACGCCGCGCGCCGGGCGAATCCCTGTCCCGCGGCGAGCTCGCCGACACCATCTGTTCCTGGCTGTGGGAAACCACCGAGATCAAGTACGAACTCGACGGCCACTACATCGCCAAGCTGGAACGCGGCGCGGTTCGCTGGCCCGGCGCGGCTTATCGCTCCGGTCTACGCCACGTCCTGCAAGTTGCCGCCGACAACGAACTCGGATTCTTCCCGCCGTCCGGAACCTCCGCGACCGACCAGGACCAGCCACCACCCTCGATGGTCGGCCACGACGACGACCTGATCAACGCCGGTGACGAGTCCGTCGCGCTGCTCTCCTTCGCCGAGGAGTCCAACGTCGGCGAGCTCACCGTGGAGCAGCTTCGGGCCGACATCGAGCGGATCGCCCAGTCCTACCTCCGCACTCCGACCAGGCAGCTGTTCACCAAGAGCCGGGCCATCCGGAATCGCGCCTTCAACCTGCTGGCCGGCAACCAAGCACCCCGCCAGTCCCGCGACCTGTACTCGGCCGCCGGCTGGGCGATCACGCTGCTCGCCTGGATGTCGGTCGACCTCGGCCGGCCGGACGTCGCCGAGGCGCACACCCGGACGGCCTGGGCCTGCGCGGAGGCCGCGGACCACGACGCCCTGCGGGGCTGGATCCGCGCGACCCAGCACACCGCCGCGTTCTGGCAGGACGACTTCGCCCGAGCCGCGACGTACGCCGAGGACGGCCTGCGGTACGCCGCCGGTACGGCGCGACTGTTCCTCGCCAGCGCGGCCTCGGTCGACCTCGCCCGCGCAGGCCGACCGGACAAGGCCCGCGAACTCCTCGACGTCGCCCGAACGCTCAACGTCCGCCCAGCCGAGTCCGAACCAGGCGGCGTCCTGCTCTGTACGCCGGAGCGCGCCGAAGGCTTCTGGGCGGACACCTACCTGGCGTTCGGCGAGGCCCAGCGCACCGCGGACCACGCCGATCACAGCGTCGCCCTGTTCGAGGCAGCGCCGTACCCCCTCCGGAACCTCGGATCCGAACGGATGGCGCGGCTTCAGCAGGCGAAGGCCCGTCTGCTCCTCGGCGAGCTCGACGGTGCGCTCGAGGCCGTCGAACCGGTCCTGGACATCCCGATGGAGTACCGCGTCCGCCCACTGATCCAGCGAGTCGCCGAGGTAGCGGCCCTGACCTCGCCGTACGCGCGGAGCTCGACGGGCCGGATGCTGCGGGACCGGATCGCCGAGTTCACCCAGCGCCCCGCTCTCCCCACTCGCCAGCCCCGGCCGACGCCCAACGGACTGGCCGATGCCCACCGAGCCCATCCGGCACGACGCGCGAGAGAGGACCGGAGATGATCAAGGACGTCCGCAATCACTGGTATTGGCGCCCGAACTGGCGTCCCGGGCGATCGTTCTACACCTGGCACATCGTCTTCCCCGAGAACACGGCACTCCTCGAGCTGCACACGGCGTACCAGCAGCTGGTCGACTCACTCCCCGGCATCACCCCGGTCCCAGCACGCTGGCTACACCTGACGTTGCAAGGCGTCGGGTTTGTCGACAAGGTGCCGTCGGCGGATCTGCGTCCGATCGTCGAGGCCGCTCGGCAGCGGCTCGAACACTTCAAGCCGTTCGAGATCCGGATCGGTCCCGCGGTCGTCGACGTCGAGAGTCTGCAGCTCCCGGTGGCCCCGGTTGACCGGATGCGCCGGCTCCGCGCCCAACTGCGCGCCGCGATCACCGATGTCTGGGGCCCCGACTCCGTCCCCGCACTGCCCGAGTTGGACCCCCACATCTCTCTGGGCTACTGGAACCAGATCGCCCCGGCCGAGCCGCTCATCCAACGCACGCGGGCACTCGGCGGCGGGTACGGCACCACGCAGCTGACCGACGTCAGCCTGATCGTGCTCAACAGCGACCAAGAGCAGTACGAGTGGTCGACGTACGCCACCGTCCCGCTCGGGCTTCCGTTCCGCCGATCCGACGACACCGGAGCGGGCTGATGAGTGCGACCGCAGCCGACCTGCTGTCCGACGACGCGGCAGCGCTGGCCATCCGCGCGCTGCTGGACTTCCGCAGTCTCTGGACCACGCACGACCTGGTCACGACCACCGGCGTCCCGGCGCCGACGATCCGCCGCGTGGTCGAGCAGCTCGACCGGGAAGACCTGGTCGAGCGCACAGCGCCCGGCGTCGTCGCTGTACCGAGCTGGCTGGCCCTTCTACGTCGCTGGAACCGGGCGGCGCGCTTCGGCCGTAACGCTCGGCTGACGTACTGGCGCAGCAAACAACCCACTGGGAAGCTCCTGGACGACCTACCGGGCAGCTCGCTCCGGCACGCGGTCAGCGGGACCCAGGCTGCCCAGCACTGGGCTCCTGGTACGCCTAACGGCCCGACGGTGATCTACACACCCGATGCGGTGGCGGCAGCCACTGTCTGGGAGCTGATCCCCGCAACGAGCAGGTCGATCGTGTTGGCCGAGACAACCGAGGACATCGTCTACACCCGCACCCGAAAGACCGACACCGGCCTCCGCCTGGCTGCACCCGCCCAGGTCCTCTCGGACCTCCTGACAGGTGCAGCCACGTCAGCTCGCGTCGCAGACCCGCTGACCCGCTGGATGCAGGATCACGAGCTCGAGTGGCGCTACTAGTAGGCGCGGATCGACACCACGTGAGCCCTCGGAGCGCCGTTCGTCTTGTGCGCGGTCAGCCGGAGCTGGGTGACCGGCGTGGCAGTCTCCAGACGGTGGCGTTGGGTGCGGTGGTGGTTGGACGTGACCTCTGCGATCACCTGCCAGCCAGAGCCCTCGGTGCGGGCTTCGAGGGTGTAGTCGGCCAGGAGGGTCGGCAGGGTCTCGAACGGCGTGCGGTGGTGGTGCAGGTTGATGAGGTCCTCCTGGACATCCGCGTCCAGGACGACCACAACCTCGGACAGCTCGACCGGCTCCGGCCAGGTGAGCTGTAGCCACGGGGCCGCGTCCCACGCGAGGTCCTCGGAGGACCAGAGGTTCGGGCCGCCGTACGGGCGCGCGTAGCCGCCGATGACCTTCGAGGCGTCGTACGCCGTGGTCTCGCCGAGGCGGAGGCAGAGACCCTCGCGGGGCAGGATGTGCTTCCAAGCACGGAACTGCTCGGTCCACTGCTCATCGGCCGCCGGTTCGCGATGCGCGAAGTGCACGGTGCTCGGGAGCGGCGTGGTCGTGGTGTGAACTGAGATGCCGGGCGTCTTCTTCAGTACGACGAACGCGTTGGCAGGACCGGACGGGTTCCAGGTCAGCGGGACGTGGACCCAGCGCTTCTCGCCGGCCGGGATCTCAAGGGTGCAGGAGTCGATGAGTGCCGCGGGGAGATAGTTCTGCGGCTTGACCGGGTCATGGAGTTCGACGGTCAAGGAACCGCCGGTGGAGTCGACGAGGAGCTCGAAGCCGTCGAGGGCCGGATCGACGGGGAGGACCATGCCGACGTCGGTCGTCAGGGGCAGCGTTCCGGACGACACCTCCGCCGCGGACCGGGTGAGCGTGGACGATGCGGTGGCGGTCGCGGACAGCGCGAGGTTCGCCGGGTCGTCGTCCAGGACGCCGAAGACCGAGGAGTCGGCGCGGGTCATGGCGTGCTTCACCAGGTCGAAGTGGTCCTGCGCCAGTTCCCGCGGCGTCAGTCCGTTGCGTAGAGCAACAGACGCGCCGATACCGGCAGCCTCACCGAGCAGCGCGCACGTCGCCATCACCCGCGTCGTACCGAACGCGACGTGGCTGGCGCTGATGTTCCGGCCGGCCAGCCAGAGATTCCGCACGTTCTTCGAGTACAAGGAACGCAGCGGAATGTGGTAGATCCCGTCCGGGTGCCAGTGCTTCGACCCGCGCTCCGACGCGTAGACGCCGCCGGGCGGGTGCAGATCGATCGACCAACCGCCGAAGGCGACCGGATCCTCGAATTCCGTCTGCTCCAGTACGTCGTGCTGGGTCAGCACGTGATCGCCGAGAAAACGCCGGTACTCGCGTTTCCCCGGCACCGACCCGATCCACTCCAGGGTCAGGTTCTCCGCGTCGAACCGGCCGGAATTCTTGATGTAGTCCCAGATTCCGTAGACCACTGCCTGCAACTCGTCGCGGATCGCCTCGTTGTCGTCGACGACGTCCAGCGAACCGCCCCACTCGATCCACCAGAACGCGCAGCCGTTCATGTCCGTCCGGATCACCCGGCGTTCCGGAATCGCGGTTTCCGTGACGTCCCGCGCGAACGACGGCGGCACGAACCGCACCGGCTCGCCGGCGTCCTTCGTGTAGAAGAGGATCGTGCTGCCGAGCGTGTTCGAGTCCGGCACCTCGGGCGCCCACGACTCGTCGTACAGCGATTGCGGCTCCCGACCGGTCCGGTACTCCGCTCCCGCGAGCACTGCGACCAGCCCGTCGCCGGAACAGTCCACGAACACCGGGCTGACGAAACGGATTTCCTTTTCCGACCCCATCTGCCAGCCGGTGACCGACCGGATCTCGGAGTCGGCCGCCTCGACGGACCGGACGTCGGTGTTCAGGTACAGCGTGATCAGCGGCTCGGCGCGTACTGCCTCGAGCAGCACGAGGTCCCAGTAGTACGGGTTCCCCAGTGGGTTCTGGTACTGGTTCTCGACGAACAGCTCGCCCATGATGCCGGTCTCGCGGGCGAAGCTCTGGGTGCCGTGGGCGGTCGCCCCGCACACCCACACCCGCACCTCGCTGGACGAGTTTCCGCCGAGCATCGGCCGGTTCTGCACCAGGGCCACGGTGTTCCCCTGCCGCGCGGCGCCGATCGCCGCGCAGATTCCGGCGAGCCCGCCACCGACGACGGTCAGATCGGACTGGACCTCGAGCTGCTGCATCGACAAGACCTCTCAGGTATCTCGCTGGACGACGGGCTGCCCCGGCCCGTTCGGATGATGTGCGGTCAGGTGATCGGGCACCCGCTGTGCGACCAGGACGAACAACAGTCCGGCCGTCAGTACGTCGCTCGCGCGGCCGGCGAAGAACTCGGTCCAGGTCGCGCCGTTCGGCGTTCCGGTGTTGAAGGTGACGTCGGCGAACCGGCTGATCGGCGCGTCGACCATCCCGGTGATCGCGACCGTGAGCGCGCCCTGCTCGTGCGCCCGTTTGATGTACTCGAGCGTGGTCGGATCGGTTCCGGAACGCGCCACGGTCAGCGCGACATCACCGCGGCCGAGCAGGCCGGCCCCGATCTGCGAGGACTGCGGCCCGTCGAAGAACCACACCGGAATCCCGATCCGCAACAGCCGGATGTACAGCTCCCGGGCCGGGATCGCGTCCCCCCACTCGCCGTAGATGTGGGTACGCCGGGCGCCCGCGATCGCGTCCGCGACCTGGGTGGCCGCGGTCAGGTCGATCGCGGACAACGCGTTCCGCAATGCGTTCGCCTGCGTGGACGCGAGCACGTTCAGCACCTGCTCGGGCGGATCCGCCGGGCCGATCGCCAGCCCGATGTCACTCGCCCAGCCCGCCTCGAGGCCGCGCCCGACCTCCATCGCCAGCGCGGCCCGCAGCGCGGGATAGCCCTCGAACCCGAGGTGCGTGGACAGCCGCGTCACTGTCGCCGCCGAGGTCTGTGCGGCCCCGGCGAGCTTGGTGATCGACCCACGCGCGACCTCGTCCGGGCTCGCCAGGATCTGTTCGGCGACCCGCTGCATCGCGCCGTTCAGCTCGGGCAGGGCCTGCTTGACCAGCTGTAACGGACTCGGACTGCCGGCTCGTTCCATCGATGAATCCATTCCGTGATCATCACGTATAGACGAACTGGGCACTCGCCACACCGTCGGTGTCACTGACCACGCGCACCCAGTGCGCGCTGAACCCGTCGGGGAAAACGTGTGTCCGTACTTGTCCCGGTTCGACCGTCAGCGTCTCGACCGCGCCGAACCGGCCGTGCCCGTGGAAGTCGATCTCGAGCGTGATCGTGAGTGCGGTGTCGGAGAAGTTCTCCAGGTGCACGCACTTTCCGCGGAAACCCGTCATCAGGTACGGATCGGACGGAACGCCCGCGGAAACCGGTGTCTCCCACCACGGTCCGCCCCATCCGGCCGGCGGCCCGAAACTCCACAGGTCGTCGGTCTTGCCGAACCACAGTCCGGACTGCGGCTCGGCCGTCGTCGGGTTCATCCCGTGGCTCGGCGACGCGTTGTCCGCCCCGGCGACGAGCATTCCGCGCCAGGAGCAGAAGTCGCCGAGCACCCACAGGTGCGTGGAGATCGGCCGCACGCCCCAGATCCGCCCGCCGTACGCCCACGGCGACAGCTCGTAGAACATGCCGTGGTGGTCCATCAGCAGCCGCTCGTGCTCGACCTCGCGGATCCGCGGCCACTCGGTCTGCCACTTGTGGTCGAAGCAGTGCGACGCCTTCGGCAGCCGGTACCGCGTCCACTTCTGGTCGGACTCGGTGAACACCTCGAGGATCGCCGACGCGCGGTCCCAGCCGGTCGCGAAGATCGTGCCGCCGAACTCGTGCCGGCCGCCGATCGCGGTGAACGGGTCCTCGCGGAGGATCGTCCAGGACGTGCCGTCGTACTCCGCCAGGCGCCCGCGCGACCGTTCGCCGGCCCACTCCGGCTCGGCGTACTCGTTCGAGCACACCACCAGCCGGCCGAAGCTCGTGTAGCAGTCCTTGTAGTGGACCTTCATCTCGCCGTCAGTCCCGAGCTCGTCGTTCAGGTCGAACAGCTGCGTGCACTCGTACGTCGTGAGGTCGAGCTCGAACAGCTCGCCTTCCATCGCGAGCACATACACATGCGTGTCGGGCTTGGTCAGGTGCCGCGACGTACCGCAGACCCGGAGCGGCTGCAGCTCGGGGATCGTGACGATCTTGTGGTCGGTACTGATCACGTGCGGTCCGAGGACCAGTTGCGAGGTCGGAAAATGCACGAACCGGTTCGTGTACGTTCCGTCCACGCCGAGTGTTTCGGGAACGATTTCCATCGACAGATCGGCGTCGACCCGGCGCAGGCTCACTCCGCCGCCGGACGCAGCCTTGTGGGAGTTGTAGTTCTGGACGTAGAGCTTTCCGTTCCACGGCATCAGCGACCCGACGCCGATCTCGCTGCGTGGCGGACCGAAGTCGCCGATCTGGGCGAGATGCGGAAAGACACCGGAAACGTTCGTGGTCATTTGATTCCCGTATGAGTCATGGCGGCGATGAACCGCCGCTGCAGGACGACGAAGACGATCAGTACCGGCACGATCGAGATCACCGAGGCGGCCATCGTCAGGCCCGGTGCGATCTGCCCCTGTTCGTCGACGAAGTTCGTGAGGCTGAGCGGCAGCGTGTAGCGGTCGGGGTTGCTGATCAGTACCAGCGGGGTCTCGTAGTCGTTCCACGACCAGACGAACGCGAGAATGCCGAGCGCGCTCATCACCGGTGTTGCCAGCGGCAAGTAGATCCGGGTGAAGACCCGCCACTCGTTGGCGCCGTCCATCCGGGCCGCTTCGGCGAACTCGGCCGGCTGGCTGATGAAGAACTGCCGCATCAGGAACGTTCCGAGCACGGTGAACATCCCGGGCAGGATCAGCGCCCACAAGGTGTCGTAGAGCCCGAGTTTCTGGAAGTAGATGAACCGCGGAACGAGGAGCAACTGCGCCGGAATGATCGCCGTCGCCAGGTACAGCAGGAACAACTTGTCCCGCCCCTTGAACGACATCCGCGCGAATGCGTACCCGGCCATCGTCGCGGTGATCAGCTCACCCGCGACCCGCAGTACGGCGACGAACACCGAGCGACCGAACGCGGGCAGGACCGAGGTCGCCCCGCTCAGTACCGTGGTGAAGTTGTCCCACTGGAACGGGTTGGGGATCCACTGCATCGGGATCTTGTAGGCGTCCACGTCCGGCTTCAGCGCGGTCGAGATCATCCACGCGAACGGTGCGAGGAACGCGATCGCGAGGATCCACAACGGGATCCCCCAGATCCACTTGCTGTATTTACTGGTCATTGAGGGCCTTCCCTCGCTGCGCCCGCCAGGTGAGCAGGGTCAGGACGAGTACACCGGCGAAGGTCACCAGGCCGATCGCCGAGGCGTATCCGAAGCGGTAGAACTGGAAGCCGGTCTGGTACATGTAGTACGAGATCGTCGTGGTCGCGTCGCCCGGACCACCCGCGGTGATCAGTGCGATCAGACCGAAGCCCTGGGACGCGCCGATGATCAGCGTGACCAGCAGGAAGATCGTTGTTGGGAGCAACGACGGCCAGGTGATCACGCGGAACTTCGCCCACGCGGACGCGCCGTCGATGTCGGCCGCTTCGTACAGCTGCCGAGGCGCGTCCTGCAGCGCGGACAGGTAGATCAGCGAGCAGTACCCGACACCGCCCCAGACCGCCATCACGATCAGCGCGGGCAGCGCCCAGTGCGACGAGGCGAACCAGGCCGGCTGGATCCCGAACACGTCCAGCACCTGGTTGACCAGGCCGGCCTTCGGGTTCATCAGCATCAGCCAGGTCATGCCGATCGCGACCACGTTGACGATGTACGGCAGGAAGAAGATCGCCCGCAGGACGGCCCGTCCCGGGAGCGGCCGGTTCAGCGCGATGCCGAGAGCGAGCCCAAGTACGACGGTCAGCGGGACCGACACCACGACGTACACCAGGGTGAGGCCGATCGCGTGCCAGAACCCCGGGTCGCGGGCGATCGCGACGAAGTTGTCGAGGCCGTTGAACGTGATTCCGCCGATGCCGGAAACCAGGTTCCAGTCGGTGAAGGCGAGCACGACGACGCTGATCAGCGGGATCAGGGTGAAGGCGATCACGCCGAGCAGGTTCGGGGCGATGAACAGGAAACCGATCCAGCCGGACGGGCGGATTCCGGAACCTCGCTCCGTGCTGGCCGCCGTACGCGCGGTGGCGACCGTGGCGGTGGCCATCAGGGCCTCCTCTCGTTGCGGGCGATCGCGGCGTCGGCCAGCCGACGTACCTCACGGATCGCGACGCCCGGGTCCTTCTCCCCCAGCCAGCACAGGTCCCGCTGCTGCTTCACCGCCTGCGTGATTTCCGGAAACCCGGTCAGCCGGGTGTCGGTGGCGAGCTTTGGATCCGCGTCCAGGACGACGCGATGGAACGAGTCGAGATCGAAGTACTTCTCCGGCTCTTTCCCGAGCATTCCGGAAACGATCTGGTCGTCGGTGACGCTGCCGAGCGACGGCATCTTGCCGCCCTTGAGCATCGGCGTCGCACCCTCGGTCAGCCAGAACTTCACGAACGCCCAGGCCGCCTCGAACTTCGGCGACTTCGGGTTGATCATGATGAAGTTGCTGAACGAGCCGAGGTTCCAGTCCTTGCCGTCGACCGTCGGCGTCGGCGCGAACGCGACCTTGAAGTCGTGCGGGTACTTCTTCGCGTCATACAGGTAGCGCAAGTTGAACGGAGCCGTCGACCAGAGGTGGAACTCCTCGCCGAGGAACGAGTTCTGCTGGTACGCGTCCAGGTGCCGGGACAGTACTTCGGTCCACGGAAACGCCGTTCCGTCGGCGATCATCTCGCGACCGAGGCGGAAACCCTGCTCGAAGTGCGGATCACCGAAGTTCGAGCGGTCGCCGTCGTACCAGTAGTTGGGACCGAGGGCGATCCGGGCGACGTCGGGGAGCGTGTACGTTCCGACCGTCTTGTCCGTCGTCAGTTTCCGGGCCGTCGCGCGGAACTCGTCGATCGTCCACGCGTGCGGGAGGTCGACGCCGGCCTGCTGCCGGAGTTTCTCGTTGAACAGCACGAAGTACGGCTCACGAGCGGTGGCGAGCGCCTTGACCCGGCCCTTGTCGATATACGACCGCGGCTGCTCGGTGTCCAGGAACACCTTCAGACCCGGGTCCGCGGTCACGCGATCGGTCAGGTCCGCCGCCAGTCCGGACCCGGCCCGCAACGCCATCGCACCCTGGGAGTAGGTGAAGTACACGTCGATGTCGACGCCACCCTGGAGGGCGGTGTCGAGCTTGAGGTTGCCGCGGTCGTCGTTCACGAACCGCGTGTAGTTCACCTTGTACTGCGGAAACTTCTGCTGGAACGCCTTCACCACATCGGCCGGCCCGGATGCTGCCGGGACCCCACCCCACACCTGCAGAGCACTCGACCGCCCGCTGTCGCCGCCGGAACACCCCGGCACCACAGCCGCAGCCAACCCTGCCCCGGCCCCGGCCAGAACCTCCCGCCGAGAAAATCTTTTGCGCCTCACTACCCACCTCCCACCAGATTGCGTAAAAGATTAGCAATCCGAGGCGCCCCTGCCTACCCTCCACGTAAATCTTTTTCACGCACCGAAGAACGGGTAGTGGTCCCCTGATCGGCCCCATCTGGCCCACCCCCACGCTCGCGAGCGCACCGCCGAGGCCAGCACTACCCGTTCTTCGGTACGCCGTTCCGGCACGCGAGCGCACTCCCCACGCTGCCCACCACCCACCGCGGATCGCCGATCACCTGCTGATACGCGAACCGCAAGACGAGCCACCCGGCCGCCACCAGATCGTCGTACCGGCGACAGTCCGCGGCGAACTTGGCAGGCGAGCCGTGGAACTCGTACCCCTCGGCCTCCAGAGCGACCCGGGCTGCACGGTTCCCGAGGTCGACCCGCATCCGGGACTCCCCGGTGTCCACCACCAACTGCGGTTCGAACCCCTCGATCCCCGCGGTCACCAGCAGGCTTCTGAGCATCGACTCGAGAAAGCTCTCCGAGAGACTGGTCGCCTCGGCCCCGACCCGCAGAGCGTTCGGCCGACCGGGGCCGGCCATGGCCACCGTCGCCGCGATCAACTCCTCGTGGGTCACCCGTCCGGTGGCCAACGCCGCGTCAGCCACCGCCAGCGCTTCGCCGAACGGGAGAATGCGGGCACAGTCCAGGACCGTTCGCAGCAGCGACGTCCGGCGCGCCAGCCGATCCGCCGACGGCAGGTCCGCCCAGTGCAGGACCGCCGGCGGCGCGGCCTTCGCGTTCCGGTCCATCGGCAGCGTCACATGAGGCTTGGCCGGGGAGGACAGGAGCGGCAACCGCCACACCGCGGCAGCGCTCACATGCGACAGCACGCCGTCATGTGCGATCGCGGTGGCCAGGTCGATCGCAAGCCCTGGCAGTCCGTAGATCCCGCGGGTCAGCCGCTCGACGTCACCACGCCGGACAGCTGCCGCCAGCGTGCGCCGCGACGTCGCCCGCACCAGGTCGGCGGACGTCGCCCAGCCACCCAACCGGGCGAGCACCTCCACGACGGAAACCACCGACGCATAGTGCCTGCTGAAGCCAGTTCTGTGCCGAGCTTTGTCCACAGGTACCGAAGGACGGGTAGTGGTCCGGCTCCGTCGGTGGGAGCAGGCGTAACCGAACCGACCAGTCAGCCGGAGCGTGTACCACTACCCGTTCTTCGGTACCGGGTCAGAAGTCGCAGTTCACCAGGACGGGTTCGTTGACCAGGGTGATGTTGAAGGACTGCTGGACCTGCGCGCGAACGTGGGCCGCCAGGGCGAGAAGTTCCTTCGCGGAGGCCTGGCCCCGGTTGGTGAGGGCGAGGGTGTGCTTGGTGGAGACGGAGGCGCCGCCGATGGCGAAGCCCTTCGAGACGCCGGCGTGCTCGATCAGCCAGGCCGCGCTGGTCTTGACGCGCCCGTCCGGCTGCGGCCATTGCGGCGCACCGGCCGGTACTTCGGCGGGCGTGTCGAGGATCGGGTTGGTGAAGAACGAGCCGGCGCTCCACGTGTCGTGGTCGTCGGCGTCGAGAACCATCCCCTTGCTCCGGCGCAGACCGAGCACGGCCTCGCGGACCTCGGTCATCGGCGCCCGGGAACCCGGCTCGACGTCGAGGACACGCGCGAGTTCGGCGTACCCGACAGGTGCCGACAGGTCGCCGAGCTTCAGCTGGAACGTGACCTCGAGGACGACGTACCGCGCCGGGTCGGCCTTGAAGCGGGAGTTCCGGTAGGAGAATCCGCAGTCCGCCGCGAAGATCGTCCGGACCGCGTTCTCGACCCGGTCCCAGACCCGGACGGAGGCAACGGTTTCCGCGACCTCGTGCCCGTAGGCCCCAACGTTCTGGACTGGGGTCGAGCCGGCGAGCCCGGGAATCCCGGACATCGACTCGAGGCCGCTCCATTCCTCCGCGATCGCGCGCTGGACGACGCCATCCCAGTCCTCACCTGCGGCGATCCGCACCATCGCGCCGGAACACATGTCCGCGTCGACCCGGATTCCGGAGGTCGCGACCTTCACGACGGTGCCGCGGAAACCGTCGTCACCGATCACGACATTGCTACCGCCGGAAAGCAGCAGAACCGGTTCCCCGGCCGCATCCGCATCCCGGACCGCCGTGATCAGGTCGTCCTCGGTAGTGACTTCGATGAACTTGTCGGCCGACCCGCCGATCCGCAGCGTGGTGTAGTCGGCCAGCGACACGTGCGTTCTCACCGGACGCGCACGACCGCCCTGGCCCGGCCGAGGACCTTCTCCTCGCCGGCAACCGCCGTGATGTCGATCTCGGCCTGCCCGTCGGCGACCTTGTCGACCTTCGCGGAAAACGTCACACTCGCACCCTTGTCGTCATCCGGTACGACGACCGGCTTGGTGAACCGTACGCCGTACTCGACCAGGTCGGCCGGGTCGTCGATCCAGTCCGTGACGACCCGCACCGCGGTCGCCATCGTCAGCATTCCGTGCACGATCACGCCGGGCAGCCCGAGCGCGCCGGCCATCCGGTCGCTCCAGTGGATCGGGTTGAAGTCGCCGCTCGCGCCGGCGTACCGGACCAGGTCCTCGCGCCGGAAGGTGACGGTCAGCGGCGGGAGCTCCGTGCCTACCTCGGCTCTACTGTTTGTTCGCTCGCTGCGCTCGCTCATGCGTCCGCCCGGTTGTGCGAGAGGGTCGACGTGGAGGTGGCGATCGGCTCGCCGTCGACGGTGGCCAGGGTGGTCTCGTACATGATCACCTCGACTGGACCGGCCTTGCGCACGGTGGTGATGGTGGCGGTCGCGGCGATCTCGTCGCCGGCCTTGATCGAGCGGGTGTAGCTGAACTTCTGCGCGCCGTGCACGATCCGGTCCAGCCGGAGACCGAGTTCGTCGTCGTTCAGCAGCTGCTCGAGCGCGCGGCTGCCGATCACGAAAGCGAACGTGGGCGGCGCGATCGCGTCATCGCCCCGGTACGCCGGGTTACCGTCACCGATCGCGTCGGCGAACTCCCGGATCTTCTCCCGGCCGACCTGGTAGGACTCGGCGGCCGTGTAGCTCCGGCCGACCATCGTGGCGTCGATCGTCATATCCGCTAACCCTACTGGCAGACTGTGGCCCGGGTTTCCGCCACCCACGATCCGACGGAAAGGTCGAACGTGACGGCAGTGGCGGCGCTGGCCAGGTACGCGCCTCGGTACAAGGTGGAGATCGGCGAGCCGGAAGGCTCCGAGTGGCTGCGGGTGGACCGCATTCTCGAGCCGGGCAGTCCCGAGCTCACCGAGCTGCTCAAACGCGACGACGAGGCCAGTTCGCACCGCTCGGCCCACGCCAACGCGCTCAGTCTGATGTCGTTCTACGCCGGTCGTGCGCCGGCGACCGCGCTGTTGCTGTGGGCGTTGGAAGGCCGAGTACTCGACATCCGCCCGGAAAACCTCTGGGTCCGCCCGCACGACGGACACGGAATCGCGGCCGTCGCGATCCGTTCCGCGGGTTTCCTCCCCGGCGGCCTGAAAACGTTGTACGACGTCGTACTGCGGAAACACCTGCTGCCACTTTCCGAGGAGTTGCACCGTCGGACCCGGGCCGGGCTCCGGCAGGTGTACGGCGGCGTCGCGGCGGGCTGTGCGATGGGATTCTGCGCTGCCACGCGGGAGGAGGTCACCGTGGAGCCGGCGTTCCTGCTGGAGCGGTGGCGGACCTTCGCGGCGAACGCGCCAGGTGGACTGGCCCGACTCGGGGACGTCGAGATCGCGGCAGAGAAACTCGTCTACCTGCGGAAAACCTGCTGTCTCTATTACACGAGCGAGGTCGGCGACGGCACTCTGTGCGGGTCCTGCTGCCTCACTCCTCGTGACGAGCGTCTCACCGCCTACGAGGGTGGGCGCCCGATCCTCACGGTGTGAGGGCGCTCGTGGGAACAGCAAAAGGCCGCTTCGGATGATCCGAAGCGGCCCTTGCGAAGACGACCTGAGGTCAGCGGGTCTCGCGGTGGTCGGTGTGGTCGTTGCACCGGTGGCAGTACTTCTTCAGCTCAAGACGATCCGGGTCGTTGCGCCGGTTCTTCTTGGTGATGTAGTTCCGCTCCTTGCACACCGTGCACGCCAGCGTGATCTTCGGGCGAATGTCGGTCGACTTGGCCACAGCTACCTCTTCATGTCATGAGTACGCAACTTGGGTGATCGCACTCTCGAAATACTGATTCGGTAGCGGGGGCGGGAGTCGAACCCGCGACACCACGATTATGAGCCGTGTGCTCTAACCACCTGAGCTACCCCGCCGGGTGAGTCAGGCATCCCACCCGAAGATGGGATGCCACACTCTGAGCCCCTTTACGGAATCGAACCGTAGACCTTCTCCTTACCATGGAGACGCTCTGCCGACTGAGCTAAAGGGGCGGGCCGAGGAGAGAGATTACACGGTCTCCCGGCCCGATGTGAAATCGGGTCAGGAGCGCCTTGCAGGCCCCTCAGTCCGTCCCGGAAAGCATACCGGCTCCACGGAGTGCTCCTGACCAATTTTCCGAACCGGTGTCGAGAACGGTCCGGCGGCTTCGTCATCAGGACAAGACCTACGAGAGGAGAGCCGATGTCCGAGACAGCGATGCCCCCGGTGGTGCCGCCCGCAGAGTGGGCGCAGGCCCGCGCCGAGCTGCTGGCCGCCGAGAAAGAGGCCACCCGCGCCCTCGACCGGATCGCGGCCCAGCGCCGGCGGCTGCCGATGGTGCGGTTCGACGAGTACACGTTCACTTCGACCGCCGGCCCGGTGACGCTGCGGGAGCTGTTCGGCGACCACCGCCAGCTCGCGCTGTACCAGTTCATGAACGCCGGCCCGGACGCGTTCTGCCCCGGCTGCACGTACTTCACCAAGAACGTCGCCAACCTCCCCGGCCTGGCGCGCAACGACATCGCCTGGGCCACCGTGTCCGACATGCCGATCGACCAGATGGCCGGCTACTGGAAGGAAATGAGCTGGGAACACATCCCGTTCGCATCCTCCGCGGGTACGACGTTTTCCGCGGACTGCGGCGCGGGCGGCGGATTCCTGCTCAATCTGTTCCTCCGCGACGGCGACACCGTCTACCGCACCTACTCCACCGGGCAGCGCGGGGTCGACCGGCTGCTGTTCAGCACCAGCGTCTCCGACCTCGCGCCGTACGGCCGCCAGGAGGACTGGGAGGACTCCCCCGAAGGCTGGCCGCAGGAGCCGACGTACGGCTAGGCCCAGACACGACTCGGGTACGAAGACCGCAGTACCGGCATCACCTCTGTGACGAAGGTCTCAACGGACTCCCGGTTCTCATCCACCGGGAGTCCAGCGACCGCTAGGGAAATCCCGGACAGCTCGTGCCGGAACGTTTCCTGGTACCGCCCGAACTTGTCGATCACCTGTTCCGGCGACCCGACCAGCACCGACCCGCCCTCGAGGAATTCCTCGAGCGTGCGGAACGGCAACTGGTTGTGCCGGGCGCCCGGTGAGTCCATGAAGGCATCGAAGATCGGCCGGTACCCGTCGACAGCCTGCTGCGAGGTCTTCTTCACGTAAAGCCCGTTGAACCCGGCACCGACCACGGCGTCGGCCGGGTCACGGCCGTATGCCTCCCAACGCTCGCGGTAGTGCCGAATCAGCCCGGCGTACTTCTCCAGCGGATGGAACCCGTTCGCCGAGAACAAGGGGTCACCCCAGCGGGCGGCCAGTTCGGTGGACTCGGTCGACGAGGCCGAACCGTGCCAGAGCGGAATGCCCTCCGGACGGTACGGCCGCGGTTGCGTGGTCGCGTCGGTCAGCGCGGGCCGGTACTTCCCCGACCACGTCACCCCGATCTCCCGGAGCAGCCGGCGGAGCAGCTCGTACTTCTCCCGGTTCCGGTCCCACTGTCCGTCCAGTTCGTACCCGAACAGTGCGTTCTGTTCCGGGTCGTTTCCTTTGCCGATGATGATGTCCAGCCGCCCACCGGACAGCTGGTCCAGCGTCGCGTAGTCCTCCGCCACTCGCACCGGGTCGAGCAACGACAGTACGGTCACCGTCGTCAGCAGCCGGATCCGAGACGTCACCGCCGCGATATAAGACAGCACGACCGGCGGAGACGACGAGATGAACCGCTGGGCGTGCCGCTCCCCCACGCCGTACGCGTCGAAGCCGAGCTCGTCCGCCCACTGCGCCTGGCTGACCACGTCCTGGAACCGCTCCGCCGGCGTGAGCTGCACCCCGCTGATCGGGTCCGGGGAGTTGTCGATCAGCGTGAAGGTGCAGAACTTCATCGGAGTTTCTTCTCGCCCGCGGTGACCGGCAGGGCCAGGCGGTTTCCGGAAACTGGTGCCGGACACGTTCCGTACGCCGTGAACGCGAACGGCAGGTTGATCGTCCGGTTGAAGTCGATCAGCACCGAGCCGTCCCGCTGCACCGGTCCGGTCGTCAGCGTCCGCCACGGCGCTGTCTCCTCGCCGTTCGTCTTGTCGTGGAACGACACGTTCAGCCGGTTGTCCCCCGCAGCGGTCGCAACCAGCTCGTACGCCGTACCGCCCAGCGCCACGTGCACGGTCCCGACAGCGGTCACATGCTGCCGCAGGTCATCCCGCGCCGTCGAAACCTCCAACTGCTGCGCCTTCGGAAACGGGCTGAAGTACCCCGTCACCACCCAACCGTCATCGAGCGGGTACGCCGGTACGCCGCGGAACTGCTGCCTCGTGACAGCGCGCGGATCCCGCTGCCTGACGGCGTACCGTCCACCGCGCAACACCAGCTCCGCCAAACGGTCGCCGTACAGCAGCCAGCTCAGTGAACCGGCTTCCGGAACGCTGGCCGAAATCGTTCCCCGGACTGGCTCCCCGCCGAGCGTCAGGTCGCCGGCTGCCGTCACATGGGCCTGCTGGTCGGCCCACCAGGTGCCTGGCAGGCCGTCGATCGTGCCCGGTTCCACCGGGAGCCAGTCGAACGCCACGATGGACAGCCAGCCGTAGTCGGTGTCCAGGTCGCGTTCGCGCGCCGCGTGCCAGGTGTGCCAGTCCTGCTCGAGGTCGGAGATGACGGTCATGACGCTTTCCTCTGTTCGCGGTGAGCCACCTCGGAGCGCACCAGCGGGATGACGTACCGGCCGAAGTCGATCGCGTCGTCGTAGATGTCGTACCCGCGGGCGGAGAAGATCCGGACGCCGAGGTCGTAGTAGTCGAGCAACGCGGCGGCCACGGTTTCCGGCGTTCCGACCAGTGCCGTGGAGTTTCCGCCACCACCGGTCAGGCCGGTCGGCGCCGTCCAGAGCGCGCGATCATGCCGCTCACCGGCCGCGACCGCCTTCAGCAACCGCTGCGATCCGGCGTTTTCCGGCGTCTTCGACCGGAGCCGGGTGCTCAACGGAACGCCGCCGGCCTGCGCGTTCTTGATCCGGCCGAGAACGTTTTCCGCCTTCTCCCAGGCCAACTCCGCGGTCGGCGCGATGATCGGCCGGAAAGCGATCTGGATCGCCGGCCGGTCGGCGCGTCCGGCACGGGCGGCCTCCGCGTCGATGGTGGCCAGCTGGTCCCGGGTCCCGGACAGCGGTTCGCCCCAGAGCGCGAAGATGTCCGCCTCGGCCGCGCCAACGGCGTACGCCGCCGCGGACGAGCCACCGAACGAGATCCGCGGTCGCGGTTGCTGCAACGGCTTGATGTCCGCGAGGAACTGCTCGAAGCGGTAGTGCTCACCCGCGAAGTCGAACCGCTCGTCCGAGGTCCAGGCCTGCTTGAGGATCTGGATGAACTCGCGGGTCCGCCCGTATCGGTCGTCCTTGGCCAGGAAGTCGCCCTCTGCGGCCTGGTCCGCGGTCGACCCGCCGGTGATCACGTGCACCTCGAACCGGCCGCCGCTGATGTGGTCCAGGGTCGCGAAGGTCTTCGCGGTCAGCGTCGGGTAGGCGACGTTCGGCCGGTGCGCGACCACCAGGTTGATCCGGTCGGTCCGGCCGGCGACGTACGCCGCGACCTGGGCCGGGTCGGGCGAGCCGGAATGGTAGGCGAACAGGATCCGGTCCCACCCGTTGTCCTCGTGGGCGCGGGCGAGCTTGGCCGTGTACTCCAGGTCCAGCGGACCGCCGGTGCGCGGCGTGACCTCGCTGGCCGGATTCGTCCCGGCGATGCCGAGGAACTCAACTGGCATGGCGTTCTTCCTTCCGTACGGTGGGTGCGAGCAGCGTGAGCAGGTCGCGGGCGACGGCGTCGTTCTGCCGGAAGCCGGGACCGTTGAAGTGCGGCCGGGAGAAACCCGACGATCCGGCCGATCCGGAAACCGACGGACCGAGCAGAAACAACGCGGAATGGACCGTTCCGTCGGCGCGGATCGCGCGGGACCGGGAGTCTGCCTTGAGCTGACCGCCGCCGAGACTCGTGCCGTCAGCGGCGAACAACTCGTCGGCGGCCAGCGCGCCGGAGTCCAGCAGTCCGCGAAGCAGCGGATCCGTCGTCGCGAGTACGTCGGGCCTCGGCAACCGCGCCTCGACGAACGCCCGGGCCCGGACCTCGCCTGCCACGCCGGGACTCCGGGCCACGAACTGATCGTTGTCGATGGCAACTTCCAGGTCGGGCCCGGCGAACCGTACGATGCCGGCCCGGTGCAACGCGAGCAGTTCCTCGAGCCGTCGCGGCGGCGGCCCGCTGGCCACGAACGAGAAGAACCCGTGCCACTCGGACTCCACCCGCCGGACCCGGTCCTCGTCGGACAGCTGCCCGTCGGTGATCGCCCGCGACAGCACGCTGTAGATACTCAGCAGCGCGTTGAACACCGCCAGATCGGCCGAGTACGCCGGATCCGCGCGCCGCAGCAGGTCCTTCTCGATCAGCTCGGTCAGAAAACGTTCGAACTGATTCCGTTCCGGAAACAACTTTCCGGCCAGCGGCCGGTCCACCTCGTGCCGGACGAATCGGTCGTCGGGATCCGGAACGGCGGCGGAAACCGCGGAATCCCACTCCGCCGGCTCCCAACGGTCCAGCACCGCAGCGAAGTCGGCCCAGGACCACCGGGTGCGTTCCGGATGTGCGGTGAACAGTTGCCGGTAGTGGGCGTGCGCCAACTCCTTCTCGATCAACGGCAGCACATCGCGATCGAAGTCGAGCAGGCCGCCGCCCAACGCCTCCTTGGTGAGATAGCGCGTGGGCACCGGCTTGGTACCGGCCACGGTGTAGCCGAGTTTCGCGTGGTACGGGACGCCGCGGCGCGAACCGACGTACAGGATCGGTTCGTCGCCGGAAGGGTGGTACGTGAGCAGTCCGCCGCATTCGTCGTACCAGCCGCCACGGCCTTCGGTGAGCAGCACCATGAGGTCGACGAACGCCTGCCCGAATCCCCGGACGATCACTGGCGCGTTCGGCCACAACCCGTCGAGGTCGACGTCGGCGGTGTAGCCCGGCGGGACGTACGTCAGCCCCGCGTCCGCGGCCTGCGCGGCCCACGCCGCTTCCGAGGCCGTCGGCAACCGATCCAGGTACCCGAGCGCGAGGACCACCGCGTCGGCCGCGATCTCCCGGCCGGACGCGAGGATCACCCGCTGATCCGGCATCAGCGCGACCGCCCGTTCCCGATGGGTCGTGACGGTCGCGGGGAGATCGCGGACGACGCGCTCCCACACCCACGCCAGGTACTCCGCCTGCACCAGACGCGGTGGGAAGTCCATCGGCCCGGGCGGTTCGAGCCCGGCCCGCTCGAGGATCACCGCGCCCTCACCGGCGACCCAGGTCGCGAGATCCGGACCCGGCGTGATCGGCCCGGCGCACTCGACCGACTCGTCGGTGAAGATCGTGATGTCCGACGTCATCGAGTTCATCCACAGCAGCCGCGACTGCTCCCGCCGCCAGATCCGCCCGCCACCCGCCGGAAACGGATCCACCACGTGGATGTGCACTTCTCGCCCGTCGAGAAGCTCCGGCGCACTCGCCGCGAACCGTTCGAGCAGCCCGACGGTCCGCGGACCCCCGCCGACGAACACGATGGTCGCCGTCCCATCCCCGGTCACAGAGCGGGCGGACCCGTCGCGGTGCCGAGCGTGCGAACCGGCAGCCTCAGGGGATATCCGCTGCAGCGGCACGCACCGGATTTCGCTCGCCCGTGAGTCCGTCATCCGCGCAGCCCGAGGTGGTCGCGGAGCGTCGTACCGGAATACTCGGAACGGAAAACGCCGCGCTCGCGGAGCAAGGGGACGACCCGGTCGACGAAGTCGTCGAGTCCACCGGGAGTCAGGTGCGGAACGAGGACGAAACCGTCGGCGGCGTCCTCCTGGACGTGCCGGCTGACCGCCTCGGAAACTGTTTCCGGCGAGCCGACGAAGGTCTGGCGGTTCTGCTGGTTGATGACGGTCTGCCGCAGCGACCAGCCGTGCAGCTCCGCCTGCGCCCGCCATTCCGCAACGATCGGAAACGGATCGTTGTAGCCGACCCGCCCCTGCGTCACCGACGAACCGACCACCGGGTCCTCGGCCGGCAGCGGCCCGTCCGGGTCGTACGCCGACAGGTCGCGACCCCACAGCAACTCGGCCAGCACCAAGGCGGTCGGCCCCGACACCTGCTGCTCCCGGATGTACGCCGCTTTCTCGATCGCGTCCGCATCGGTGTCCGCGACGACGACCGTCACCGCGGGCATGATCTTCAGCGAGTCCTCGGCCCGCCCGTACTTCGCGAGTCGCGACTTCACGTCCTTGTAGAAGGTCTTCCCGGCCTCGAACGTCCCGTGCCGGCTGAAGATCACGTCCGCACTCGAGGCCGCGAACTCCCGGCCCTGATCGCTGTCACCGGCCTGGATGATCACCGGCCGGCCCTGCGGTGATGGCGGCAGCCCGAACCGTCCGCGGATCGTGAAGTGGTCGCCCTCGTCCGCGAAGGCCCCAGCGCCCTCGCGGGCGAAAACGCTCGCCGCCTGGTCGAGGACGAGGTCGTCGGCGGTCCAGGAATCCCAGAGTTTCCGGACGATCCGGAGCGATTCCTGCGCGCGGACGTAGCGGTCGGCCTTGTCTAGGTATCCGCCGCGTCGGAAGTTCTCGCCGGTGAACGCGTCCCAGGAGGTGACGACGTTCCAGGCCGCGCGGCCGCCGGAGAGATGGTCGAGGGTGGACAGGCGCTTGGCCAGTTCGTACGGCTCGTTGAAGGTCGAGTTCACGGTGGCGGCCAGACCGAGGTGAGTGGTGACCGCCGCGAGGGCGCTGAGCACGGTCAACGACTCCGGGCGGCCGACGACGTCGAGGTCGTGGATCCTGCCTTTGACCTCCCGCAACCGCAGGCCTTCGGCGAGGAAGAAGAAATCGAACGTTCCGCGTTCCGCGGTTTCAGCGAGTTTCCGGAACGATCCGAAATCGATCTGCGACCCGGCGGCCGGGTCGGACCAGACGGTCGTGTTGTTCACGCCGGGGAAGTGCGCCGCGAGGTGGATCTGCTTCGTCATCGCGGACTCCCCGCGTACCGGTTCCGCATCCGCCGCAGTCCGAGCCGGCCGCGGAAACTTCCCGCCCGTTCCGGCGGCCCGACCAGTCCGCGTTTCCGCAACGCCGGCAACAACTCGTCCGCGATCAAGGGAACATCGAGCTCCAACGACCCCGGCCGAAGATGCACCCCGTCAACCCCCGCCGCGATCCACCCCTCGATCGCCCGCACCACCCGCTCCACCCCATCCCGATGCAACTCCACCCGCACAGAAGCCAGCACCACCGGCCCACCCGACCCCCGCCCAGCCGCATCACCGCGCGCGGCCGCATCACCCCGCTGAGCCTTGCCACCCCGCTCAGCCACCTCGTCCCGCCGAGCCGCGTCCGCCGACACCGTCACACTCCGGCCCCCATCCCCCGCCGTCAGCGCCACACTCCGCCGCCCACCCGCTAGACCCGCGACCGCTCCACCCTCGGTCGCTCCGGCCTCGCGACGCGGTCCCGTCCCCGATGCCCCGCCCGCGCCACGCGGCGCTTCGCGTGCGCCCCGGTGTTCGCCGCGCAACGCCCGTACCTGGGTTGGGAGGGCGTCCGATGCCGGCAGTAGCACCAGCTCGGCGTCCGCGGCGGCCTCCAGCGCCTCTGGCGTGCTCACGCGAATCGCAGTCACCGGATGCCCCTGCGGAGGCCGGGGCACGATCGACGGCCCCTTGACCGCGAACGTCGGGGACTCGAAGTCCACGTAATGCAGCTTGTCCCGATCGATGTACCGCCCCGTCAACGAGTCCCGAATGATCGCGTCGTCCTCCCACGAATCCCACAGCCGCCGGCTGACATCAACGACGTACCGCGCCTCGCGCCACGTTTCCGCCGCAGGTGCCGGCTCGCGACGACCAATCACCGCCGCAGCCTCAGCAGAAGAGGAAACATCAGCCACCCACCCGCCACGCCCGGCCGAGATGTGGTCGAGCGTCGCAACCGACGCCTGCACGTGGAACGGCTCCGTGTGCGTGACGGTGATCGTCGGCAGCAACCCGATCCGCCGCGTCACCGGCGCAACCCGAGCCGCCAGCCCAAGCGCATCCAGCCGAACACTCACCTGCCCAGGTACGTCGTCCGGCGCCTCCAACGCATCCACGAACGTCGCGAAGTCGACGCCGGCCGCCTCAGCCCGCTGCACCGCCCGTACGGCGAGTTCCCCGGTGAGCACCGCCCGCGGATCAACCTCGGACCCCCGCCACGCCGCGGAGTCACCACCGGCACCATCGATCTCGACTCCGATGATCATGACGCCACCCGGAAAGCCACCGGAATCTCTTTCCGGAACGGCAACGGACCAATCGTTTCCGGATCCACCTCGGTGTCGAACTGCGGCAGGAACCCGGCCGCCAGATACAACCCCGCCGCCTCCGGCTGCCGCGGACCCGTCGTCAGATACAACTGCCGATACCCGAGATCGACAGCCACCGCCTCGAGCTCCGCCAGCACCCGCCGACCGAGCCCCTGCCGCCGATGCAGCTGCGACGTCCACATCCGCTTCACCTCCGCGGTCTCGTCGTTGTACCTCCGGATCGCGCCGCCGGCCACCGTGCGACCGCCGTACCGCAGCAGCACGAACGCCCCGCCCTGCTCGGCATGGAAATCCGACGGCGGTACTTCGGTGAGCTGCGTGTTCTCGTTGGTTCGCCCGTACCGCGTGCTGTACTCGACCACCAGATCCGCGAGCAGCGGCGCCGCCGCCGGATCCTCGGGACGCACACGGACCGCCTCCACCGCACCGATCGGCACCGGCACGCTCTCCTCCGCCGGCCCGCCCTCGACGGTCGCGAGGAACGCCTCGGTCACCTGATACAGCGGGACGGACGCCGCCGCATCGAGCAGGACCCCGCCCCCGTCGTACACCTGAATGTGCGACGACAGCACGAACCAGCCCTGTCCGATCGCTCCCGCCCCGAGACTGGTCAGCACCGGCCGCAGCGCGTAGTCGATCACCAGCACATGCGCCGGCGTCCCACCTGTTGCCAACGGCAACACATTCTTGCCCTTCAACGCGTACTGCGGCAGCAGATCCAGGAAGACCTTCAACAACCCGGAGTACGCCGCTTTGTAGACCGGTGTCGTGACGACAACGGCATCCGCGGTTTCCAGCACCGCGGCCGCGGCGGCGATCGCGGGATGATCGGCCTGCCCGTGCAGCAACGGCTCGGCCGGGAGATCCCGCAGCACGATCGGGGTCACGGTGTGGCCGTGGCTGATCAGACGCTTGGTGACATAGTCGAGGACCGCATCGGTGCGGGACGGAACGGACGGACTGCTGGAGATCGTTGCGATGATCGCCATGGAGCTCTCCTATTTCTTGGGAAGGCCGGGCGGGTTGACCAACGACTTCGGGACGGCCTCGCCTTGCAGGCCCCACTTGGCGAGGACCTTCGCGTAACTGCCGTCGGCGATCGCGGCGTTCAGCGCGTCGGCGAGCGGCTTGGCCAGGCCGTTGCCCTTCTTCGTGGTGATCCCGACCAGCCCCTGCACCGGGTAACTGGACGAGACGGTGCCGACGATCTCGGTCTGGTGCTGCGTGGCGACGTGGTACGTCGCGTTCGGGTTCGGACCGAGATAGAGGTCGATCCGCCCGGACTGCAGCGCGAGATAGGTGTCCGCGGCCTGCTGGTAGTACTTCAGGTTCGCGGGTTTCCGGCCGGCCGCGGCGTTCTGCTTGTTCCAGTCGACCAGGATCGCTTCCTGCAACGTTCCGGAACTGACCGCGACGGTCTTTCCGGAAATGTCCGCCGGTCCGCTGATCTTCAGTCCCGAACCGAGCTTCGCCTCGAAGGCGTGCAGCCCGAGCCGATACGTCGCGAAGTCGTACTTCTCCTTGCGCAGTTCGGAGACCCCGATGTTCGAGATTCCGACCTGGTATTTTCCGGAATCGAGTCCCAGGAACAAGTTTTCCCAGCTGGTCGTGTCGATCTCCGGCCGCAGCCCGAGCACGCTCGCGACCAGGTACGCGATGTCGATCTCGGTCCCGATCGGCGTCTTGTTGTCGTCGGCCGTGAACCCGAGCGGCGGCAGGCCACCGCCCGCTGACCCGTTCCCGATCACCAGCTTCCCGGATTCCCGCACCGCCCTCGGCAGTTCCGCTGCGATCGCATCCACCTTCGCCGTGGTGATGTGCTGCTGCGTCGCCGAGGTGTCGAACGCGACCTGCGACGCGTCACCGCTCTTCGGGGGCGCACTGGTCTGCGGGCCGGCGCAGGCGGCCGCCGCCAGCAGAACCACGCCGTACAGCAAGGTCCAACGTCTTCTCATCTGATGTCCTCAGCTCGTCAGCGGGAGGCCGGGTGGGTTGATCTCGGAGGTGGTGACGGCTTCGTTGCTCACGTTCCAGCGGGCCAGGACCTTGGCGTAGCTGCCGTCCGCGATCACGCCGTTGATCGCGGCCTGATACGCCTTGACCAGGCCGCTGTCCTTCTTCGTGGTGGCCGCGATCAGCCCCTGCAACGCTGGCCCGGCGCCGGAGAACTTGCCGATCGTCTCGGTCTCACCGGACGTCTTCACGTGGTAGGCGATCGACGGGTTCGGCCCGAGGTACGCGTCGATCCGGCCGGAGCTGAGCGCCAGGTACGTGTCGGTGTTCTTCTGGAAGTACTTGATGGTTGCTGCGGGCAACCCGGCCTTGATGTTCGCCTCGTTCCAGTCGACCAGAATCTTTTCCTGGTTCGTTCCGGAACCGACCGCGATCGTTTTCCCGGCGATGTCCTTGGCGCCGGCGACCCGCCAGCTGCCGCCCTTCTTCGCCTCGAACGCGATGTCGTCCTTGCGGTACGTCGCGAAGTCGTACTTCTGTTTCCGCTTCTCGGTGACCGTGATGTTCGAGAACCCGACGTCGTAGTTGGCCGAGTCGAGACCCACGAACAGGTTCTCCCAACTCGTCACCTCGATCTCCGGCCGCAGGCCGAGCGCCTGCGTGACCAGATAGGCGATGTCCACCTCGAGGCCGATCGGGGTCTTGTTGTCGTCGGCGTAGAAGCCGAGCGGCACGCTGCCGCTGCCGAAGCCGGCACCGACGGCCAAGGTGCCGCGGTCGCGGACCTGGGCGGGCAGCAGCGCGGCGGCGGCCTCGTTCTTCGTCGTCGTCACGCGGTTCTGCTCCGCGGAGGTGTTCACGCCGGTGTCAGAGGCCGCAGTCGCCTGCGGTTCGGTGCCACAACCAGCCGTTCCGAGTACGAGCAGACCGGCCGCGGCGATGAGCAGGAGTCGTTTCATCAGTCAGAGAACCTTGGAGATGAAGGCGCGAGTGCGCTCGTGGACAGGGTTGTCGAGGACCGCGCGCGGTGGGCCGGACTCGACGATCCGGCCGCCGTCGATGAAGACCACGGTGTCGGCGATCTCCCGGGCGAAGCCGATCTCGTGGGTGACGACGACCATCGTGGCGCCGTCCCGCGCGAGTTCCTTGATCACGTCGAGGACCTCGCCGACGAGCTCCGGGTCGAGCGCGCTGGTCGGTTCGTCGAACAGCAGGACCTTCGGTTTCAGCGCCAGCGCGCGGGCGATGGCGACCCGCTGCTGCTGACCGCCGGAAAGTTTCCTGGGGTACACGTCGGCCTTGTCGCCGACCCCGACCCGCTCCAGCAACTCCCGCGCGTACGGCTCGACCTCGCTGCGTTTCCGGCGCTGTGCGGAAACCGGTGCCTCGACGACGTTCTGCAGCACGGTCAGGTGCCCGAACAGGTTGAACGTCTGGAACACGAACCCGACCTGCGACCGTTGCCGGAGGATCTCCCGTTCCCGCAGTTCGTGCAGCTTGTTCCCGCGCCGTTTGTACCCGATCAGCTCGCCGTCGATCCGGATCAGCCCGCGGTCCACCTTCTCCAGGTGGTTGATCGACCGCAGCAACGTCGACTTTCCCGATCCGGACGGTCCGAGGATCACGGTGACCGCGCCGGCCGGTACGTCGAGGTCGATCCCCTTCAGTACTTCGAGGTCGCCGAAGCTCTTGTGCACGCCCTTGATGTCGATCATCGCGTCGTCCCGCGGGCGAAGCGGCGCTCGACGTAGTACTGCACGATCGACAGCAGCGTGGTCAGCACGATGTACCAGACCGTCGCGACCATCAGCAGCGGTACGACGCGACTGTTCCGGCCGTAGATCACCTGGACCTGGTAAAAGAGCTCGGGGATCGCCATCACCGAGACGATCGAGGTGCCCTTGAACAGGCTGATCACCTCGTTCGCGCCGTTCGGCAGGATCGACCGCATCGCCTGCGGCAGCACGATCCGGAAAAACTGGCGCGGTTTCGGAATGCCGAGTGCCGCGGCGGCCTCCAGCTGGCCGGCGTCGACAGAAATGATTCCGCCACGGATGATCTCCGCGGCGTACGCCGCCTGGTGCAGCGCGAGCCCCAGTACGGCGGCCCCCAGCGGACCGAACAGGTCGTTGGTACTGAAGTGCACGAACTCCGGACCGAACGGGATGCCGAGGCTGAGCTCCTGATACAGGTACGCGATGTTGAACCAGAACAGCAGCTGCACGATCAACGGAATCGAACGGAACGCCCAGATGTAGCCCCAGGAAACGACTTGGAGGAACGGGCTGCTGGACAGCCGCATCGACGCCAGCACCGCCCCGAGTACGAAGCCGAGCACCGTGCCGTACGCCGTCAGCTGAATGGTCACCCAGAGTGCGGAAAACACTGTCCGGGTGGCGAAGAACTGGAAGAACGTCGGCCAGTCCCACCCCGGATTCGTGACGAGGCCGTGCACGAACATCGCGAGCAGGACCAGTACGACGCCGACGCCGACCCAGCGCCACGGATGCCGGCGGGCGACGACGGGGAGATCGGCTTCGAGAGGTATCGCGGTCGCCGGCGGACCGGTCGTACCGGACGCGGACGTGACTGACGTGGTGGACACGATGAGACTCCCTGGCGGTGGGCAGGCTTCGCGGGCCCTTCGGCGGCGGAGGGCGGCAGGTGGCAGCGGACGTCCGGGAAGCGGACGCCGTCAGCAGGACGTGCGGTGGCTCAGCTCAGATACGGCTCAGACACCGGATCAGCGCAGACAGAGTGCGCTGGAGACGCGGAGCAGGTCGATGTGGAGGCGGTAGTACGGCGGCTTGCGCGTCATGTCCGTCCCCTCTCGTCGGCCGTGTCACTTCAGTATGGGACGCGCCTGAAAGATTAGTAAGTTGGTCGACAAAGCTCTCAATATGTGGACGGCTTATACCGGTCCGAAAGGGCCGTTCGGCCCTAATCTGGACGTGATCCGCGTCACCTCGACGCCGCCTTTCTTCCCCAGGCGGTTCACGCCTGAGCATGCACCGGGCGGCAGGGTGGCCTCACCGAGCGTGTTCGATTTCGTTGAACTTTCCGCAATCTGTGTTTGAGGCGTTCGTGACCCGGTCGTTATGGTCGTTCAGTCGTCGTACCCCCTCAGCGGCGGCAGCCCCTCCCTGGAAGGTTTTGTCGTGCCCCCTCATCAAGACGCGCCGGACGCAGACCGGCCGGCGTCGCGTCGTCCGGCTGCGCTGCGCCGGGTGGCCAAGCACCGCTTCATCCGTCGCCACGCGACCCGTCGTACCCAGATCATCGGTCTGACCGCCGCCCTGGCGGCCGCGGCCGGAACCGCCACCGTCGGCCTCAGTTCGGCCGCATCCGGTCCGTCGTCACCGGCGCCGAGCACCGGCCTGAACCCCTTGCAGGCCGACGCTCTGAACGCCGCTCGTATCGACCGGCGCGACCTCGGATCGCGGGACACGTCCCGGATCGACCTGTCGCTGGCGACGGCGCAGAAGTCCGCCCAGCAGGCTGCCCAGAAGGCGGCTCAGAAGGCGGCTCAGCAGGCCGCGCAGAAGGCAGCTCAGCAGCGGGCCTCGAAGCTCGCCGCGAACGCGGCCCTGACGCAGCGCCGGGCGCTCGCCCTGGCCGCGGCCAAGGCGGCCGCGGCGAAGAAGGCCGCCGCCAACGCCAAGGCCCTCGCCGAGGCGAAGGCCGAGGTCGCCGCGAAGGCCGCGGCGCTCAAGGCGGCCGCCGAGAAGGCCAAGGCCAAGATCGTCCTGCCGACCACCGGCTACCACCTGACCGCCCGGTTCAACCAGGCCGGCGGCCGCTGGGCGCACAACCACACGGGTCTGGACTTCGCGGCCCCGATGGGTACGCCGGTGCGCTCGGTGATGGCCGGTACGGTCATCCAGGCCGACTTCGAAGGCGCGTACGGCCGCCAGGTCAAGGTGCGGCACTCCGACGGCACCGTCACGTCGTACAGCCACATGGAAGAGTTCGACGTCTCGGTCGGTGACTCGGTCGACGCCGGCTCCATGGTCGGCCGGATCGGCATGACCGGCAACACCACCGGCCCGCACGTCCACTTCGAGGTCCTCCCCGGCGGCGGCGACCCGATCGACCCCGAGCCCTGGCTCCACAAACACGGCCTCAACCCGTAACCCCCACCGCTAGCCAAAAGGCGCCGCGCCCATCCACCCCCGGATGAGCACGGCGCCTTCGCTACTGTTCCCCCGCAGTCGCTACAGAGTTTTCGCCATGTCGAGGGCGTCGATGTAGGTGCCTTCGATGAGGAACTCTTGGGGGTGGGTGCCTTCGAGGACGTAGCCGTGGCGTTCGTACAGGCGGCGGGCCGGCGTGTTGGTGCTATGGACGTGCAGGCTGATCTTGCGGGCGCCGCGGTTGCGGGCCTCGGCGGTGGTGGCCTCCATCAGGGCGTTGGCGACGCCGAGGCGACGGGCGTCGTGAGCGACCGCGAGACCGTTGATCGTCAGAACGCCGGAGCCCTCGGGAAACGGGTACTTGTCCTGAAGCCTGAGGTAGCCGACCACCTTCCCGCCGTACTCCGCCACCAGGTGTGCCTCCGGACCGCTGCGGCTGAAGAACGTGTCCTGGAGGTTGTCCTGGTAGGACGGGAACCCGGACGACGCATCCCAGGAGCTCCGCTCGATCGCAAGCAGCGCGGCGTCGTCCTCCTCGCGGGCGAACCGAACGGTCACTTCGCGGTCGACTGACTGACTGGCAGCCGGCCAAGTGGATTCTGGCTGGCTGTCGTGTGGCTGGGCGGGTTGCGGCTGGCGGTCATCACTCACCTGACAATCCTCGCTCTCGGACCGGGCCAACCAACTGTCGGCTCAGCTATCCACGACAGCCTCGGGCAGTACGACGGTCGCGGTCAGCCCGCCGCCCGGATTCGCGACGAGCTCCAAGCGCCCGCGATGCACCTCGACGATCCGATCCACCAAGGCCAGCCCGAGCCCGTGACCGGCCCGGTACCGATCCTTCGTGAACGGTTCGACGAAGGTCCGAACCCGTTCCGGATCCAGCAGCTCACCATCGTTGCGTACGACGAGTGCGCCGCCGGAAACCGTGACCTCGACCGACCCGCCGCCGTGCCGGATCGCGTTCTGCACCAGGTTGGTCACCACTTGGTGCAACAGAACATCATTGCCCTCGACAACAGTTTCCGTCAGCTCGGACGACAGCGTGACGCCGGCTCCGGCAGCCTCCGCCGACAACGCCGGCCAGGCGGCCCGCAGTACCGCGGAAAGGTCGACCGGATCCAGCTCGCCGGCCTGTTCACTCAGTGCGTTCCGGTTGTTCAGGGCCGTCAAGCTCAGCAGTGCCTCGACGATGTCGATCCCGCGCTGGTTTGTTTCCGCCAGTCGTTTCACGAGTTGCGGAACATCCTGATGGTCCGGATCCGCCTGCGCGACGTCCAGCATCGTCTTCATCACCGCGTGTGGGGTCCGCAGTTCGTGCGACGCGTTCGCCGCGAATCGCCGGTACTGCTCGAACGACAACTGCAGCCGGTCGAGCATCTGGTCGAACGTGTCCGAGAGCTCGGTGAACTCGTCCCGCATCCCGGTGAGCCCGATCCGGTGGTCCAGCGATCCGCTCCCCGCTTTCCGTGCTGCGGCGGTGATTTCCTGCAGCGGCCTCAGCATCCGGCCCGCCAGGAACCACCCGGCGACCAGCCCGACGATTGCCAGGAACCCGATTGCCGCCGCGGAGAGTTTCACCACGAGGTCGAGGATCTCGCCGCGTGACGGCGGCAGCCCGTCGCGCAGGTCACGCGGATTGGCAGCGGTCAGTGGGTAGTTCGGAACGATCCGGAAAACCAGCCAGATGATGCATGCGACCACGGCGCCCGAGAGCACCAGCAGGCCCGCGTAACTCAACGTCAGCCGCAGCCGCACCGTCAACCGCGGCCGCCAGGTCATCAACTGCTCGTCGCTCACGCCACCATCACCCCGCCGCTCACGCGTCACCGATCCGGTAGCCGACACCTGGGACGGTGTGGATGACCCACGGATCACCAAGTCGTTTCCGCAACGCCGAGATCGTCAACCGGACCGCATTGCTGAACGGATCCGCGTTCTCGTCCCACGCTTTCTCCAGCAGGGTTTCCGCACTGATCACCCCACCACGAGCAGCCATCAATACCTCGAGTACGGCGAACTGTTTCCGCTGGAGCTTCACGTAGCGTCCGGAGCGGTACACCTCGCGCCGGAACGGGTCCAACCGCACCCCGGCGTACTCGAGCACGGTCGGGGTCGTCGCGGCGGGCCGTCGTACCAGCGCACGGAGGCGTACGACGAGTTCGCGGAGCTCGAACGGTTTGGTCAGGTAGTCGTCGGCGCCGAGCTCGAACCCGGCCACCTTGTCGTCGAGATCACCGGCCGCGGTGAGCATGAGCACTCGGCACCCGATGCCTTGCGCAACGATCTGCCGGCACACCTCGTCGCCGCTGACCCCGGGGAGATCACGGTCCAGCACCACAACGTCGTACGCCGTGACTGTCACGGACTCCAGCGCGGAGTGCCCGTCGAAGGCCAGATCGGCCGCGATCGCCTCCAGCCGCAGACCGGCCTGGATCGCTTCCGCGAGATAGACCTCGTCCTCGACGACCAGCACCCGCATACCGTCCATTGAAGCAGGTGGGGTGTATGGAAAACGTATTCGAAATTGCAGACGCTCCGGCAACATCGTTCCGGATGGACTGTCGGCATGCTCATCGATCACCTCGCTGCCATCTACCGACGCGGACGCCGGTCGGCCACTCCGGCCGGCCTGGCGATCGTTGCCGCAGTCATCAGTTTCTCGCTGGCCGCCTGTACAGCGGTTTCCGCGCAGGACACGCCGCCCGGATCGGCGTCCACCTCCGGTCCGATGCGGGGCGGATCCGATCGCGGTGGCTCCGGCTCGGGCGGTCCGGGCGCCGCGGACGGCGTACTGCCGGATCACACCTCCGCGTCGGACACCGACCTGCCCGGGATCGCCAGGCTCGACCCGGCGCTGCGGAAAGCGGTGCAGCGGGCCGAGGCCGCGATGAAGGACGACGGGATCAGGATGCAGGTCACCACCGGCTGGCGGAGCCGGAAATACCAGGAAGAGTTGCTGGAAAAGGCGATCCGGAAATACGGCAGCAAGAAGAAGGCACTGAAGTGGGTCGCCGACCCGGACGAGTCGCACCACGTGACCGGACACGCCGTCGACATCGGCCCCACCGATGCCGACGACTGGCTGATCCGCAAAGGCAACCGCTACGGCCTCTGCCAGACCCTCGCCAACGAAATGTGGCACTTCGAACTCGCCACCACCCCCGGGGGCACCTGCCCACCGATGAGCTAGGCACCGGATGGTTAGGGTCTTAGCTGGGTTCTGCCGGCGGGTCGGGAAGTTCGGCGAGGGGGCGTTGGGCCCAGGCGACGTCGTGCCAGGTGTCGAGTTTCCAGCCGATGTTCCGGTAGGTGCCGATGGGCTCGAAGCCGAGGGACTTATGGAGACCCTCGCTGGCGGGGTTGGGAAGAGTCATACCGGCCACCGCAGTCCGGAAACCGCGGTCCGTCAGGCGGGCGAACAGCGCCTCGTACAGAGCGCGGCCGGCGCCGGAGCGGCGGCGGCCCGGTTCGACGTACACGCTGACTTCGCAGGACCAGCGGTACGCCGCGCGCGGTTTCATCGGACCGGCGTACGCGTACCCGACGACGCGGTGTTCGTCTTCGAGGACCAGCCACGCATGGGTCGACTGCGCCTTGGCGATTCGCTCGGCCATCTCCACGACTGTCGGCGGGTCGATCTCGAAGGTGATCGCGGTGCCGGTGACATAGGGCGCGTAGATCGCCGCGCAGGCCTCGGCATCAGCTTCCGAGGCGTCTCTGACCTGAACCATGGCACGATAGTAGCCACAACTGGCGCTATAGTGGCAAGCGTGATCGACGATCTGTCTCGTTCCTTGGCGGCCACCGTGCAGCAGGCGCGCACCGCACAGGACCTGTCCGTGAACGCGCTGGCCGAGCGGTCGGGAGTGTCGCGGGCGATGATCGGGAAGATCGAGCGCGGCGAGGCGCAACCCACCGCCGTACTGCTCGGAAAGTTGTCCGGCGCGCTCGGAATGACGTTGTCCGAACTGGTCGCCCGCGCGGAAACCACAGGCGAACTGCTCCGCAGAGCGGACGACCAGCCGGTCTGGACGGATCCGGTCACCGGGTACCGCCGGCGGGCGGTGTCCCCGGCGACCGATGGGCCGCTGGAGTTGGTCGAGGTGGAACTGCCGGCCGGCGCCTCGGTCTCGTACCCGGCCGACGCCTACATCTTCAAGAACCAGCAGCTGTGGATCCTCGACGGACACCTCCGCTTCCACGAAGGCTCCCAGGTCCACGACCTGCACACCGGCGACTGCCTCCACCTCGGCCCACCGTCGGCGACCACCTTCCACAACCCCGGTACGACGCCCTGCCGCTACCTCGTCGCGCTGGTCAAGGGCCGCGCCTGAAACCACCGCCCCAAGGACTCGCGCAAACCACTCACATCCTGGGCCGCCGCATCGGCGGGTTCTGTGGCCCAGGCGACGTAGCCGTCGGGGCGGATGAGGAGGGCGATCTGGCGTTCGCCGCGGCCGGTGATCACGTCCACCTGTTCCGGAACGGGCTCGGCAGCGAACGCGCCGTCGGGTGTCAGGTCGACGAGCAGCGAACGGCCGGCGTGCATCAGCTCGGTCAGCCGCACCGTCCCGGAATCGCGTTCGATCCTGAGATCCGGTGCCCATCGCCCGACCATCGGGTGCGGACCGTCGTGGTACCGGATGTCCGCGCCGGAAATCAGGTCGGCCACTCGCTTCACGTTCCCCGGATCGTCGAGAAACTCCCCGAACAGTTTCCGCAACTCCGTCACGTCGTTGCCCGGGGCAATCAGCGCGGACTGGGCCTGGGTCTGCAGCACCACCCGCTCCCCCACCGGCCGCCGCTCGGACTCGTACGTGTCGAGCAACCCCGGCGGAGCCCAACCCTGTACCTCAGCAGCCAGCTTCCACCCGAGGTTGACCGCATCCTGCAGCCCGAGATTCAGCCCAGGCCCGCCGATCGCGGAATGCACGTGCGCGGCATCACCGACCAGCAACACCCGCCCGGAACGGAACCGTGACGCCAGCCGGCTGTTTCCGCCCACAACCCGCCGCAACTGCCGCACCCCGTCACCTGTCGGCTCGACCAGCGGCAGATGTACGCCGAGCACTCGATCCGCGCTCGCCTGCAGTTCCGAGAACGTCATCTCGCCATCCGATGGCGTGTCCCACTCGCCCGTACTCACGGCCGGCAACCGATTCGGAAACGGTGCCCACACGAACAGTCCATGTTCCGTCCGCTGATGCAGGAACGGCGGGATCACGCCGTACCCCGGAACCTTCAGCACCCCGTTCACGATGTACTCCGGCGGCACCGTGGCACTGCCCGTCCGGGACACCATCGAGTCGTTGGTGACGCCCGGAAAGTCGATCCCGGCGAGTTTCCGCGTCACGCTGCGACCACCGTCGGCGCCGACGAGGTACCCGGTCCGCAGTTGGTACTCCCCCTCGGGACCGGACAGCGAGATCGTCACCCCGTCCGCGTCCTGGGTGAATCCGAGCAGCTCGTGACCGCGCCGGATCTCGGCCCCGAGCTCCAGCGCCCGCTCCTCGAGAACCTCCTCGATCCGCACCTGCGGCACCTGCAGCAGATAGACCGGGTTCTCCTCGAGCAGGTCGAGACGCAACGGCATCGCGCCGAACACGAAACCCGGAGCCGGCCGCGGCGCGCCCGTCGTACCGCTCAGGCGTTCGTAGATTCCGCGCCGGTCGAGCATCCGGACGACCTGGCCGACGAGACCGTTGGCCCGCGGCGTCGTACTGCGTTCCGGCAGTTTCTCGAGCACGATCGGCCGGATTCCGGCGAGCAGCAGCTCACCGGCCAGCATGAGGCCGTTCGGTCCGGCCCCGGCAATGACGACTTCGGCGTCCATGACGTCCCTCCACTCAGGCGTGACTGACCGCCCCGGCGACTCACCGGGGTTCGCAAAGCTGTGAAGCTGGGTGTTACTCGGGGATCGGCAGGCCGGCGGCGACCAGGTCGAGCGCCTCCGACAGCAGGTCGGCGACGGAACGCGGCGGGTCGGCGCGCAGCCACTCCGCCGTCACAACGCCACGGGTCGCGTTGATCACCTCCGAGACCAGCCGGGGATACAGCCCCGACGTACCGGTCCGGTCCGCGATCGCGGCTGTCAGCTCATCCCCGGCGCGGGCATAGGCGCGCGCGACCGCACCTTGCAGAGCGGGCTCGGTCATCATCAGCCGGATGCCTGTCAGCCATTTCTCGTCCGGCGGGCGCCGGCCGCCGTGGCCCTCCTCGCCGAGCGCGAAATGAGCCTCGATCGCGACCCGGAGCGCGGTCCAGAGCGGCTCGTCCGCCGGCCGGGCCCGGAGCTCCTCGGCGATCCGCAGACTCCGGTCGACCTCGCGGGCCGCGATCGCGTCGGCCTTGCTGTCGAAGTAGTTGCGGAACGTGCGCAGCGAGACGCCCGCCTCGGCGGCGATGTCCTCGATCCGCACGTTGCCATACCCGCGTTCGACGGTGAGCCGGACCGCCGCCCAGCTCAGCGCGATCCGGGTCTCCTGTTTCTTGCGCTCGCGCAACCCGTCTGCCATGTCATGACCGTAACAGAAGTTGCCCAAAGAGCAAAGATGCCTTTCCGGCAATTTTCTCGAAGTCGGGCAGACGCGGAGGGCGAGCATGGTTGGGTTAGGGCATGACCGTGTCCCCTCTGGTCTGGGTGCTGACGCTGCTGGCGATCGCCGGGCTGCTGTTGTTCGACTACTTCTTCCACGTCCGGTCGGCGCACGTGCCGACGCTCCGCGAAGCCGCGGCGTGGTCCGCGGTCTACGTCGGGATCGCGATCCTGTTCGGGCTCGGAACGCTGCTGATCGGCGGCACCGGCATGGGCTCGGAGTACTTCGCCGGGTACATCACCGAGAAAGCGCTCTCGGTGGACAACCTGTTCGTGTTCCTGATCATCATGAGCGGTTTCCGGGTGCCACGGGAGAACCAGCAGAAGGTCCTGCTGGTCGGGATCGTGGTCAGCCTGATCGCGCGGTCCGCGTTCATCTTCGTCGGCTCGGCGCTGCTGCACACGTTTTCCTGGGTGTTCTACCTGTTCGGAATCGCGCTGCTGCTGACCGCCGGGAACATGCTCAAACCGGAAACCGAGGAATCCCACCAGGCCCAGAACATCGTCGTCCGGATGGCCCGGCGGCTGTTCCGGACCACCGACGAGTACGACGGGGACCGGATGACGACGCGGGTCGACGGCCGCCGGATGCTGACGCCGATGCTGCTGGTGATGGTCGCGATCGGCTTCACCGACCTGATGTTCGCGCTGGACTCGATCCCGGCAATCTTCGGCCTCACCCAGAACGTGTACGTCGTGTTCACCGCGACCGCGTTCAGTCTGCTCGGACTGCGGCAACTGTTCTTCCTGCTCGACGGCCTGCTGGACCGGTTGATCTACCTGTCCTTCGGCCTGGCCGCGATCCTGGTGTTCATCGGCGCCAAGCTGATCCTGCACGCGCTGAACGAGAACAACCTGCCGTTCATCAACGGTGGTGACCACGTCGAGGTGGCCGAGATCAGCACCGGGCTCTCGCTGGCCGTGATCCTGGTGGTCCTGCTGATCACGATCTTCGCCTCACTGTTCAGCACCCGCGGACGCACGCAGACCGCGATGGCCCACATCCGCCGCGACGCGGTCGCCTACCTCGACCCGGAGTACACCGACGACCCGGCCGAGCGGGAGCGAGTCTTCCAGCGGCTGCTGCGGGCCCGCGACCACATCACGGACCTCGGCCCGAAGGCGAAGCAGCAGGTCCGGAACGAGGAAGACCTGATGGCGCTGTGCCGGCAGGTCGGCGAGGCCCACGCCACGGCGCACGCCGACCACGAGATCCGGCCCAGCTTGTAGCTCCGGTCTAGCCCTTGACCGCTCCGGAGGCGAGACCGGACACGTAGAACCGCTGCAGGCCGACGTACAGCACGACGCACGGAATCATCGCGATCACCGATCCGGCCACCAACGAGCCGAAGTTGATCTCGCCGTACGCGCCGGCCTGGACGTTCACCAGCGCGACGGGCAGCGTGTACAGCTCGTCCTTGGTCAGGAACGTGAGCGCTCCGAGGAACTCGGTCCAGGCGGCGAGGAACGCGTACAGCGCCACCGTCGCGGCGCCGGGAGTGATCAGCGGGCGCAGTACGGAACCGATCATCCGGAACGTTCCGCACCCGTCGACATGGGCGGAGTCCTCGAGTTCGACCGGCACCGAGGAGAACGAGTTCCGCATCACGAACACCCCGAACGGCAGGTTGACCGTGGTGTAGAACAGCACCAGCCCGAGCAGGCTGTCGGTGAGCCGCAGGACGTTCATCTCCAGGTAGAGCGGCGTCAGGATCGCCTGGAACGGGATCATCATCGACACCACCACGAGCGCGAACAACACCGGCCCGCTGCGGAACCGGAAACGCGCGAACCCGTACCCCGCCAGCGTCGCGAGCAGCGCAGTCAGGACCGACGTACTGATCGCCACGAGCAGACTGTTTCCGACCGCCCGGATCAGGTTTCCGGGTCCCTCGATCAGGGTCCGGAAGTTGTCCCAGGTGAGCTGGAAGAACGTCCTTCCGTCCGGTGCCGCGACGATCACGTCGTTCGGCTGCACCGACCGGAAGAGTGCCCACAGCAACGGTACGGCGAAGACCAGGAACGCCCCGCCGCCACCGATGACGTAAAACGTGTTCTTGAGTCGCATCGTCAGTCCTTCTCCCGGAGCAGCCGGAACTGGGCCGCGGTGACGAGCCCGACCACGATCACCAGCACGATCGACAGCGCGGTCGCGGCACCGAGCTGCAGCTGGACGAAGGCGCGGTTGTAGATGTACTGCACCACCGTCGTGGTGTCCGTCCCGGGACCTCCGCGGGTCAGGATGTAGAACTGCGAGAACGCCAGCAACGACCCGATCACCGAGATGATCACCGCCATCGCGATGGTCCGGCGCAGGATCGGAATCGTGATTTCCTGTTCCTGTTTCCACCAGCCGGCGCCGTCCAGTTCGGCGGACTCGTAGTACTCCCGCGGGATCGCCTGCATGCCGGCCATCAGCAACATCATCGTCAGCCCACTGACCGCCCAGATCACCAGCACGCAGATCAGTCCGGTCGCGAGTGGCCCATCCACCAGCCAGGCCGTCGTACCGTCGGTGATCCCGAGTTCGCGGAGCACGATGTTGATCACTCCGCTCTCCGGCTGGGCCTCCAGGACCGTGACGAAGCTGAGCGTCGACAAGCCGACGACGAACGGGAGGAAGAAGACCGTGCGCAGCAGCGTCGAGCCGCGGCGCTTCCGGCGTACCAGGACCGCGAGGGCGTACCCGAGCACGAGGATCGGTCCGGTCACGATGACCGTGTAGAGCAGCGTGTAGAGGACGGACTTGGCGAACGCGGCGTCGGAGACGATCGCCGTGTAGTTCTTCAGCCCGCTGAACTTGACGGAGCCGATCAGCGGCCAGTTGGTCAGCGAGATCACGAGGGCGAAGACGAGCGGGACAAGGACGAAGACGCCGACGAACAGTACGGCGGGACTCACCAGGAGCAGGCCGGTTCGCGACGGATGGGTCAGCGAGCCGCGACCCACTCGGCCGCGTGCCGAAGCGGCCCGGCGCAGACCCGGATCCAGGCGACGATTGCCGCGCACCGCGGTACTCATGCCTGCCCCTGACGGAGAATGCGGTCATAGTTCTGCTGGGCTTCTTTCATGGCGGCCTCCAGCTCGCCGTCGAACACGGCGCGGCGGAACATCTGCAGCCACGGCCCGTCCGGCTGGTTGTAGAGGAGGTTGTAGGAAAGCGTTGTCGGCGCGTACCCCTCCTTGATGCGTTCCAGCGGCAGCGTCGCCAACGGGTACTTCTTCGCGAACTCCGGCGTCCGCGCGTCCGACCGCACCGGCGTGTATCCGCCGGCCGGCAGGTCGATCTGCTGCGGCAGGTCCAGCGCGAACCGGACGAACTCCCACGCGCCGGACGCGTTCCGGGCGCCGCGCGGAATGCACATGTTGTCGCCGCCGTCGAAGAACGCCGCGCCGCCGTCCGGTCCGGACAACAGCCGCGGCGTGACCTTCTTCTGGAAAGCCGGGTCCGATCCGGACACCACCACGCTGTAGTTCGACGGAAAGATTCCGACCTTTCCGGCCCGGAAATCACTGCCCCATCGGGAAGCGTCGTCCGAGAAGTTCGGCCGCGGCACCAGACCGTCGACCCAGAGCTGGCGGTGCAGCTCGAGCATTTGCCGGACGGTGTCGTTCCCAATGATGTGCCCGGACTGACTTCCGATGGTGCCCTGGATGAGATCCGTGTCCGCGGCCCAGACCATCGGCTGGACGACGAACCCGAGCGCACCCGGGCTGTTCGCCGGGAAACTCCAGGCGTAGATGTCGTCGCCGAGTTTCCGCAACCGGCGGGCGGCGTCCAGCAGGTTTCCGAACGACTTCACGGCCTCGTCCGGATCGACGTCCGCCTTGTCGCAGAGCTCGGTGTTGAACCAGAACATCGAGTTGTCGGCGAGGTACGGAACGCCGTACACGCGCTCGTTCCTGGTCGCCAGCCGCAGGTGGCCCGGGCTCAGCTGGTCCCGGAAATCCAGCGCGGCGAGCGGTTCCGTGAGGTCCGTGAACGCGTCGCGGTAGATGAACAGCATTGAGTTGATGTCGTCGATGTCGACCAGGTCCGGCACCGTCCGGCCGCGGATCGCGGTCGCCAGCTTGGTCACGTACTGGGCGTCCAGAACCGGCGTCAGCTCGACGGTGAGCCGGTTCTGGGACGCGTTGAACTTCTTCACCAGGTCGGTCAGACCGCTCTGCGTCGCCGCCCGGCACCACACCTGCACGGTGCCGGTGGAGGGGGGGGGGGGGGGGGGAACCCAGCGCCGCCCGGCCGGCGGCGTGCGGGCGCGAGGCGCCGAGCCGCGGCACCGCCCGCG
>NZ_JBSHBJ010000001.1:503741-520813 GCF_053611945.1 Kribbella sp. NPDC054772 | reverse complement strand
GTACACCCGGACCGGGGGCGCCCCCCGCCCCACCACTGCCGCGGTGCGGGTGGCCCCCTCCCTCAACCCCGGGCAGGGGATGTTGGTTCCGTCCCGGACCGAGCTGCAGCTGGACGCGAAGCCGGCCGTGGTCGCAGCGGCCGCCAGGCCGATGAACTTCCGCCGGGTGAGCATCGTCAGGCCCTGGGCAGCCAGACGCGCATCGCGCCGATGTCCCGGTTGGCCCATGCGTAGTACGGCACCGCGACCACCTCGACCTCGTCGCCGGTCGAGTCACCGGACTCCGGAGTGAACGGCCAGCCCTCCCGGTGCCCGGTTCCGGACTTTCCGCGGGCCTTGACCACGGTCACGCCGTCGAGCAGTTCCGCGGCCGCGGAAACCGGTGCCTCGGGCAACAGATGCAGGTCGTCGACGTTCGCCGTGTTGTCCACCTGCTCGACCGCGTACACCAACGGGCCGCGCTCCATCGCGACGCACCCACGCACGGCGTCGATCCGCGGATCAGCCCCGACGAACCGGGTGTCGAGCGGCAGTTGCAGGTCGAACTCCTGCCCCTCCGCGCGAGCGTATTCGCCGGCTGCGACCGGCTGCCCGTTGAGCGTGGCACCGTCGGCCCACGCCGGAATCCGCAGCTCGACGGCAGCCGGCGCGTCAGCGGTGATCCGGACGGCGCCTTCCCACGGATAGTTGGTCTCGACGCGCAGTTCGACGTCGCCGGCCTTGATCACGCCGGCGGCGTACTGGTGGATCTGCACCGCGTCGTCGGTGGTCGTCGCGAGGTAGCCGTCCAGGCTCGCCAGCGTGCGCATGATGTTCGGCGGGCAGCACGCGCAGTCGAACCACCCGCGCCGCCCGTGCGCCGGACTCCGCCCGGTGTCCGGGTACGCCGCCCCGCGCAGCTGCAGCGGATTGACGTAGAAGTATTCCGTTCCGGAAAGCGAGACACCGGCCAGGAAACCGTTGTAGAGCATCCGCTCGATCGCGTCGGCGTACGACGCCGTGCCCGTCGCGAGCAGCATCCGCCAGGCCCACTGGATTCCGCCGATCGCCGCACACGTTTCCGCGTACGCACGGTCCGGCGGCAACTCGTACTCGTCGCCGAACGCCTCGCCCTCCCAGCGCGCGCCGAGACCGCCGGTGACATAGGTCTTGGTCGACCACATGTGGTCGAACTGGACCTTCAAGGCGTCGAGCAGCTCCGTGTCGCCGGTCTCCAGCGCGACATCGGCCGCACCGGCGGCCAGGTACACGGCGCGGACCGAGTGCCCCTCGACCGACGTCGCCTCGCGGACCGGGACCCGGTCGGAGAAGTACGCCGGCGAGTGCCCGTGCCGCTCGATGATCCCGTGTCCGCGCGCTTCCACGAACCACCGCGCGAGCTCGAGGTACGCCGCCGTACCGGTTTCTCGATACAGCTCGACGAGCGCCATCTCGATCACCGGGTGGCCGTCGACGTCGACGGTCTTGTCGTCGCCGAAGGTCGCCCTCAGGTGGTCGGCGAGCTTGATCGCGACGTCGAGCAGGGCCCGGTCGCCGGTGCAGCGGACCTGCGCGACCGCGGCCTGGATCAGGTGGCCGGCGCAGTAGTGCTCGTGACTCCAGACGAGTTGCTGGTAGCGGCCCTTGTCGCCGTACCGGAGTTGGACCACCGAGTCGAGGTACCCGTCGTCGCGCTGCGCGGCCGCGACGACCGTGGTCAGGTCGCGGATGCGCTGCAGCAGTTCGTCGTCGGGATTCCGGCCGTACTCCCAGGCGGCTGCCTCGAGCCACTTGTAGACGTCGGAGTCGGCGAAGATCGGGCCGATCGCCTCGCCCTCGCCGATGCCCGCGGCGAGCCGTAGGTTGTGCAGGTTTCCGGCTTTCTCGAGCTGGTCCTGGCCGCTGGGGATCGCTTCGGCGCCGTTGCGGGCCTGCCGCGGCGCCCAGAACCCGCCGGTGATGGTGACCTCGCCGAGTCCGAGGGGACGCCGGCGGCCCCTCGTCGTGGCGGCGGGGGCGACAGAGGTTTCGGAGGATGCACTCATAGCGCGTGACTCCTGAGTTAGGAAAATCCGGAACACGTTTTCCTGCACGAAGGTAGAGAGCCGGGATCGCCAGGTCAACCCCTGGCTGTGGATAACTTCGGGAGCGCCCGGGCGGGTTGGGGTACTGTGCCGGAAACTTCAGGAAAGGAGTTGCCATGGCCCCACGGACGGCCCGAACGGTCGGCATCAAGGACGTCGCGGCCTTGGCCGGCGTCGCGGCGAGCACGGCGTCGAAGGCGCTGAACAACACCGGCCAGCTCAAGGAGGCGACCCGGCTGCGGGTGCTGGAAGCGGCCGAGACGCTCGGCTTCACACCGGACAGCCGCGGTCGCGCGCTGGCGTCCGGTCGCAGTTTCACGGTGGGCCTGATCACCACCGACAGCTCGGGCCGCTTCAGCATCCCGATCATGCTCGGCGCCGAGGACGCGCTGAGCGCGGGTGAAATGGCGCTCGTGCTGTGCGACACCCGCGACGACCCGCTCCGCGAGCAGCACTACGTGAAGTCGCTGCTGGCCCGGCGGGTGGACGGCATCATCGTCACCGGCCGGCGGACCGAGCCACGGGCGCCGATCGACGTACCGATCCCCGTCATCTACGCATTCAGTCCCTCGACCGATCCGGACGACACGTCGCTGATCGTCGACGACCACGGCGGCGCGGCCTCAACCGTGCGGCACCTGTTGTCGCTCGGGCGCGAGCGGATCGCGCATGTCACCGGGCCGGACTCGCACCACAGCGCCCGGGTCCGCGCCGAGGCGACCGTGAGGGCGGCCGGCGACGCGCTCATCGGCGAGCCGCTGCACGGTGAGTGGAGCGAGCGATGGGGCCGGCACGCGGTCGACCTCCTGCTCCGCACGCAGCCCGACGTCGAAGCGATCACCTGCGGCAGCGATCAGATCGCCCGCGGCGTGTGTGATCGGCTCCGCGAGCTCGGCCGCTCGGTGCCGTACGACATCGCGGTCACCGGGTACGACAACTGGCCGGTGATGGCGCTGGCGAGCCGGCCGCCGCTCACCACGATCGACATGCGGCTCGAGGAGCTCGGCCGGCACACCGCCAACCTGCTGCTCGACGCCATCGGCGGCCGCACACACCCCGGACCGCAGGAGCTGCCCACTCGCCTGATCACCCGGGAGTCGACGCTCGGGACCTGAACTCCCCCGCCCACGCGATGTCCAGTCTCCGGATAGTCACCCGTTCGTCCGCCGCTGGTTGCCGAAGACCCTCTAGATTGATGCGGGTGCTGCGCAAGTTCGTGATCGGCGTGGCGGTGATCGCCACAGTGGTGGCGGGGGTGGGCACCGCTCGGCTGATTCTCCCGTGGACCGATCCCACCCGTGGCGTGGTGAAGCAGTTGACGTTCCTGCGTGCCGAGATCGAGAACGGGGCCGATCGGTCCGCGCAGAAACAGTTTCCGGAAGGCTACTTCTTCCTGAACGTGCTGTACGGACTCAGCTGGGTCCAGGTCGGCGTCGATGACCCGGCCCGGTCGGCCGACGCGACTGCCGAGGTCCGCTGGGCACTCGACCGGATCACCGGCGCGGAAGGTACGGCGCCGTTCGACGAGTCCTTGCAGCCGGCGTACGGCGTCTTCTACGCCGGCTGGACGAACTGGCTGCGCGGCGGCCTGATCGCCCTCGGTCAGTCAACCGCCGCCGAGCGCGACGCGTTCACCAGTAAGTCGGTCGCGATCGCCACCGCTTTCCGGACCGCGAACACGCCGTTCCTCGCGGCGTACCCGGGGCAGGCCTGGCCGGTCGACTCGGTCGTCGCGATCGCGTCGCTCCGCCTGTACGACGCGTTGGTCGCGCCACGCTTCGGGCAGATCGCCAGGAACTGGGTGACCAACGCGAAGGCGAAACTGGATCCGGACACCGGGCTGCTGCCGCATCAGGTCGTTCCGCAGGTTTCCGGCGCGCGGGGTTCGTCGCAGGCGATGATCCAGCGGTTCCTGGTGGACATCGATCCGACGTTCGCGCAGGCGCAGTACGAGATCTTCAAGGACAAGTTCGTCACGGGCCTCGGGGTCCGGGAGTATCCGAAGGGCCACAGCGGTCCGGGCGACGTCGACTCCGGGCCGCTGGTGTTCGGGATGAGTCTGTCCGCGACCGTGGTCGCGATGGGCGCGGCGCGGGTGCACCAGGATCCGCTGGCGGATCGGCTGTCGCGGACGGGTGAGCTGGTCGGGTTGCCGTTCACCGGGCTGACGACGAAGCGGTACCTGTTCGGTGCAGTGCCGATCGGCGACGCTTTCCTGGCGTGGTCGACCTCGGCGCGGCCGTTGGTCGCCACCGACCAGCCGGAGCTCGGCGGCTCCGGCTGGTGGCGGATTCCCTGGCTACTCGCGCTCTGGTTGCCGGTACTGATCCTGTGGAGCGTGCTCCGGTTCAGGCACCGGGGCCGAAGACGGAAGCGAGCGCACTGAGCTTGCGCGGCAGGTCGTACTCCGCGCCGCCTTCGTGCCCGTTGTAGGTGAACACCTCGAGCTGCGCCTCTCCGGCGTACCGGTCGTAGGCCGCGAAGACCGTGGACGGCGGGCAGATGTTGTCCATCAGCGCGACCGAGAACCACGCCGGACAGGTCGCGCGGGCGGCGAAGTTCACCGCGTCGAAGTAGGACAACGTTCCGATCGCGGTTTCCGTCTCGAACCGGTGACCCTTCAGCCAGCGCGCGATCTCGGCGTACGGGCCGTTGTCGGTGATCTGCGACGCGCGCCGGAAATGACACAGGAACGGTACGTCGGAAATCGCCGCGGACAGGTCGTCACGCAATCCGGCGACCGCGAGCGCGAGCCCGCCGCCCTGGCTGCCACCGATCACCGCAACCCGATCGCTGTCCACGTCCGGGCTGCTCTTCGCCGCGTCCACCGCGCGGACCGCGTCCGTGATCAGCCGGCGGTAGTAGTGCTTCGCCGGGTCCTCGATTCCGTGCGTCAGGAAACCCGGTGCCGAAGAGCCGTGTCCGTCCGGCGCGATGTCCGGGGTGTCCGCGACGGTCTTTCCGCCGCCGCCCTGACCGCGGTTGTCCATGATCAGGTGCGCGTACCCGGCGGCGCTCCAGGTCAGCCACTCGTACGGGATCCCCCGGCCGCCGTTGTACCCGATGTACTGGACGACCGCGGGCAGCGGGCCACTGCGATGGCGTGGCAGGAGCAGCCACGCCTTCACCGGCTGACCTGCCCACCCGCTGAACGTGACGTCCTGGACCTCGACGGTCGCCAGACGCGCGTCGTACGGCGTGAACCGGGCGTCGATCGGATGACCGGCCGCGTCGTCGAGCGTCTGTTTCCAGAACGCGTCGAAGTCCGCGGGCTCCTCCGGCTGCGGCCGGTACTCCCGCAACCGGTCCAAGGGCATGTCGACCAGCATTCGGATTCCTCTCAGTAATTCCGGAAACTCCGGTGATTCAGCATTTCTCGGTCATTCCGCCGGGCCGCGGTGAGCCCAATGGGGCTCGGCGTCTCAGCGGAAGGTCGCGGTGGCGGTGGCCCCGCGGCGGTTCGTGGTGTCGACGACGACGCGCCAACCGCTGCCTCGCCGGCTGACCGTGACGCCGTCGTCAGCGCTCACCAGGCGCAGACCGGGCTTGTCGAGATCGACGGTGACCGACGGACGCGTGTGCGTCGGATCCGAAATCGCGACCGTCCCACCTGCCACGACGACCGAGGCCGCGCCGTCGGCCGTCAGTTCGGCAACGGTGCCCGCCGACCAGAAGTTGGCTGCCAGGACGCTGTGCAGCCGAACCGCGTGCGCCGTGTTGTCGCTCCGCAGCTTGGACACGGGTAGCTTGCCGGCAAACGTCTTCGTCTGTTCGAGCGACGCGGTCGGCAGCTGCACGTAGTAATAGCCCTGCCCGGCCGGCGCCGTCCCGTGGGCGTACCACATGGTTTGGTAGGTCCGGGTGATCGAGTCGTCGGTCCCGTACTTCAGGTTGATCTCGCGCCACGTCGCGGTCCGGTCCTCGCGCAGCGTCTGGATCGGTGTGCGATCCGGGAAAACGTAGCCACCGGTTCCGTCGAGATGGCACCAGCCCGGCGCCGCGGTGAAGGTCTCGTCGCCGGTGCGCAGCTTGCGGTTCTCGATGATCGTCTCGACCGTTCCGGCACCGGTGATGTCCGAACCGAGGCAGACCATCACATCGTCGATCAGGAACCAGCTCTTCAAGGCGCGCAGGTCGGTTCCGTACCCGCGAAGGTCCATGCCGTAGGCACCGATCGTCCGTCCCGGAATCGCCGTTCCGCCGACCCAGTCGGCCTCGCTGGTACTGCGGAAACCGTAGGAATCCGCCAGCCGCCGGGTGTCGATCGTTGTCCCTGGCAACCGGTACGGGTCGACCGTCGGCCAGTAGTCGCCCGAGTAGTGACCGAGGTCGTCGTCGTACAGCAGGACCATGCCGTCGGACAGGTGCCAGCCGTGCAGGTTCTCGGTCTGGATCGATTCGTAGTTGTAGATCCGCGACGAGTACGCGCTCAACCCGATCGTGAAGGCCGGCCGGTGGTGCGCGACCTTGTCCATCAGCGGGTACTGCTTGTGCAGGACGAGCGGACCGCGAGCCGGCGCGGACGAGGTGAGGATCGTGCGTGCCGCGACCAGCGAGGCCGGATCTGTCACGGTCAGGAAATTCCGGAACGTGTCCTCGGAAATCCACTGTTTGACCAGTGCGGTGAGTTGCGTGGCATGTGCGGCGGGCGCCGCCGGAATCAGCCGCAGGGTGCCCTCGATGATGGTCTGCGTCGCCGCGTGGTTCTGCTTGCTCGGCCGGGCGATCTCGCGACCGCAGACCGAACCCATCATGTCGCCCCGCGCGATCAGCGGGTCGAACGCGTCGTTGACCCAGCCGTAGATGTTCTCGAGATCCGTATCGGTGACGGCCCAGTCGGTGCCGCCGAGCAGGTAGAGCAGCGACGACAGCGTGCCGAGCAGTTCCTTGCCGTACCCACCGTTGTAGGGGTGCTTGTAGTGCTGAAGGAACGAGCCGTCGCTGTAGAACCCCTCGCCGGTTCCGTCGACGCGGCCGGGGGCGTCGTTGAAGGCGAGCACGCTGTTCGCGCCGCCGCCCTCGACGTCGCTGATCGCGTCGCGGACGCGGACCAGCGCGGCGGTATCGCCGTCGAGGACCGCCCGGGTCGCCACTACGGTCGCGATCCAGACCCGGTTCGCGCCGGTCGCGATCTGCCGGTCGGCGCGCCAGAGGTTCGGGTCGGGCGTGTAGTAGTCGATCGCCTGCGTGTACGTCGTCCGCAGGTCGGCCGGAATCACGTCGTACAGCAGGACCAAGGTGTCGGCGAAGGCAGAAGCGCCACCGATCTCCCAGTCGTAGTCGTTGTCGTACCGCGGCAGCGTCGGGCTGTAGCGGTTGGTGTGCATCCACTCGAGCGCACCACGGATGTCGTCGGCAACGGAACTGTTTCCTTGGTACGCCGACCCGTTCGTCGCCCACGCGACGGCGATCTGCTTGATGCGACGGAAATTCGAGGCAACGTGGTTGGAAAGCGTTGTACTCGCGAGGTCCGGCCAGAGGGTGGTGCGGTTCGCGGAGCGGTCGAGGGTGGCGAGGGCGGATATGGCGAGGCGGTCGACGCGGGCGATCGCGACGGCCAGGTCCGGGTCGGTCGGGTCGACGGTGGGACCGCCGGTGAGCAGCGTCTGCCAGCGCAGGCGGAGCTCGTCGATCGAGGTGACGGTGGTCGTATCGGTGGACCCGGTAGCCGTGGTGTCGGTGGATGCGTTGGCCCACGTCGGCGTCGAGAGGGCGAGCAGGGCGGTTCCGCCGATCACGCCGCCGAGGACGGTGCGCCTCTGGACGGGGCGCCGGTGGACGGGGAGGTCTGACATGGAGGTCCTCTCAGAGAGCGAGGGCGATGGCCTGCACGCCGGCCGGATTCGGGTGCAGGCCGTCGCCGCTGTTGAACGCGGGCCGGAGCTGAGCCGGGTCGGCCGGGTCGCGGACCGCCGCGTCGACGTCGAGGAGACGGTCGAACGGGCGGCCTTGCCGGAGTACGGCGTTGACGTCGTTGCGCACGTGGTCGAGGGCTTCGGTGTAGCGGATCCAGCCCTTGAACGGGCCGATCGTCGCGCCGATCACGGCGAGCTCATGGTCGTGGGCGCGGCGGACGAGTTGCTCGTACCCCTGCAGAATCCGCGCCGGATCGATCTGACTCGGTGGCTGCTGGATGTCGTTGATGCCGAGGAAAACGATCAGTGTCTGCAGGTTCGGCAGGCCGAGTACGTCGCGGTCGAAGCGTGACTGACCGCCCGGGCCGAAGCGGGCATCGTCCAGCAGCAGGCGGTTTCCGCTGATTCCGAGGTTCGCCACGGCCGGTCGCCGGGGGAAACGCGCGGCGTACTGATCGGGCCAGCGCAGGTTGGCATCATCGGGGGTCCCGACGCCTTCGGTGATCGAGTCGCCGAGGATCGCGAGCGTCGAGCGCCCGTTCGCCGGAACGTCGATTCCGTTGAGCAGGAACACCGACTTCGTCGGCCGGTCCCCGATCGCTCCGGTCGCATGCACGTTCCGGTGAAAGCTGACGGGGCCGGTGGGTCCTGGCAAGTACATGCTCACCGTGAGATCCCCGCCGTCGGGTACGACGACCGTGACCGGATCGCTCACGACAGTCGCCCCGGAGGCCAGTACGACCTGTTCTTCGCCGCCGAACAGCACCCGGCGCTCACCACCGGCCTGAGCCGAGGCCGCACTCACCGGACCGACAACGACGGGGGCCGTTCCGAAGGGATTCGCGAATCGCAGCCGGATCGGACCGCCACCCGCGGAAAGCCGGAAAGTGTTCCGGATCGTGGTGTCGGTGAATCCGTTGGTGGCGTCCGGGTCAGTGGGGGTCGGAGCGGTCTGTGCGGTCGCCCAGGTCGTGACCCACCGGCGCGGCGTCGCAGCTACGTTGCCGACTGCACCGTCGTCGGCGGCAAACGCCGGCGTTCCGGGGACCGCGCCGAGGACGCTGCCAACCGCACCGGCCGCTGTGCCGCCGAGGATCGCGCGGCGGGACGGCGTACCCATCAGCAGGCTGCTGTCGGGGTGAAGTCGGCGCCGTACGTTCCGACCGAGTTTCCGCCGGTGTTGCCGGACATCGTGTTCCCGCAGACCTGGCCCTGCGGCGTGCGCATGAACTTGATACCGCCGGAGCCGTTGTTCGTGATGGTGTTTCCGTAGACGTTGTTGTCCACGCCATCGGTTTCCGTGTCGCCGCCGAGGCGGACACCGGCGCCGACGTTGTCGTGCAGGGTGTTGTACCGGAAAGTGTTTCCGTTGCCGCGGGCATCCAGGCCGCCCGAGCTCGAGTCCTGCTGCTGGCTGCAGTCGTTGTGCTCGACCGTGTTCGCGGTCGAGTTCTCCTTCACGTCCACGCACTCGTTGCCGTACGTCGCGATCGTGTTGTCGTGGATGTGGTTGTTCCGGCTGCGGTCCGGCTGTGCGTCCGGCGCGCCGTTCTGGCCCTGCTGTTCCGGCGCGGTGCCGAGGTAGATCCCCTCGCCGTTCTTCCCGCCGTCGTTGAACTTGAAGTCGTACACGCCGCACGGGCCGATCGTGTTGTCGTGTACGTCGGCGTTCGTGACCAGGTACCGGAGCCGCAGACACTCGCCGCCGGCGTTCTTCAACCGCATGTTCCGGATCGTCAGTGTGCCCACGCCGTCACCAGGCGACGTGCTCATCACGTACACCAGCTTGTCCCGGTACCCGGACTTGCTGCTCGACGAGCCGAACAAGCCGTCGATCGTGAATCCGTCCAGCGTCATGCCGTCGTGCTGGACCTGGAAGATCCGTGAGTTCCCCGCACCTTTCACCACCGCGCTCGACGGTCCGGTGACCGTCACTCCCGATCGGATGGTCACCGCATCCTGCAGATAGGTGCCAGAGGCAAGATGTACGGTCGCCCCGCGCGGAGCGGTGTCGAGGGCTTTCTGGATGGTCGCGAACGGCGTACCGGACGACGTACCGGAGTTGCTGTCGCTGCCGGTGGTCGAGACGTAGTAGTCGGTCGCGGCGTGCGCCGGTACGGCGGGCAGCGCGAGCGCGGCGCCGAGCAGCAGAATCGGGACGGCTCTGAACATGGTGGTCCTCCTGATAGGGCGGTCAGAAACGGACTGTGCACGGCCGGAACAGAGCATCCGGCCAGAACGGAACGTCCTGTCGGAGACGGAACGTCCGTTGTCGGAACGGAAAGTCTGTGGAGTGGAGAGTCTGCGGACTGGAGAATCTGCGGGGCGGAAAGTCTGCGGAGTGGGGCTAGGCGCGGTCGGCGACGAGCAGACCGACCAGGACCGGGACGGTGGTGCCGAGAAGCAGCGGGCCTGCCGGAATCGGGAGTGAGAACACCGGCGCGGCGATCGCGGCGCCGAGGAGTGCGGTGCCTCGGGGGACGGAGGTGAAGGCGAGTTGGAAGGCGGTACGGCGCCACTCGGCGGCTGACCCGGACGGGTTCCGGCCGGCGGCGACAGCGAGGGCGATGTGGTATGTGACCGCGGCGGCGATCAGGCCGACGTGGATCATGAAGAGCGTCACGACGAGCGGCCCGGAACGACCGGACAGGAACGACAGGTTGCTGGCAGCAACCACTGCGGCAATGGTCATGATGATTGAGTGCGGGAGCAGCGGGCGCCAGTACTTGCGCCATCCGGCGAACACTCCGGCGAAGCAGCGCGTGTCCCCGTCGGTCCGCCACCGGTTGAGGGCGAACCCGACCGCGGCCAGCGCCGGCAACCAGGTGACGATCCCCAGGCACAGCAGCACGAACGCCGCCCCGGAAAGCGCCGGACTGGCAATCCAGCCCAACCAGTCCAGCGCTTTCCTGGTCATACCGTGATCCTCCGGTCCGCGGTCTGGATCACGGCCTTCGCCTGCTCGTCCTCGATCATTCCGTCGTCGTCCGGCAACAGAACGGTTTCTCCGTCGAAGGCGATCCCGTGGCCGCGCGCGAGCGTGAGCCGGCGGGCGGTCGGTGGTGACGGGTGCAGAGAAGAGGTCGGCTCGATCGTCGTGAGGAGCGTCGCGATCGAGGACTGCTCGGCGGTCGCGCGCAGGGTGTGCATCGTCCGAGTCAGGCGGAGGCTCGGCGTACTCGAGGTGGGGTTGGCCTCCACCTCGGTGACGGCGGACTCGACCGTCAGCGGGGTGTGCAGCCGGACCCAGGCCTGCGCGGAACCGGAACGGAGCGCGATTTCCTTGCCGTACTCGATCGGCCAGTCGGCGTGCAGCAGGAGGGTCCAGTCCCGGGGAGAGTCGGCGGCGCAGCGGTCGAGCAGGACAATGCGGCCCGCGGGGGTGAAGACCAGTGTCCGGTCGAGCCGCGTGATCCCGAGCTCGGCCGGGTACATCACAGCGATCTGTGCCGTCGCGTGCGCCATCCCGTCGACCGCGTGGACGTCGACCATCCGCGCCTGCCGCTCGTACGGGATCCCCTTGTAGACGTGGTAGCGATCCTCGTCGGCGTAACCGAACCCGTCGACCAGGATCAGGTTGTGGTCGCCGGCGCGCTTGCGGTTGCTGTACCCCTCGTCCACCGCCAGGAACGCGCCCCGCGACGTGAGCACGAACGATCCCGCGTCGGGGTGATGATGTCCGGCGCTCAGCGTGTCCCACCCGCGTTCGCGGTCCAGCTGATGCGACGTCTCCCACGCCTGATGCCCACCACCCGGCGCGGCCTTGAACGACACCATGGTGGCCTCGTCGTCCCATCCGGTCCGCGCCGTGACCAGACCGAGGTCCGGAAAGTACGCCGACAGCGGAGCATTCTTCGCGGGATCGACCGGCGGCAGCGAGTCGTCGTACCAGAGCATCTCCAGGTACGCCTCCGGCATCACGCCGGGTTTGACGCCGCTCGCGTACGCCTCACGCCAGAAAAATCGTTCGGACACCAGGTCGGCGAGCCACTGCGCTTCGCCGATCCGGTACGCGGCGGCCAGTTTCCGGTACAGCGCGACGCTGTGACCACTCCGCCGATCGTGGCAGTCGCCGTGGTCGATGTTTTCCTCGAATCCTGGCGCGCATTGCTGCAGCCGGTAGGAAAACGTGTTCGCGAGGAACGCGCAGCGCTGCCACCAGTCGAGGCGTTCCTGATCCTGCAGCAGATCCAGGTACGTCGCGAGCCACGGAACGCCGTACCGCCAGTAGACGACGCCTTCCATGTCCGACCCGTCGGCCGGCAGCATTTCGATCACGGTCGCGAAGTTCGTCTTCGCCCGCTGGGTCCACTCGGTACGCCCGAGCGCGTACCCGGCGGCGGCGAGGCCGGTGTAGCAGATCCAGTTGTGGTTCTGCCAGTACGACGAACTCCACCACGAGCCCTCGGACTCGACGGCGAACTCGTACAACCGGGAACCTTGCAGCTCCAGCTTCGCCCGCAGCTCCTTCGCGAGCTCGAAGTCCTCGCCCAGCCAGGCCGACGCGAGCGACAGACCGTGCAGCAACCACCCGGCGTCGAGGTCGTGGTCGGGCATGTGCGCCTTGCCCCAGTGCGGGAACCCGATCGCGGCCGAGATCCACCGCGCCGCCTCGGCGCGGTAGCCCTCGTTGCCGGTCAGGCGGTAGGCGAGCGCGAGGTTCGCCGCCGCCGGACCGAAGAACGTGATGCTCGCCGACGGGTGCTCGGTGGGCGGGGTCTGCGTCCGGTACCAGTCGCACTGCTCGCGCAGCCGCCGCCACTGCGCCGCGTACCGCCCGTCGAGACCGGCACGGAGTACGTCGAGCCGCTCGTCATACATCGGAAATCACGTCCTCGAGGTTTCCGTCGATCGGCGTGGTCGAGTACACGGAACGGAAAGTCGCCGTCGTCCCGACCACCGTCCAGTCCACCCAGGTGCGGGTTCGCTGCGGGTCGTCGGCCGGGCCAGGCCCGGGTCGCGTCACCGGAACGCCGTCTCCACGGTGGTAGCCGTACAGCGTTTCGTCTCCGGCCCACGTCGTCCGGAACGCGTCCGGCCCGACCTGCACCGCGAGGTCGACATCCGGCCGGAACTGGAGCACGATCTCGCGCTCGCGATCCGCCGTCACCCAGACCACGTCGATCAGGAAACCGTTACCGGAAATCAGTTGCCGCGTTGCCCGCACGCCGTCGTACCAACCGTCGACCGTGGCCGTCACCGACGTTGCGTCCTGGGTGAGCACTCCGGTCGCCTCAGCGGGTTCGAGATCGTCGATGCGGATGGTCGGGTGGGAGGTGACGGACTTGTAGTGGCGGCGCCACTCGGCATGGCCGTACGGGACCTGTCCCGGATCCGGCTGCCACGGCGTGTCCACGCCGTACAGATAAAGCGCGAGCTTGTCGTGGTGACCGTGCGAACCGCCGTGCGGCCCGTGGTCGAGGACCGCGTGGATGCCACCGACCCGGACCACCGCGTACGACGAGCTCACGGGCTCAGGCGACAGCGCATCCGACCGTGGCTCCCCGGCGAACCAGCCGGTGAACTTGTCCTCCAGGCCGTCGTACCCGTCCCCGACCTCCGCGAGGGCGCGTGCCGCGACCGCGTCGAGACCGTGTGCGGACGTGAACTGCCTGGCCAGCGCGGCGATCTCCAGCCACTCCAGCGCCAGCGGGATCCGCTGGTACGGACCATCGTGGAGAGCCGGCAGGATGCCGCCGTCGGTGGCGAGCCCGGCCAGCGCGCCGATCATCCGGCCGAGCCGCTCGGGAGCGGCGGCGGGGTCGAAGCCGCGCAGGCTCAGCAGGTACGCCCGCAGGACGAAGCCGTGGTAGTACGTGCTGGCTTCCCATTCCAGGCCATCCTCGCCGGTCGCGACCTCGAGGTGCGCGAACTGCCCGTGCTCACCGGTCAACCACTCCTTCGCGCCGTCCCAGGTCTCGCCCCGAACGGCAGCGGCCGCCTGACTCGCCGTCGTACCCAGCGCGTTGAACCACGCCGTGTAGTTCGACGAGAACTTGTCCTGGGCAACCATCGCGTCCCGCGCTCGCCGGGCCCCGGCGACCATGTCGTCGAGCATCGGCAGCGTCTCGGCCAGCTCGGCCGACCCGGACCGCTCGGCAAGGTTCAGGATCGAGTGCGCGATCGGCACCCCCCACACGGCATCGGTGAGCGCCTGGTGGAACAGCCGGCCGCGCTGCATCCACCCCTGCGCCTGCTCGTGCTCCCCCGCCTTCGTGAGCTCCAGATACAGCCGCGCGTACGACGTGAGCAGGTCCGCCCCACCCCCGTCGTACGAGAGCAGCCGGATGCGCCGTGCCCAGAAATGATGGGCGAGCACAGTCCAGGCGCCCCGGACCGCGGGCGTGTCGATCCGGCACCCGTACGCGCACGGCACTCCGCCATCCGGAAACTTTCCGGAATCGAAGCCGACGTGCTCGAGTTCGACACCGTGTGCCGGACACACGTACTGGTGCCACCAGCCACCGCGTTCCGTCGGCGGTTTTCCGGTCAGCGGGGCCACGTGCCACCGTCGATGTCGATGGTGATCCCGGTCAGGTACCCCGAGGACGGCAGCGCGAGGAACCGGACCGCGTTCGCCACGTCCTCGACCTGTCCGGCGCGACCGATCGGCGTACCGGCGACCATGTTCGCCTGCGCCACGGCGGTCGAGAACGTCTGGTGGAACGCCGTTTCCGCGATATATCCCGGAGCGACCGAGTTGACCGTGATCCCGGGCGACCCGAGCTCCTTCGCCAGGCCCTTGGTGAAACCGCGGACCCCAGCCTTCGCAGCGGCGTAGACCACCGAGCCGGGGCCGCCGCCGTTGTGCGCGGCCAGCGACGCCATCGTGATGATCCGCGGGTTCGCCGACTGCGCGAGGTGCGGGATCGCGGCCCGCGTCGTCCGGAACGTCGCGCCGAGGTTCACGTCGACGACCTGCTGGAAGTGCTCGTCGGTCATCTCCTCGACCTTGACCCGGCCGATCAGGTGGCCGGCGTTGCACACCAGGACGTCGAGTCCGCCGAGGAAACCGGCCGTCTCGTCCAGCAGCCGGTTCACCTCCGCCGTGCTTGTGACGTCGGCGCCGACCGCGATCGCTTTCCGGCCGAGTTCCTCGATGGCGGAAACGGTCTGCGCGGCCTCGGCGGCGGACTTTCCGTAGTGCACCACGACGTCGGCCCCGGCCGCGGCCAGCCCGAGCGCGATCCCGCGGCCGATACCGTGCCCGGCTCCGGTCACCAGCGCCCGCGTGCCCTGCAGTTCCCCGGTCATAAGAGGTGTCCTTTCGATGTATGTCATTTGATGCCCGCGTTCGCGAACCCTTGGACGAAGTACCGCTGCCCGATCAGGAACAGCACCACCATCGGAACGGTGGCCAGCGTGGTTCCGGCCATCAGGAACGCCCACTGCGTGTCGTTCTCGGTCCGGAACACCGACAACCCGACCTGGATCACGCGCAGGCTGTCGCTCTTGGTCACCAGCAGCGGCCAGAGGAAGTTGTTCCAGGAACCTTCGAAGGTGAGCAGCGCGACGGTGATGAACGCGGGCTTCACCAGCGGCGTCATGATCCGCGCGTAGATGCCCAGCTCACCGAGGCCGTCCAGCCGCGCGGCCTCCTCGAGTTCGACCGGCAGGTCCAGGTAGAACTGCCGGAACAGGAACACGGAAAACGGACTCACGGCGCCCGGGATGATCAGCGCCCACCAGGTGTCCAGCCACCCGGTGCCGCCCTGCCCGGTGATGTCGTTCCCGCCGAACAACGGCATGAACCGCACGATCAGGAACTCCGGCAGGATCTTCGTGTACGTCGGAATCATCAGCGCACCGACGAACCCGAGGAAGATCAGCGAGCTGCCCCGGAACCGCAGTCGCGCCAGCGCATACCCGGCCATCGACGCGATCACCACGTTCAGCAGCGTATGACTCGCGGCGATCACGAAACTGTTCCGCGCGTACGTCGCGAACGGCGCTGCGTGCAACGCGTCCGCGTAGTTTCCGAATGCCCATTTCGTCGGAAACAGTTTCGGCGGTACGGCGGCGATGTCGCCCGGCGTCTTCAGCGACGTGAGCAGCATCCAGACGAACGGCACGATCATCACCAGGGCGATCGCGGTCAAGGTCAGGTACAACGCGATCCGGCCGGGACTGACCCGCCGTCGTGTGCTGGGGCGGACCGTCGACTTCCGGCCCGTACGGACCCGAGGGTGTTGCTCGGTGAGAACCTCAGCGGGTGGCACGGTCACCTCCGGTGATCCGCCGGTTCAGCAGGGTCAGGACGAGGAGCAGCGCGAACAGCACCAGGCTCTGCGCGCAGGCGTACCCCATCCGGAACTCCCGGAACGCGGACTTGTAGATCTCGTACGTCATCATCGTCGTGCTGTTCGCCGGTCCGCCGTCGGTCAGGATGTACACCTGGTCGAACGACTGGAACGCGCCGATCACCGACGTCACGAAGACGAAGAACGTGGCCGGCCGCAGCAACGGCACGGTCAGGCTGAAGAACTGCCGGACCTTGGAGGCGCCGTCCACCGATGCCGCCTCGTACAGGTCGGTCGGCAGACTCTGCAGCGCGGCCAGATAGATCAGCATCTTCAGCCCGATGCCTTGCCAGATCCCGACCACGATCACCGCCGGCATCGCCCAGTCGGTGGACGACAGCCAGGCCGGCCCGTCCAGTCCGAGGAAGGACAGTATGGCGTTGGCCAGTCCACTGCGCGGGTCGTAGATCCACAGCCAGACCAGCGCGACCGCGATCGTCGCGGTCACCTGCGGGATGAAGATCGCGGTCCGGAAGATCGCCCGGCCCTTCAGCTTGGTGTTCAGCATCAGCGCGATCAGCAGTGCGATCGACATCGCCACCGGAACCGTGAAGAACGTGTAGATGCTGGTGTTCAGCACCGCCCGCCGGAAAACGTTGTCGGACAGCAGGTCGCGGAAATTCTCCAGCCCGACGAACCGCGGCGGCGTCAGCACGTCGTACGACGTGAAGCTCAGTACCACCGCGGCGACCAGCGGGATGCCGATCCAGATCAGTGCGTGCAGCACGGCGGGCGCGACCATCAGCAGGCCGGCCCGGCGCCGGGGTGGGAGCACCCCCCCCCGGGGGGGGGGGGGGGGCCGGGGGGGCGCGGGGGCGGGGCCCCCCCACCCCCAGGGGGTTGGGGGGCGCACC
>NZ_JBSHBJ010000001.1:439536-503731 GCF_053611945.1 Kribbella sp. NPDC054772 | reverse complement strand
GCCCCGATCACCGTCGAGTCGTGGGCGCTGGGGGGTGTAATCGCGCCGGTACACACGAAACGCCGATCGGGGGCGGAACCAAAACCCACCACAACGTGGGGGTGGGGGGGAAACACACCCCCCCCGGGCCGTCTCCCCCCCCCCCCCCCCCGCTGGGTGGAGGGGAGGCCGGAGCAGGCGCGGTCTCGCGCACCTGCTCCGCCATGGTTGTCGCGCTCACAGCCTCGAGATCGCTTCCTTGCTCAGACCGGCGAGCTCGTCGATCGCCTCCTTGGCGCTCCGCTTACCGACCACCGCGGTCTCCAGCGTGGTCTTGATCTTCTCCCGGATCTCCATCCAGGCCGCCGTTCCGCCCTCGGACCGGGCTTTGCTCATGTTGTCCAGGGCAAGCTTCACGAAACCGTTGTCCTTGACGTACTCGGAGTCCCGCAGGTTCTGTACGCCGGGCACGGATCCGCGCTGCTGCGCCGTCGGCAGGATGGACTCCGGCGTACCCATGAACTCCACCAGGGCCTGGGCCGCGGCGGCGTGCTTGGACGATGCGGAGCGGGCCACCAGGGTTCCGCCCTGCAACATCGCCGGCACCTTGTTGGCCAGGATGAACGCGCCGACCTTGTCTTCCTTGAGCAGCTCCGGGTTCTGCTTCTGCAGCTGCGTCCAGAGCGAGTTGTTCGCCATCATCATCGCGGAACGACCCTGCTGCAGGGTGGTCGGCTGACCGGCAGAAGACTTGAACGAGTAGTCGGCGGACTTGTCCTTGATCACGTCGAGGAACAGCTGCAGCGCCTCGACACCGCGGTCGTCGTCGAACTTGACCTGCTGTCCGGAATCGTCGAACAGGTTTCCGTCGTTCGCGAACAGGAACGTCTCCCAGCACTGCCGCAGATCGATCGAGAACGGATCGAATCCGACCCGCGTCAGCTTTCCGGAACCGTCCCGGCGGGCGAGTTCCTTGGAGATCTCGCGCAGCTCGGCCCAGTCCTTCGGCGGCGCCTTGATCCCGGCCTCGGCGAACAGGTCCTTGCGGTAGGTGACGATCCGGGTGTCCAGGACCATCGGCAGCGCGTACAGCTTTCCGTCGAACCGGGACGGCTCGAGCACCCGGTCCTCGTACTCGTACCGCTTGGCCAGGTCGTCGGGCAGCGGCGCGAGCACCTTCTTGTGCGCGAACGGCGGGATCCAGCCGACACCGAGCATCACCACGTCCGGCATCAGGCCGCCGGCCAGGCTGGTGGTGATCTTCTCGTTCAGGGCGGCGTACGTCGTGTAGTCGACCTTGACCGTGACGTTCGGGTTCTTCTGCTTGAACGCCGGCAGCAGCTTGCCCTCGAGCAACTGCTTGCCGGTACTGCCCTCGAACAGCGGGGTGAGCAGCGAGATCTCACCTTCGACGGGTCCGTCGGCGGCCGCCTGGGTGTTGCCGCCCGACGCGGAGCACCCGGTGGCCGCGGCGACGGCGCCGAGCCCGAGGGCGGTCAGGACTGATCTACGGGTGTACTCCATGGCGCGCCTTTCGTGGTGCTGCGGAAGTGGAGTGGTGCATCGATGCACTGGCTGGAGCGGCGCAGATGTGCGAGGTCGGTGCAACGATGCACCGCATGTTAGGAACGGATTTCGCGGCCCGTCAAGAGGTTGACGCCTCTCGAGTTCTGCTGGACTTTCGGAAGATCCTGATGCATCGTTGCACTGCAGTCCAGATCGAACCACGGGGTGACAGAATGCGCGGGTGGCCGGTGAATTGAGGACAGGTGAGGTGACGATCCAGCAGGTTGCGACCGAGGCGGGCGTCTCGCCGAGCACGGTGTCGAACCTGCTCAACGGGCGCAGTCACCGGATGCTGCCCGAGACCCGGCAACGGATCGAGCGCGCGATCGACAAGCTCGGGTACCGGCCGAACCGGGCCGCCCGGCAACTGCGGACCGGCCGGAACACGACGATCGGACTCGTCGTTCCGTCGGTCGGAAACCCTTTCTGGGGCGCGCTCGCACGACACCTGGAGTCCGCCGCGCTGGCCGAGGGCTATCACGTTCTGCTCTGCAACTCCGAGCGCGATCCGCGCCGCGAGCGCGACTACATCGACGAACTGTGGGCCGACGGCGTGCACGGCGTCGTACTGTGCTCGTCGCTGCCGTCGCTCGAGCATGTGATGCCGCTGGTCGAGCGTGGACTCCAACTGGTCGCCTTCGACCGTACGTCGCAAGCCGGCGATCCGGCCTCACTGGTGAGCATCAGCGTCGACAACTCGATCGGCAGTCAGTTGGCCACGCAGCATCTGACCGAGCTCGGGCACCGTCGGCTGGCCTTCGTTTCCGGCGCGCTGGCGAGCGTGAACCGCAAGGAGCGGTACCGCGGTTTCGTGGCCGCGCTCGAACAAGCCGGAATCGATGCGGAAAGTTCTGTCCGGGCTCCGGTCAAGGGCGACGCGGACGACTTCGGTGACGTCGAGGCGTCCGAGCTGGGCCGCGCGGCCGCCGCCGAGTTGCTGGCCCTGGAGGAACCGCCGACCGGGATCGTCGCGATCAACGACATGTGCGCGCTCGGCGTCTGCCGTGGACTGCGGGACGGCGGGCTCGAAGTCGGCAAGGACGTCTCGGTGGTCGGCTTCGACGACATCGTGCTCGCGGACCTGTACGCGCCGACGCTGACCACGGTGCGGCAGCCGATGCGCGAGATGGCCGCGGCCGCGTTCACCCAGCTCAGGGCACGATTGGACGATTCCGGACCGACACAAGGACAGTCGCTGCTGTTCCGGCCCGAGCTGATCGTCCGCGAGTCGACTGCGCCGCCAACTCCCTAGGGCGCCTGCCCGTAGAGTGGTGGCTGTGCAACGGATCTCGTCGCGGAATGCCCGTTTCCAGGTCTGGCAGGCGTCGCTCACCAACCGGACCAAGCGGCAGCGGTCCGGCGAGTTCCTGGTCCAGGGCGTGCGGCCGATTTCGGTTGCCGTGGACAACGGCTGGGTGGTGCGGACAATCATCACCGACGCATCGCGGCCGCTCTCCGGATGGGCGTCCGAGCTGCTGCAACGACTTTCCGGCGTGGAACGGGTGTCGATGGCGCCGGAGTTGCTGGCCGAGCTCGGCGAGAAGCAGGAGCCCGAACTGGTCGCCGTACTCGAGTTGCCGGCCGACGACCTGGATCGGATTCCGGTCGGGCCGGACTTCCTCGGCGTGGTGTTCGACCGGCCGACCGGGCCGGGGAACATCGGATCGATCATCCGGTCCGCGGACGCGTTCGGCGCCGGCGGCGTGATCGTCACCGGGCACGCGGCCGACATCTACGACCCGAAGGCGGTCCGCGCGACGACGGGATCGCTGTTCGCGGTTCCCGCCGTCCGCGCACCGTCACACCGCGAGGTCCTCGACTGGGTACGGCGTTCCGCGGTCCCGATCGTCGTGGTCGGGACCGACGAGCACGGCACGACGGACGTCTACGACTTCGACTTCACGCAGCCGGTTCTGCTGCTGATCGGAAACGAGACCGCCGGCCTGAGCACGGCGTGGAAGGAGGCGGCCGACCACCTGGTCCGGATCCCGATCACCGGCTCGGCCAGCTCCCTCAACGCCGCCAACGCGGCGACCGCCGTGCTGTACGAGATCTCCCGCCAGCGATCACGCCACGCACAGTAGTTCGGCGTGCAGGACGGAAATCCAGCCATCCGGAGTTTCCGTCCACGTCCGCCACGCCCGCGAGATCGCTTCCAGCTCTTGCTCGGGTACGCCGTCCGCTCGGGCCTGATCCGCGAGAGCGGACTTCAGGATCCGGTCGGCCCACATCCCACCCCAGAACGCACGGCCCTCGGGATCGGTGAACGCCCAGGTCGACGTGGTCGCGTCGACCTTCTCGAAGCCGGCCGCGTGCGCCCACGACAGCAGACGCCGGCCTGCATCGGGCTCACCACCGTTGGCGCGGGCGAGGCGCTGATAGAGCGCCATCCACTCGTCCAACTCCGGCAATGCCGGGTACCAGACGAAGCCGTGGTAGTCGGAGTCGCGCACCGCGACGATCCCGCCGGGCTTGCAGACCCGCCGCATCTCCCGCAGTGCCTGCACCGGATCCGCGACATGCTGCAGCACCTGGTGCGCGTGCACGACGTCGTAGGTGTCGTCCGGAATATCCAGCGCGTGCACGTCACCGACAACGAATTCCACGTCGAGGTCCAGGTCCGCGAACGTCGCCTTGGTGATGTCGAGCGCCGAGTTGCTCGCCTCCAGCGCGGTCGTCCGGCCGGGCTCGACCAGTCGCGCAAGATCCGCGGTGATGGTGCCGGGACCGGCGCCGACGTCGAGCAGCGACATCCCGGGCCGTAGGTGCGGAATCAGGTAACCGGCAGAATTTTCCGCGGTCCGCCAACTGTGCGACCGCAGCACCGACTCGTGATGTCCGTGGGTGTACACGTTGTTCATCGCAGGCTCCTTTGCCCTCCGCCAACGTTTTCCACCGTAGTCCAGGATCTTGAAAAATGAGACATATCGTCTCTATATACGAGACGATCAGAGATGACCGAGATGACCGAATATGGCCAGACCCACCCCCGGCCGGCAGGCGAACCTTGAGGTACTTCGAACCGACCACAGGAGGAAATCCGATGCTGGCCAAGGTGTTTCCGATCAAACTCAAGGACGGCAACCAGGCCGCCGCCGAGGCGATCGTGCAGGAGTTCGCGCCGAAGGGGCCGGGAACCGAGGAAGGCACGTTGTCCTTCCGCGTCTACCGCGACCCGGCCAACCCGGACTACCTGCTGTTCGTCGAGCACTTCGCGGACCAGGCGGCGTACGACGCGCACACCGGCTCGGCGGCGTACAAGGAACTGATCGCGGAGCGGTTCGCCGGCCTGATCGTCGAATTCGTCGAGATCGACCACGAACTGCTGGTCGGCCTGTGAGCGCGCGGAACGAGCTGGCGCGGCGGCTGCGCGAACTGCACGGACAGCCGCCGCTCGTGCTGCCGAACGCGTGGGACGCCGGCTCGGCGCGGGCGATCGAAGCGGCCGGCGCGGCGGCGATCGCGACGACGAGTGCGGGCGTCGCGTGGGCCTACGGCGTCGAGGACGGCGGCCCGCTGGACCGGGCGTCCGCGATCGCGACGATCCGCGCGGTGTGCGCGGCGGTCGCGCTCCCGGTGACGGCGGACATCGAGGCCGGGTACGGCGATGTCGCGGGCACGGTCAGCGAAGTCATCGAGGCCGGCGCCGTCGGGATCAACCTCGAGGACAGTACGGCGCGAGTTCTCGACGACCCGTTGGTGCATGCCGAGCGGATCAAGGCGGCGCGCGCCGCAGCTGTTGCTGCCGGCATCGAACTGGTGATCAACGCACGGACCGACACCTACCTGTTCGGCGACCGGACCGGCACGATCGAGCGCGCGAAGATCTACGCCGACGCGGGCGCGGACGTGCTGTTCGTCCCGGGCGTGGTCGACGCCGAGGTCATCGCGGGGCTGGTGAAGGAGTCGCCGCTGCCGCTGAACGTGATGGTCGGTCCGGGCGCTCCCCCGGTCGCCGAACTCGCGGACCTCGGCGTGGCGCGGATCAGCGTCGGGCCGGCGATCACGAGCGCGGCGTACGCGCTGGCAACGGCCGCCGCGAAGGAGCTCCTGACCAGCGGCACCTACACCACCTTGACCAGCTGACCGGCCTAGGCAGCGTCGAGGAGTTGGTAGACGGCGGCGAGTGAGCGCCACGGGCGGAGGTGCTCGGACTCGCCGCCGAGCGGCCAGGCGTCGCGAGCGCCGAGTCGCAGCGCGATTTCCTGGGCGGCGCGGGTGCTCGTGACGGCCTCGAGCGACGGGATCAGCGCCTCCGAGTCCTCCAGCGTGATGTTGCCGTCGGCAACCGCACGGGCGAACGAACCGACCAGCTCGGCTCCCGTCAGCGCCTCTGGGCCCGGGAACAAGTGCGTCAGACCATGCCCCAGCCCTGGAACCGCAACGCCGTACACCTCCACCAACTTGCGCAGCGCGTCGGTCGCATCCGCGTCGGGCAGCTGATCACGGACCACGGCTTGTACGGCGACCTCGAACGGGCCCCACGCGCCGGGCACCCGAACACCGGGCCGGGACGCGACGAGCGACCCCAGGCCGGCGTCCGTGGACAACTGCGTGCGGGCACGAATCGGCTCGCACTCGAGACCGGCCAGGCGAGCGGCGCGGTCCACGACATGAATCACGCCCTCCCAGAACGGCAGGTGCGCGCGCAGCAGCAGGTAGTCGTCGCCACCCGCGCTCAGCTCCAGCACGCCCGGCTCACCGTCCAGCGAGATCGTCCGCCGGTACACGCCGTCCACGACCGACTCGACGCCCGGGATTGCGCCCGCCCCGAGGTACGCGCACATCGCCTCCCAGTCGTACGGCGGGGTGAACGGCAACCGCAGTACCAGGCCGCCGTCGGCGACGAGGCGATCGCTGCGCCGCCGCCGGTCGCGCAGCTCGCGCGGCGATGCGCGGAAAATTTCCTGCATGGCCCGGTTGAACTGCCGCAAGCTGCCGAAACCGGATGCGAACGCGATTTCCGCGATGCCCAGATCCGTGTCGTCGAGCAGCCGGCGCGCGAAGTGGCCCCGTCGCGACCGGGCGAACTGGTCGGGCGTGACGCCGAGGTGCTCGTGGAACATCCGCCGAAGGTGCCGCGCCGACACCCCGAGCCGCGCGCCGAGCGCCTCCTCGCCGGACTCGTCCAGCAGGCCGGAAATGATCAGCTGCACCGCGCGGCAGACCAGCTCGGGGGTTTCGTCGGCCACCGTCCCGGCCACCCGGTACGGCCGGCAGCGCAGGCACGCGCGGTACCCGGCGGCCTCGGCCGCGGCAGGCAGCTCGAACGTGCTCACGTTTTCCGCGAGCGGCTTGGCCCCACAGCCGGGCCGGCAGTAGATCCCCGTCGTACGGACCGCCGAGTACGTCGTCATGTCCCCCACCCCTGTCGTCCGGACCAACGGTAGGCACGGCCGCCGACAGTTCATGACACGCGTTTTACACCGAGCGCCGACCGTCACCGCTAAGGTACGGCGAGTGCAGTCGAAACCGATGCTTGTCGTGGTCAGTGGTCCGCCGGGGACCGGAAAAACGACGCTGGCGCACCGGATCGCCACCGCGATCGGCTGCCCGGCCATCTGCCGGGACGAGATCAAGGAAGGCATGGTGCACGCCACTCCGGGGTTCGTTCCGGGGCCCGGCGACCCGCTCCAGATGCGGACGCTGTCGACGTTCTTCGACGTCATCGGCCTGCTGATCGGCCGCGGTACGACGGTGGTCGCGGAGGCGGCGTTCCAGGACCGGCTCTGGACACCGGGACTGAGCCCGCTGCTCGGTCGCGCGGACATCCGGATCGTGCACTGCACGGTTCCGGCCGAGGTCGCCCTCGAGCGGATCACTGACCGGTCAGCCAATGATCCGCGGCGGGCCGCCCATGAGGACGCGCAGATCAGCCCGGAGGCCCGGCTGCGGACCCACAACTCCTTCCAGCCGGTCGATCTGCCGGTGCCGTCGATGACCCTGGACACCACCGCCGAGCCGGCGCTCGACGAGGTCGTCGCGTTCCTGTCGCACTGACCGGGATCCGCTGCGTCCGGGAGTTGGACAAGCGTGGTGGACTGTTTCCTGTCGGGATCCGGGTGTTGAGGGGGCTGGGATGTTGGAGCGGTTCGCGGAGCTGACCACCGCGCACGTCGCGGATGCGTGTCTTCGGGCCGGAGTACCGGTTCGGACGGTGTCGGTGTCGGCTGTTGCCGGGTCCAAGGTGGCGGGCCGGGTGCTGCCGGCTCAGCATGTCGGCAGTGTCGACGTTTTCCTGGAGGCGTTCGAGTCCGCTGCCGAGGGCGACGTACTCGTCGTGGACAACGGTGGCCGGCGGGACGAGGCGTGTGTCGGTGACCTGGTGGCGCTGGAGGCCGCGGCCGCCGGAATCGCCGGGATCGTGATCTGGGGCTTGCACCGGGACACGGTCGACATCACCGCGATCGGGCTGCCGGTGTTCAGTCTCGGAGCGCTGCCGACCGGACCGTTGCGGCTCGATCCGCAGCCGGCCGACGCGTTGTCCGCGGCAACGATCGGCGTGTGGACGGTGACCCGCGCGGACACCGTTTTCGCCGACGAGGACGGGGCGGTCTTCGTGCCGTCCGAACGGGTGGACGAGGTGCTCGGGCTGGCCGAGTCGATCCGGGACACCGAACGCCGACAGGCGGAGGACATCCGGAACGGACGTTCCTTGCGCGATCAGGTGAGTTTCCGGACATTCCTAGAGAACCGTGCCGCGGATCCGTCGTTGACGTTCCGGCAACACCTGCGGGCGGTCCGGGGAGCGATCGAAGAGTGAACGCGGCCGCGGCAGGGACCTGGAAACTCGGCGATGTCACCGTCAACCGCCTGGGCTTCGGCGCCATGCGGATCACCGCGAACCCGGACCGAGCGGTCGCGATCGCGGTACTGCGGCGCGCGGTCGAGCTCGGCGTGAATCACATCGACACGGCGGCGTTCTACGCGTCACCGGGCGGGACTTTGCGAGTCGGCGAGGGCGCGAAACGGTACGCGAACGAATTGATTCGGGAGGCGTTGGCGCCGTACCCCGAGGGTTTGACGATCACCACGAAGGTCGGGCCGGGAGAGGACGCGGCGCGCGGGTTCTACAACGCCACTACGGCCGCGGAACTGCGTGAGCAGGTGGAGACGAACCTGCGGCAACTCGGCGTCGACTGCCTGGACGTCGCGAACCTGCGGATCATGAACAAGCCCGGCGAGTCGATCGGCGAACGCTTCGGCTGGCTCACCGAGCTCCGCGACGAGGGCCTGATCCGGCAGCTCGGGATCTCGAACGTCCGCCTCGACCACCTCGAGGAAGCGCTCGCGATCGCGCCGGTGGTGTGCGTGCAGAACAGCTACGCCGTCGACCTGCGGCGGGACGAGGACGAGCTGATCCGGTACTGCGCCGCGCGAGACATCGCGTACGTCCCGTTCTTCGCGATCGCCGGCTCGGCCCGCGAGTCCGGACCGAGCACCGACCATTCGTCGGCCGTCGAGACGATCGCTGCCGCGCACGGCGTCACACCGCAGCAGGTCCGGCTGGCCTGGACGCTGCACCAGGCGCCCAACGTCCTGGCGATTCCGGGCACCGGCAACATCGCCCACCTCGAGGAGAACGTCGCGGCCGGCGCTCTGCAGCTCTCGGCGACGGAACTCGCCACGCTGGATTGATCGGCGCTGCGGTGAGACCGGCGCTGGATTGATCAGCTGATCGCGGTGCGGACCGCGGGAACGATTTCCTGGGACCAGCGGGTGAGCTGTACGTCGTACGGCTCGGAACGCCCCGGAAACAAGGTGAAGCCGGCGGCGTTGTGGTTGAGCACGGCGTCGGTGAGTTCCTCGATCCACTGCGCCGGGGAGCCGCCGATCCAGCGGCCGTCCTCGTCGCGGGTACTGCGCAGTGGCGCGGCGGTGATCGTTCCGGGCAGGTTGTAGATGGTCGCCACGTCCGACGGTTTCCGGCCGACGGCGAGCGCGGCCTCGTCGATCAGCGGGCGGGACCAGCGGTAGCGGTCACTCAGCCAGTCGGCGGCGCGGCCCGGGATCCAGCCGTCTGCCTGACGACCGGTCGCGGCAAGCGATTTCGGACCGTTCGATCCGGTCCAGATCAGTGGCGCAGGCACGGGCGCCGGGCGGAGCTCACCGATCGGGTAGTGCTTGGTCGGCGCCGGCTGGCCGCCCTCGGACATCCCGTGCACGAGTTGCATGGCTTCCTCGAAGGCCTCGACCGCGGCGGCCGGGCGCAGTTCGGGCACGCCCATCGTGGTGATCCGGTCCCAGGCGCCACCGGCACCGAGTCCGAGGATGAAGCGTCCGCCGGAAAGCGCCGACAGTGAGGTCGCCGTCCGGGCGAGCATCGGGGCCGGGCGGAGCGGGAGGTTGGTGACGTTGACGAACGCGGACAGGCGCTCGGTGCGGCCGAGCAGGAAAGCGATGGCGGCGTACCCGTCGAGCAGATTCGGGACGTACGGGTGATCCGAGAGGGTCAGATGGTCGAGACCGTCGCGATCCGCCTGCTGCGCGAACCGCACGATGTCCGCGACGTCCCGCACGCTGTCGGGTGATCCGTAGCCGAACCGCACGTTCATGACCGCTCCTTCAGATAGTTCGATGTCCTAACTAGTAGTAGCACAGAAACTTAGAACCACAAACTATTAGGCCAGCGGACTATCATGGACGAATGGTGACGACGACGGCCCGGGACCAGGACCTGGCGAGTGCGCTGGTGCAGACGATGCACCGGTTGCAGGACGTGCACGCCGAAAGCAGCCGACCGCTCGGCCTCACCCCGCAGCAGGCCCATCTCCTGTGCGTGCTGCTCACCGGCCCGCTCGGCATGACCGAACTCAGTCGCATCCTGAGCATCGAGCGGTCCAGCCTGACCAGCATGGTCGACCGGCTGGAGCGCCGGACGCTGGTCGCGCGGATCCCGAATCCCAGTGACCGACGGGCCTGTCACATCGAGCTCACCACCGCGGGCAAGGACCTCGCCCACGAGGCCCACGACGCGGTCGTCGCGCGCATCGAGACCTTGACCGCGGACCTTCCGCCGGCAACCCGCCGTACCCTCACCACCGCTTTGCAGTCCATCGCCGCCCGGTCCTGATGCACCCTGCGACGCGTCGGCGGGCGGCCGACGCGTCACCTCAGCGCGCTAGTCGCGGCGCGGGCGCTGGAGGGTGAAGGTCTCGAACTCGCGCAGGTCGCCGCCGGGGCCGAGGACGTCGTAGTACTTGACCTCGATCGTGGTCTGGCCGCCCGGGTGGCCGGGGTCGACGGTGAAGGCCGCGAACCCGTACGGGTGAGCGGCGTTGCGCGCGGCTGACCAGGGCGCGGGCTCCGTCACGTACACCGGCGGGCGCTTACCCGTCTTCGGGTCCGGGGCGCCGACCGACGTGATCACGCGGCAGGCCGGCGGGTTGAAGAGCACGCCGTTCGAGCCGACCGACGTACCGCCGCCGCCGATGACCATGTGGACGGTGCCCTTGGAGGTGTCCACGACGTCGGTGCGGGTGGTGGTGGGGATCGGGGTCAGCGTCGGGTTCGGCTGCTGGCCGCGGATCGGGTGCGAGCGCTCGTAGTGGTGCTCGTGACCGCAGACGACCAGGTCGACGCCGTACTTGTCGAACAGCGGAACCCATTCCTGCCGGATTCCGAGGTCGGCGCCGTTCGCCTGGTCCGCGCTGCTCACCACGACCTGGTGCATGCAGACCACGATCCAGTCGATGTCCCGGTCCGCCCGCGTCGCCTTGAGTTCCTTCTCCAGCCAGGCCTTCTGCGCACCGGCGGAATATCCACGGACATAGCTGTTTCCGCCGTCCTGGTAGCAGACGTCGTCGTTCGCGAGGCTGATGACGCGCACCGAGCCGACCGTGAACGAGTACCAGAGACCACGCGTCACGTCCGTCTGACCGCTCTGCCGCGGCAAGGCGAAGTACGTCTGGTACGCCTCGTACCCGATCGGACCGTTTCCGAGTTCGTTCTCGTGGTTTCCGGCCGACGGCATCCACGGGCGGTTCCGTGCACTGCGGGAATTGTTTTCCCAGAAGTCGTTCCAGGTCCGGACGCGGTCCTCGGACAGGTTGGCGTAGCAGAGGTCCCCGTTGAACAGGTGAAACAGCGGACGGACCCGCTCCACCCCGGCGGTGACGTCACCCGCGGCCGGCGAACCGAGATTGTCGTTCACGTACGGCGGGTTCGGGATCGTCACGCCCGCCGGCGGAACGTAGCGTTTTCCGAGCGTCGGCGTCCCTTGGTCACCGAAGCTCGTGAAGGTGAACTTCGACCGCCCCTTCGGCGCGGTGCGGAACGTTCCGAATTCCGCCTCGGCCCCGTCGTGGACGGCGGCGTACACGTACTCGTCGGCCGGGCGCAGCCGGGTGATCCGGGCGTGCTGGACGTACACGATCTGCCCGGACTTGGCGTCGGTGTAGTTCGTGCTGACCGCGGTCACGGTGCGCTCGAAGTCACCGTCCGGACCACCGAGCAGAACGCGCGGGCGACGGACCGGCTGGCGGGTGTGCCAGGAAACCGTTACCTCGGTCGCGGCGTCGACGCCGAACTGCAGGTGCAGCCCGCCGACCCGCGGCGTGGTCACCGGGTCGGCCGCAGGCGCCGTTTGCGGAACCGAACCGGCCGTGGCGGCCTGAGCGGGGGCCGCGGTCGTCAGCAGTGAACCACCGGTGACGACCGTGGCAGACGCGAGAAATCCACGCCGTGAGAAGTGCGACTCGAACAGCTCTTCGTCATCGATCACAGGTCCACGCTGGGCGCCGGAGGTGAATCCGAGCCGTCACCCAGGCGAGAACGTCGCCAACTCGCTACCGCCTGCCGCCGAACTCCCACGGGTGTACTTCGGCCTCGTCCGCCTCGATCAACCGCGCGACGGCCGCCGCGTCCGGGGCTTCCACCAAGGCGGCCCTGCCCACGTGGCGATCGCCGTCGAGCAGGTCGCCGTACAGGATCAGGTGGTCCGAGGTGAGTGGCTTCGGGGCGTCCTTGGTGAGGACGAGGAAACGGCCGTAGCCCTCGACCGCGGTCGCGAACTCCCACATCGTGCGGCCGGTGTGGTCGGCGAAGCGGTAGACGTCGACCGTGTCGAACGCGCCGCCGAGGTAGTACGGCTCGTCGTACACGAAGGTCTTCAGCGCCTCGCTGTCCGGGAGGTCGACGACGTGCAGGCTGCCCGTCGACTCCTCCCGGTCCTCAGTGAGGGTCGGGCCGCGGGCGATCAGCTCCGCGGCGTACCCGTCCATGAAGGCCCAGTGCTCCTCGGTCAACCGGGCCTTCACCTCGCCGGAACCGGAGCGGTCCCGGCCGTAGACGAAGTACCGCGTCACGCGCCGGCGGCCAGGTGCAGTCGGAGGATCGTGTCGTAGTCGACGACCTCGACGCCGTCCGTGGGCGGGACCGGCTCCTGGCTCGCGACGATCACGAGCTGCCGCGGGTCGGCCACGTCGACGTCGTACTTCGACTTCACCTGGGAACGGTGCTCCGGGTTCGCGAGGTACTCCGCGGCGCGCGCGAGCTCGGCCGCGCTGTCCTGGACCGGCGTACGGAAAACGCGGCGGCGCTTCTTTCCGTTGACCGTGTCGACGACCGGGAGCTCGAGCCGGCCGACGATGTGGCTGCCGTCCGGGCGCTCGAGGATGAAGTCAGGGTGTACGTCGTCGAGCGCCGGCTGCCGGACCAGCTTCGTGGCGCCGAGCGCGGACAACAGGATGCTCTCGTGCTGATCGAGGAAATCGTCGACAGTCGAGTCCTGCAGACCGTGCGCGAGGTACGTGCTCTCGAACGCGTCGGCCTTCAGCGTGTCCGCGTCGACCGGCAGGCTGATCGTGCCGGCCGGGTCGAGGTGCGGTTGGGAGCTGGTGTAGCTGCGCAGGAAATCGAGGTACTTGTCGGCCGGCTCCGAGCGGTGGATGGCCAGCGCGAAGAACACCCAGTGCGCCCGCAGCGAGCCGCCGGCGGTGTGCACGAGCAGCGCCCGGTCGAAGGTCGTGTAGTTTCCGGGCGCGAACCGCAGCAGCTCGTCCGCCGGGCCGACCACCTCGTTTCCGAGCATGTTCGCGGCGGTCGGGAACTGCTCGTCCAGCGCGTTCCGTCCGGCCTGGGTCGCGATCGTCGCGTCCTTGAACCAGTTCTCGCCCTCGAGATTCGCGACCACGGTGCCGCCGTCGCCCAGCCCGAAGTACTCCTCGACCCTCCCCAGCTTCTGCCGGCGTACTTCGAGGCTCCGGTACTCGCGGCTCAGCCCGACGAGCTCGAGGATGTTCCAGTCCGGTGTCTCGGTCAGCACCATCATCCGCGGGAACAGCATCGGCCCCGGCAGCTCGGTCCGGTGGCTCACCGGCAGATGCCCGGCCACACCCTTCAGGTGCTCGCCCCAGAACTGCCCGTTGACCTTCACGAACTCGGTGGGTTTCATCCTCCGGCCTTTCCTCAACACTCCGACGTAGCATCGCAACCCGCGACGGTCCCGCCCTTATTCCCCCGGGGTCAACCGTACGATGACCCGCACCATGACCACGCGACTCACCCTCGCCACCCTCAACACCCGCGGCCTCCCACTGCCCGGAACGCGGATCGCCGAGCGCCACACCGCGATCGCCACCGAGCTCGCCGACTCGACCATCGACGTGGCGTGCCTCCAGGAAGTCCTCACCTATCGCCAACTCGCGCGCCTGAGGAAAACGTTCCCGTACGCCGCCTACCGCCCGTCACTCATCGGCCCGGCAGGCGGCCTGGTCACGCTGTCCCGACTGCCGTTCACACGCGTCACCTACGCCCGCCTCCCGCAACCTTCTCGCCACGCGGGCATCCCCTGGCGTGCGCGTCTCAATGCGCTGCAGAGCGGCGTACTGGCAACCGAGTTGGCCGGCGGACTCCGCATCCTCAACGTCCACCCCGTCGCCAACACGGACGGCGACTGGTCGGCGGAAAACCGTTTCTTCGAGGTGCAGCGTGCGCAACTCGGGATGCTCGCGCGGTCGGCGACTCCGCCCGCGGTGGCCTGCGGCGATTTCAATATCTCCCGGGAGAGCCCGCTCTACGCCGAGTTCGGCCTGCGCGACGCCTTCGACGGCGACTGCCCGCCCACCTTCCACGCGGACTACCTCCCGCCGGGTAGCACGCCCCAGTGCATCGACTTCATCTTCGTCACGCCGACCATCAAGGTCGAACACACCGCCCTCGTCTTCACCGACAAGCACCGCCTACCCAGCGGTCCCGGACACGTCTCGGACCACATCGGCCTACTGGCCCAACTCCAGTCACCCGATCAGATCGGCTAGCGCCCCAGCCCGCGGCCATCCTGGGCACCGGTCCGATTCATCTGCCCCATCACTCGCTGCGCCGCGGGCGAAAGTCGCTGGCTCAACCTTCCTGCGGTCTTCGGAGGCAGAACGTCCAGAGCACCTTCCCAGCCGGCCTTCGCCGCGATGAACGCCGGCGACTGCCGCTTGCGCGCCAGCATGAACCTGCCGAAGACCTCGCAGTCTCGCTCGGTCTGCCAACTGAGCGCCCTGCCACTCCCGATCGCCTCGGCCAGCCGGATCATCTTCGGCACATCCTTCTGCCGAACGACGCCACCGATTGTCCCGAACGTATGGAGCAAGGTCCGCGGATCGATGGTTTCAATCGGCCGACCGAGCAGGTTCGCCGTGCGTGACCGGAAGAGTCTGCTCGGGACTGGGAACATCATCTGACGGTGCGTCAGGTAGGACTTTTCTCGGTCCGGGCGAAAGTCGACATAAACGTCCGCCGCGACAGTATCGACCTTGAACGGCGGTACGCCGTTCCTCGCCGTTGCAGCGTACGACTTGACGTCGGTGAGCCGATGACGCGGCACCAGCAGGTCCACATCCGGAATGCGCTGCGTCGGGTTGGCCGCGCCGCCGCGGTCGAAGTCCAGGGAGCGGCCCTCGTCGATGTGCGCGGCGACGGCGAGGCCACCGATGATGCGGTATTCAATACCTTCTGAACCCAGCCAGGTGCCCAACCGTGTCAGTGCGTCGAGAAACTCCTGCCGACGGAGTTCGACCGGGGTCACCTGTCGTCCTCGTTCAGAACCTCCCACCAGTGCTGTGGCGCATGGCCGAAGTCATCTGGTGGCGGGCTGACCGGCAATGTCGTCGGTGGGACGTGCTGCCCATCAGCACACTGGGCGAAGGGACCTTCAGCACCGAACAGCACAGCAAGGTTGGGATCGAGGTGATCATGAATCCAGCCGGCTATGCCGTACACCGGATCCAGCGAGGCGGTCTCCCACGTACGCCACAGCGCGCTCAGCCGGAGTACCGCCTCGGGGTGATCCCACCACATGGCACACCATCGCGCCTGCTCCGGACCCCGACCGAATGTGAGCACGAAGAACTCGTGCACCCAGGCCTCCAGGTCAGGGAAACTCGGCCGAACCCCAGTCGTGGCCGGACGTGCCGAAGTCTGACGCAGTCCGTCCATCGCGTGCTGAATCGCCGCGAGGTCGGACAGCGTCAGGTCCGACCGCCCTGATGGCCTGTCACCGTTGCCCGCCATCTACATCACATCCGTTCATCTGATCGTCGCCACGTGACAGCTCACACCACAAAACCGCCCTCGCTCGGGTTATCCACAGGGCTCCTTCGGCGCCTCCGGTCCCACTGTTCACACCAGTGGCCAGTTAAGTTAGGGTTGCCTAACTCAACGAGGGGACTGGTAGTGACAGCCGAGTGGTTGTGGCACCGGTCGGCGCGTTTCATTCCCGGATGGGTGATGGTGAGTGCCGAGTCGGGACGCTTGCTGGACGACCCCGAGCAACTGGCTGTCGATCTCGGCGACGTGCGGCACGACGGCAATGGCGTGTACACGATCACGACCGGCAGGGCTGAGACGTTTCGGTTGATCAAGCGGGTCGGTCCGCTCGCGCCGGGTGTGACCCTCGAGTACTCCGTGGACGACGAGAACGGCGTACCGACCGTCGACCTGAAACTCTCGGAACGTCTTCCGGAAAACGATGTCGCGCCAGCCCTCGCCCGCGGCCTGGCCGAAGCCGCAGCGGTCCTGCGCAGCAAGAGCGCAGACGACGAGCGGGTGTTCGGGCCCGGCGGTACGCCTGACGTCGACGCCGTACAGCGGCCGGTTGATGCCGGGTATCGGGCTGAGCTTCGGCAGCGAGGAGCCCTGGCGGCGGAACGAACGCGGCCCGGGGCCGCGGAGCGTCAGAAGATCCGGGGGCTTGCGCTCACCATGGGGGTGGCCGACGGGCAGCCGAATGCTGAGTTGCTGCGGGCGTTGCTGACCGCGGAAGAGCGGGAGATTCTCGACCGAGCCGCGGATCCGGCGCGGCGGCCGCTCGAAGATCGGGTGGATCAGCAGGGGTACTTCGCGAAGGCAGTCGGGGGCTCGGGGGTGTCCGGCGTGGTGATCGGCACCGCGGCGGCGGCGTTCACTGGCAACCCGCTCGTGGGTCTCGGGATCGCGATTCCGACGATCGTGAACGCGAGCGTCGGTTCGTTCGCCGAGCGGCGTCTGGACCGGCAGAAAATGACCGGACGGAAACCGGCGTACGCGGCGGAACGGAAACAACGCGAGTACGAGCATCCCGGACTGCTCGGTCTGATCGACGGTGCGGAAACTTTCCGGCCGCCGGAGCAGAAGATGCCGCGGGCAACGGCGTGGCGGAACTACCTCCGCCGGCACACGATGCCGACGCTCGCCACGGCCGCGGTCGCGGGCGCGCTCACGCCCTTCGGTGTACCGGCGCTGTCGACCGCCATGGTCATCGCGTCGTCCGCCCTCGCCAAGTCCCTCGCGGAACGCCTCGTCGACACGAAGAAACTCGATTTCCGCCTCCGCCGCATCGACGCCACGGAACGCCTCCGCCTCTCCGACCCGACCCTCTACGCCAACCAACTGACCACCGAAATCGCCGACCTCCAAACCCGCTTGACCCGCGCCCTCACGGCCCTTGCCACACCAGACACTCCAACCCACGCCGCTCCCCAGAACGTCCCGACATCCGCAGCACCCCACGCACCGCCAGCCCAGCAACCGGGTGAGCCGGCAAGCCCGACAGTCGGTGACGCGACAGGCGCGGCGGTCGCTGGCGCGGAAGGCGGGACGGTCGGTGACGCGGCAGGCGCGGCAGGCACGGCAGTCTGTGGGACGTCAGGAGTTGTGCAGGTTCCGGGGTCTCCGCCGTTTACGGTCAGTCTGGCTGCTCAGTTGATCGAGAACGTGTCAGGTACTGCGCGACGGGCGTTGCTCGGAGGGCGTCGTACGAGCGGCGCGGAGCCGACTGCGCTTGCGCGGCACGTCAGCCCCGAACTGCAGAGCATGCTGGCGGCCGCCGGCCCGGGGCTGCTCGGCGCGCTGACCGGTGCGATGGGCGACAAGTACTTCCTCAACCGCGACGAACCTGCGCGCGACGCCTCGAAGCAGTGGTCACGCACCCACCAGGAGGCCGCTCAGGCAGCAGCCCTCGCTGGAACAGTGGAGCCGCGACTGCGCGCGTTCCGCGAGCTCGCCGACCAATTGGAGCAGCTGGCCGGTCTGCCGTCGGACCTGTCGACCAAGGCTGCAGCGCACGGCCTCCCAACAGTCACCACCCCACCGACCGGTCCCCGTCCGCCGGCGCGTGCACCGCTGTCGGCGTACGCCGTCCAGGCGGCCGCGGGTTCGCTCGGTGGGGTGACCGGTGCGGTCGGTCTCGACCTCGTCTTCGACCTGCCGGGCCTCGCGGTGGTCCTGACCGGCGCCGGCGCGGTGGGTTCGATGACCGCGACGCCAGCCGCCCGCTATCGGTTCCGCCGCCGCGAGCTAGGTGTCCACGAAGGCCTGGAATCCAACAAGGCAGTCCGCGCCGTCAACCAGACCGAACTCCTCGAACACCGGGCAATCACCCGCTACCTCATGACCCAACTGACCATGCAGGCCGAAACAGTCGCCACGCAGCCCAGAACCATCGACTCCCCAACCACAGACCACATCCGAGCCGCCGTACGCCGAGCCGAACTCGACAACGTCCCATCAGGCGAGCCGGAATCCCCCGCCGACCGAGCCGCCCGATCGCAACGAGTCCAAGCCCTCGAACAAATCGACAACCGCGCGTCCGACCTCGACTACCCCGACGCACCGCCAGACGCCCGCGACCAGCTGCGAATCGCCATCGAACGCTACGAATCCATTGCCAACAGCAACGGCCGCCGGCACCTCTTCCCGGATCCCACCACAGTCGACCCGGCCGACGGCGGGCGCGTCACCGGCGGCCTCACCGACCAGGCCCGAGCCGCCGCAACCCAAGCGGTACGCCGCCTCGCCGCAGAACCACCCGGCAAACCCCTCCTGGCCGAACGCCTCATCACCCTGGAACGCCTCGCCCACACCGCGGACGCCGTGGACAATCACGCACTCCACGGAACAGTCGACTCCCGCGCCTACGTGCAGACCGAGTTCGACCAGACCCTCGAGAAGGCACACCAGCTCTGGCGCGAATCCGACGTACCGGAAGGTCTCGTCCTCCCGGCCCTGACCATCGCCGCATCACAAGAGCAGTCCCACGATGCCGACCTCGAAAGACTGCGCCGCCTGATCGACACCCCAATCACCGCCGTCCGGACGCCCGAGACATCACCACACACAGAAAGCGGCAGCCCTCGCCGAGTAGGGAACGCTCCCCGAGAGCGATAACCCCGCCGAGTTGAGCGAGCGCGGCTGGGGGCGGGTTCCAGGCCTTGATCGGCTGGCCGGCCAGGGTCAGACTGCCGAGATGCCTCAAGATCCCGTTGACGTCGCATGCCGGTGGGTTGACGCGTTGGAGCAGGCCGACGTTCCGGCAGCTAACGCGGTCAGCGACTTCGGCGGATGGGATCCGGGTCCGTGGATCGACGCGACGTGGCGCCCAAGGGTGGAGGAGTTTGCGGGTTCGGATCGGACGGTGAGCAGTGCGCGGCAGGTCAACGAACGTCTGGTCCGCGTTGTCCTCGACGGCGACCGTGGGCAGGCATTTGTCAGCGTGGTGCTCGACGAGGCCACCAAGGTGGTCGGTACGTCGGTCGACCCCGACGAACAGGACGGACGGTTCTGGGTCGTCGTCGGCTGTCCCGAGGAGCGGGAGGACGAGCTTCGCGGGTTCTACGCGATGCTCACCGACGGACGGGTCGGGCCTGGTGAGGGCGCGATGCGGCCGCCGCGCTGGCGCGACCCCGCGCGGCCGACGCAGATCCATCTCGACGTACAGGTCGCGGACCTGGATGCCGCCGGGCGGGCGGTACTGGAGTACGGGGCGACGAAGCTGGAGGAGTTCCCCGGCTGGCGCGTGTACGCCGACCCGGTGGGCCACCCCTTCTGCCTCTACCCCGGCCGCACCGAACCCACGGACCGACTCGGCACGCTCATCCGCGTGGTGATCGACTGCGCGGAGCCGGTATCCCTGGCGCGCTTCTGGAGCGGCGTACTGGACATGCCCCGTACCGTTGAGAAGTCACCCGACCGCATCGTGATCGCCCGCGACGACGACCGGCTCCCGATGCTCGCGCTGCAGCGCGTCCCGACGTACCAACCACCGCGGTGGCCCGACCCCGCCTATCCGCCGCAGATGCATTTCGACATCGGCGTCGACAACCGCGCCGAGAATGAACGCCTCGCCCTCGAGCTCGGCGGGACCTTGCTACCACCGCAGGGCGGCAGTTGCCCCGTGTACACCGACCCAGCCGGCCATCCGTTCTGCCTCTGCTACAAGGGCGAATAGACCAGGAACAACACCTGCTCTCGCTCGGGCGGGCTCCAGACCCGGGCGCGCCGGCCGGCTCAGTCGTCGCGAGGAAAATGGATTGCCTGGGGTACGGCGCTCGCGTTGGCTGGCCGCATGGCTGAACTGCGTACCGATCGCCTCGTGCTCCGTCGATGGCAAGAGTCCGACCTTGAACCGTGGGCGGCGATGAATGCTGATCCCGAGGTCCGGGAGCACCTGGGCGACCTGCTGACCCGCGAACAGAGCGATGCCTCCGTGGCGCAGTTCCAGGCCGACTTCGACCAGCGAGGCTTCGGATGGTGGGCGGTTGAGGTGCAAGCCACCGGCGAGTTCATCGGCTTCGCGGGCTTGGACCCGGTGGATGACGGCATGCCGTTCACGGGCGTGGAGATCGGTTGGCGGCTCGCACGCTCGGCCTGGGGCCACGGTTACGCCACCGAGGCCGCCTTGGCCGGCCTGGCCTTCGGCTTCGAGACGCTTGAACTCCCCGAGATCCTGGCAGTGACGACTGCCACCAACGTCCGTTCCCAAGCAGTAATGCGCCGGATCGGCATGACCCGAAACCCAGCCGACGACTTCGACGACCCCACCGAACCCGAAGGCCCGCTGCGCCCCAACGTCCTGTACCGAATCGAGCGCGGCACGAGAGCCTGATCGCGCCGTCGACCACCAGATACGAAAATGGCCCGTGAGCTGCGTTTTCGCAGGTCACGGGCCACTTTCTCGCACTCGTGGCGGGTGCAGGGTTCGAACCTGCGTAGGCATAAGCCGACAGATTTACAGTCTGCTCCCTTTGGCCGCTCGGGCAACCCGCCAGGGTGGCTGCCGGTTCGTGAACCGGCGTGGGAGACGATACAACAGGTAGTGGCCCTGACAGCAAATCGGAAAGGAAGTGCCATGGCTTCGGAGTCCTCCTTCGACATCGTGAACAAGGTGGATCACCAGGAGGTGGACAACGCCGTGAACCAGGCGGCGAAGGAGATCAGCCAGCGGTTCGACTTCAAGAACGTCGACGCCGGGATCAAGTGGTCCGGTGAGGCGATCGACATGCAGGCGAACACCGAGGAGCGGGTGAACGCCGTGCTGGACGTGTTCAAGGACAAGCTGGTGAAGCGGCAGATCTCGCTCAAGGGGCTGGAGGCCGACGAGCCGAAGCTGTCCGGGAAGATCTACAAGATCAACGCCACGATCGACGCCGGGATCACGCAGGAGAACGCGAAGAAGATCTCGAAGCTGATCCGTGACGAGGGCCCGAAGGGCGTCAAGGCGCAGATCCAGGGCGACGAGCTGCGGGTGTCCAGCAAGAGCCGTGACGACCTGCAGGCGGTCCAAGCGCTGGTCAAGGGCCAGGACTACGACTTCGCGGTCCAGTTCGTGAACTACCGCTGACCCACAGCACCACAGGCACCCACAGCGCCCACAGCAGGCCCGGTGATCGGCTCGGTAATCGGCTCGCCACCGGGCCGGTTGCCGGGCATGCTGGCGGGCGTGGGTGACACGTTGCTGCGGAAGTGGTTGCTGGCGGACTTCGGGCTCGAGGTGGTGGAGCTCACACCGGTCGCGGACGGGGCGGACGTCGCCGCGCAGGTCTGGAAGATGAGTACGGCGACCAACTCGTACGCCGTGAAGTGGAGCGGCGCCGGGACGAACACGGGTCATCAGGTCGCGGCGTTCCTCGCGGACAGCGGTCTGCCCGGCGTACCGGAGATGATCCGGACCACCGAGGGCGGCCTGTGGACGTTCCACGGGAACAAGAAGCGGCTGACGGTCACGCCGTGGATCGACGGTGTGCGAGCGGCCGACACCGGGCTGACGGACGAGCAGTGGGCGGAGTACGGCGTACTGCTGAGGCGGGTGCATGACTCGGAGCCGCCGATGCGGTTGCGGGACGCGTTGCCCAAGCACAGCCACATCGACGCGCGGACGCCTGCGCTGGCGGAGGAGGTCCGCAGGCGGCTCGAGACTCCCGAGGGGGAGGTCGAGGAGGAGTTGGCCGCGGTGTGGAAGCAGTACGACGGGGTCATCGCGGATCTGCTCACCAATCGTCCGCCGGCACCGAGTGGACCGCGGGTCGTGTGTCATGGGGATCCGCATATCGGCAACGTCCTGGTCGACGACGCGCTGCACCTCATCGACTGGGACGACGTGATCTACGCGCCGCGCGAGCAGGACCTGATGTTCATGCTCGGCGGCATGGGCGACGTGGGCCCGACGACCGCCGCCCAACGCGCCGCGTTCCTGACCGGATACGGCCCGCACGTGCTCGACGAGGACGCCGTTCACTACTACCGCCACGTCCGAGCCTTCGAAGACGTCATCGGCTGGTCCCACCAAGCCATCACCGGCCCCGACGAGCCCTACTGCCTCGAAGTAACCAAAGGCATCCTCACCACCGGTCTGGCCGCCCTGGCGGTCCGCTAGATGCTCACGGTCGAACAGATCCAGCAGCACTTCATCGAAGGGCTGAGCAACGCGATCCGTCGACCGGGAATGCACGGCGGTGAGCTCGGTCTGGACTACATGCTCGACCGGGTCGTGTACGTGACGGAGACCGGCGACCGTCGTACGTGGCGCGGGGCGCTGGAGGCCGCCGGTGCGTGGTCATCCATCGGCGTCACTGGAATGGTGCAGACGGTGCTGCCGGGAGACCGCACCGGCGCCGTTGCCTCGGTGTACGCCGACTACGCGCACCAGCACGGCTGGCTGTCGCTTGACCGGACGCTCAGCGAGGCCGAGTACGGCGACCTTCGCGGGCAACTGACGGAGTACTGCGCGAGCGATCGCTCGTGGACCGACGTCCTCGCTCAGCTCGGTGAGCCGAGTGTGCAGATCGGAGGTGTCGTCAAGGAGGCGATCGGCTACGGCCGGCCCGGAGAGGCGATCGTCTGGTTCCACGTCGCGAGCGATCAGGCTGTGTTGGCGGCCCGGTGTGGAGTGCCCCTCGTCGAGTCGATGCGGTTCACGCCTGAAGGTGCGCGCCGGAAGCCTGCGGACTAGGCGTGGCGGAGCCAGATGTTGGGTTCTTTGTAGGTGCCTGAGTTGGACTCGCGGTTGATTTCTAGGGTGGTTAGGCCGGCGGGGATGGTGTAGGTGCCGGTGGAGGGGAAGGGCATTTTGGTCCACTGTTCCCAGTCGGTGACGGTGCCGGTCATGGTTTGGGAGGCGGGGGCCGGGGCGAGGAGGGTGGCGCCGAGGCGGACGTGGGTGCGGAGCCAGGGGTCGAGTGGGAGGCCGTCGTCGCGGGTCCAGGTCATGAAGGTTTCGATGGGCGTCAGCGGGTAGCTCGACTTCAGCGTCGGGCGGACGGGGGCGATGACGTGCGCCAGACCGCCGGCGATGGCGCGGTCGCGGACGGCGGTGATGACGCGGCCGGCGTGGCCCTGCCCCTGCTCGTCGGAGCGGACGGCGGCCGCCATCAGTACGAAGGTGTTCGGTACGACGCCCGCCTCGTACGACGTCACCGCCCGCGCCAGCGAGTCGGTGAACCCACCGGGCAGGTCCGCCACCGTCCCGTCCCACGGGAGCGGCACGCCCCAGCACCCGGCGATCAGCCGCTCGTCCGACGACACCAGGTAGAACTCCCACTCGGGGAAGTACTCCAGCCGCCGGTCCCGCCAGCGCCCCACCTCGACGTCGTGGAAGATGAACTCCGGCCACTCCTCGCTGAAGCGCTGCTCAGCCTCTTCGTCGTACTGCGGACCGTCGGCGACCGGGATCAGTTCGTACACGTCCCGCACGCTAACCTCCCGTCCCGCTCCCGGCCATGGCATTACGCACCGAGCGCGGCGACGCCCCCAACTCCCGCCGGCACGTCTTGTTGAACGCCTGCAGATCGGGGACGCCCACAGAGGCCGCGATCGCCGGGATCGACAGCGTCGACGACACGAGCAGGTGCCGGGCGCGTGCCATCCGGCGGGTCCGGACGTAGGCGATCACGGTCTGCCCGGTCTCGGCCTGGAACAGGCGGGTCAGGTGGTTGTGCGAAACGCCGGCCAGCCGAGCCAGGTCGGGTACGGCGAGCGGCTGCGCGAGGTTGGCCTCGATGTGCGCGATCGCGGTGGACACGGCCGGGTGACCGGCCTCCGTGGTGGCCGGGGTCAGTTCGGCGATCCGCCAGAGCGCGGTCCAGACCTCCGCGGTGGTGCGGGCCGAACCGGACGGGGAGGACTCGATCGCGGAGCGCAGCAGTCGCGACAGCAGCGGCGCGGCATCGCCTGCGTCCTGGACCACCGGAACGTACGACGGCTCGCCGATCTCGACCGGCCGGAAATGCGCGTACAGATGTTCCGAACGGCCGCGGTAGTCGAACTGCACCTGCGTTCCGGCCGGCGTCAGTGAGACGTACCCGGGCGCGACGGAATACGTCGTACCGAACAGGGTCAGCTCGGCGGAGTAGTTGTACAGGTGCAGCTGCCAGAGGTCCGGGAGGCGGAAGAGGTCGCGCAGTTTCCGGACTCCGTGGATGCCCGCGCCGGCGTTCACGACCTCCGGCGGGGTCTGCAGGTGCAGTTCGATCATGGTGAAAAATTACCACTAGTAGTGATCACAGCCCACGCGCTCACACGTTCTTCCCACCTAGCCTGGAGGAGTAGTGACCACTACCGCGAACAGGGAGTCTCCATGCCCCATCCGCATCGCAAGCATCTGCTCACCTCCGTCCAGGTGGCGCATTTCGTCGCGACCGGCGCACTCCGGATGGACGCCGTCGTACCGGACGAGATGAACCAGCAGGCGATCGAGGTCCTGAAGAACGGCATTCCGGGGGTTCCGTACGGCACCCCGTTGTCGGAGGCGTTCATGGACAGCGACTTCGTCCAGCGGCTGGTGCAACTGCCCGAGGTGGCAGGCGCGATCCACAGTCTGGTCGGTCCCGAGCCGACCGTGGACCACCACGCGGTCCACATCCGCAAGGCGCACGAGGGCGAGGCGCAGAACCTGCACGGTGACGCGATCATCGACGTCCGCACCGACGCCTTCGACGTACAGCTCATGTACTACCCGCAGGACGTGACGCTCGAGATGGGCGGCACGCTCAGCGTTCCCGGCAGCCACCTGCGCCGGACCAACGAGTCCGACACCGGTCGCTACCAGAACCTGCTCGGCCAGACCCGGCTGGTCTGCCCGGCCGGCACCGTGCAGTTCCTGCACCACGGCATCTGGCACGGCGGCCGCAAGAACGACAGCGACCTCGACCGCTACATGTTCAAGATCCGGTTCAACCCGACCGTCCGTCAGGTCCGGCTCTGGAACACCGACGACCTGTACGACGACGCGGTCGCGGCCGAGCTCGAGCAGAACTTTCCCTGGTACGAGAACGCCACCGGCCGGCTCGAGCGGTACAACCGCATCCTGATGTGGCGCGCCCTGAGCGGCGACGACACCTACGACCCGAACTACTGGGTCACCCGCGTCTCGAACCGCCCGCAGCGGGTGGTCGCCGACCGCGCCAACAACCCGCACGCCGGCGGCAAGAAGGAGATGGCATGACCTCCACCGCGGAAACCCCAGTCCAGACCGGTCTTCGCCAGAAGGTGCTGGTGCTCTACCTGGCCTCCTCGGCGCTGGACGCGCGGACGGTCGGCTGGTCGGAGTACGACGGGACGGGCGCGACGCACCCCACCACGGGTGACAGCGACGAACCGCCGTACGCGACCGGGCTCGATGCGCTCAAGGACGGCTGGCGGTTGTTCCAGGCGTCGCAGCTGAACCCGCCGTACCCGGGGCACGAGTACGACGTCTCGTTCCTCAAGCACGAGTTCTTCTTCGAGAAGCTCGTCTAGATCGGCAGTACGCAGACCGGCTTCGGCCAGCTGACCGGCTCCCCGTGAGCGGCCAGCTGGCCGTTGTCGTCGATGGCGAAGGTCACGATCTGGTCCGAGCGCTCGTTCGCGGCGTACAACGTTTTCCCGTCGTTTCCGAAAGCCAGGTGCCGTGGCCAGTCGCCGCCCGACGAGATGGTCTGCACCAGCTCGACGCTCTGTCCGTCGGCGGCGATCGCGAAGACCGCGATCGTGTTGTCGCCGCGGTTCGAGCCGTACAGGAACCGGCCGTCGGCGGAGATCAGCAGCTCGGCCGGGAAGTTCTCGCCCGGCGAGTCGGCCGGCCGGGTCGAGGCGGTCTGCACGATCTGCAGCTTCCCGTCGGCGTAATTGCAGACGGTCAGCGTCGAGTCGAGCTCGTTGATCACGTACGCCGCGCCCGCGCTCGGGTGGAACACCAGGTGCCGCGGGCCCGCGCCCGGGTGGATGTGCAGCCGGTCGACCTCTTCGAGCTGACCGTCCGCGGTCAGCGTCGAGGAGTAGACCGTGTCGGACCCGAGGTCGACGTCGAACACGTAGGCACCGGCCGGGTCGAACGCGATCTGGTGCGCGTGCGGACCCTCCTGGCGTTCCTGGTTCGGCCCGGAGCCCTCCCGCTGCAGGTACTGCGTCGCGTCGCCGAGAGCACCGTTGTCGTTGATCGGGTGGATCGCGACCGACCCCGACGAGTAGTTCGCCGACAGCAGGTACCGGCCCGAGGGGTCGATGTCGAGGTGGCACGGGTGCATGCCGTTCGTGGGCTGCTGGTTGAGCAGCTCGAGCCCGTTGTCCGGCTGGACCGCGAACGCCGCGACCTGACCGCCCTCCTCCTCGTTCGTGGCGTAGAGGAACCGCCCGTCCGCGGACCTGACCAGGAACGACGGGTCGACGGTCGTCACCACCGGCTCAATCGCGTCCAGGGGCCCGAACGCGATCCCGTCCCCACCACCGGGCTGACTGGTGTAGCTCCCGACATAGATCCGCTCAGAGGTCATGGCCATACATTGCCAGCTCAGCGGCCGACCGGCACTGCCGTGTCCAGCCGACGACCCGATCTAGCCTAGGCCGCATGGATACGGCTGGGTTGTTGCGGCGGATCGGGGTTGAGCAGTACGACGGGCCGCCGCGGCTGGAGGCGTTGATCGAGTTACACGAAGCGTTCGTCGATCAGGTGCCGTACGAGACGGTGCAGTATCAGCTCGTCCCGGGCGGACCGTTGGATCCGGAGGACGTGGCGAAGCGGATCGTCGCGCGCGAGGCAGGCGGGTACTGCTTCCAGCTGAACGGGACCTTCGCACGGCTGCTCACCGAGCTCGGGTATGACGTGCGGATGCACCGCGGCGGCGTACAGACCGTGAACCGGCCCGGCGGCGTTGACGGCAGTCATCTGGTGCTCACCGTCAGCGGATTGGCCGAGGATCCGGAGCGGGTCTGGCTCGTGGACGCCGGCCTCGGCGACGGGCTGCGGCAGCCGATGCCGCTCGAGCCCGGCGAGGCAGCGCAGTACCCGTTCACGCTGCGGCTTCGCCGGTCCGAGAAGACTGATGGCTGGCGTCTCGATCACGACCCGCGGGCGAACCTGATCGGGATGGATTTCGAGTCCGCCGCCGTCACGCTGGACGCGTTCGCCGACCAGCACGCCTATCTGTCGGCCGACCCCACGTCCCCGTTCGTCCGGGTCGCGTCGGCGTTCCGGCGTACGCCGGAGTCGGTCGTCGTACTGCGTTCTGTCGGACTGAGCGAGACGTTCGCGGACCGCGTCGACAACACGCTGCTCGAAGATCCCCGGAGCTACTTCACCGCACTGGCCGACGTGTTCCGGCTCCCGCTCCCCCATTACTCCCAGGCCGACCGCGACGCCTTGTGGCGACGGGTGTGGTCGCAGTACGAGGACTTCCTGGCTAGGTCGCGAGGGTGAACAGAATGCTGGGGAGGACCGAGACGACAGCGGTGACCGCGGCGCACAAGGAGATCATCGCGACGGCCGGCGTCTCGATGTCGACCGAGAACGGGTCGTCGGCGGGCAGCCGGAAGAGCTCGGCGACCCAGCGGAGGTAGACGGCGAGCCCGATCATCACGTTGATCGCCATCACGATCGCGAGCCAGCCGAGGTGGGCGTCGATGACGGCCTGGAACGCGGCGAACTTGGTGAACAGGCCCGCGAGCCCCGGCGGGAGACCGGCCAGGACGACGAGGAAGAAGATCAGGGCAGCGGCCAGCCCGGGCTCGGAGCGGACCATGCCGCGGTAGTCGCTGAGCAGACCGCCGGGCCGGTGCCGTTGCACGACGGCGACCGCACCGAAGGCTCCCAGCGTGACCACGACGTACGCCGCGAGGTAGCCGACGACTGCCTGCGCGTCACCGACGGCCAGCGGCGCGAGCAGGAAACCGACCTGTCCGATCGAGGACCAGGCGAGCAGGCGGACCGCCTCGACCTGACGCAGCGCGGCCAGGTTGCCGACCGTCATCGTGACGGCGGCGAGGATCGCGACCGCCGTCCGCAGTTCTGACCCGGCCGGCGCGATCCCAGATGTCACAAGCACCAGAAGTCCCGCGACCCCGGCCGACTTCGACACCACCGCGAGGAACGTGGTGACCTCGACCGGCGCCCCGACGTACGTGTCCGGAAGCCAGGCGTGGAAGGGCACCGCGGCGATCTTGAACGCGAACCCGACCATCACGAACAGACCGGCCGCGAACGCGACGCGGCGCAGATCCGGGTCCAGTCCGACCAACCGGTTAGCCACCGTGTTGAGGTACAGCGAACCGGTCACGCCGTACAGGTAGGAGACGCCGAAGAGCATCACCGCGGTCGACAGCACCGAGACCAGGAACGCCTTCATCGCGCCCTCGGAGCCGCGCCGGTCCCGTCGGAGCGCGACCATCGCGAAGCTCGGCAGCGACACCACCTCGAGCGCGATCACCAGCGTCGCGAGATCCCGCGCGCCGGCCAGCACGGTGGCACCGGTCAACGCGCTCAGCAGCAGGAAGTGGTACTCCCCGATCGGTATGTCGGCGGCCAGCAACCGGTACGCCGACAGGCCGACCACTCCGAGCCCACCGACCAGAAGCACCGCCCACAACCCGGCCGTCAACGGCTCGAAGACCAGACTGCACCGCGCCGGCCCTTCGACCGCCGGCTGGCAGAACGCGGGCTTGAAGTCGCCCCGGTGTGCCCACACGAACACCAGCCCGAACAGGATCACCGCGCTGGTCAGCAAGGTGACCACGGTATGCCGGAGCTCGGCCGAGGCACTCTTCCAGAAACTGTCGATCAGCAGTACGGCGACAGCGCCGATCGCCAGCACCACGGGCACCGCGATCGCCTGCCAGTCGGTCCACGTCAGACTCACAACGCCCCCCACTGCTGCAGAAGAAGGCCGGGCCAGACGCCGAGCAGGACGGTCAGTGTGATCAGCGGAGTCCAGGTGATCAGCTCGATACCGCTGAGGTCGACCGCGAAGGCGGTCCGCGGGTACTCCGCCGGGTCACCCTGGCAGAGGTTGCGGATCAGCCGCAGGAAGTACGCCGCGGTCAGGACCGTGCCGACCCCGGCGACCACCATGAACACCAGGAAAGTTGTCCGCGGCAACCACGGCGCCGGGTCGTACGCCCCGAGCAGCACCAGCATCTCGCCCCAGAACCCGGCCAGCCCGGGCAGGCCGAGCGACGCCAGGCAGGCGAACGTCAGCAGGCCTGCGATCCGCGGCAACCGCGCGTACAGGGCCCGCCCGATCGCTCGCAGGTCGCTGGTGTCGTGCCGGTCCTTGATCGCTCCGGCGAGGAAGAACAGCAGGCCGGTGATCACGCCGTGCGCGATGTTCGCGAACAACGCCCCGCGCAGACCGGCCGGTGACATCGTCGCGATGCCGAGCACGATGAAGCCCATGTGCCCGACGCTCGAGTACGCGATCAGCCGCTTCACGTCGGTCTGAGCCAGACAGGCCAGCGACCCGGCGACGACCGCCACGGTCGCGAAGGCCCCCAGGTACGGCGCGATGGTCGCGGTCGCGTCCGGAAGGATCGGCACCAGGATCCGGATCAGACCGTACGTGCCCAGCTTCAGCAGGACGCCGGCGAGCAGCACCGATCCCACCGTCGGCGCCTTCGCGTGCGCGTCCGGCAGCCAGATGTGCAGCGGCCAGAGCGGCACCTTCACCGCCAGCCCGATCGCGATCAACAGCGCCGCGGCCAACGGGACCCCGTGCCCGCCACGCACCGGCGCGGCGGTCAGCTGGACGATGTCGAACGTCCCGGCGACCCGCTGGACCAGCAGGAACCCGAGCAGCATCAACGCCGACCCGAGCACCGTCATCAGGATGAACGTGGTCGCGGCCCGCTTCCGTCCGGCCGGGTCGTGGTGGTCGCCCCAGATGTCGATCACCAGCCACATCGGGATCAGCACGATCTCGAAGCAGACGAAGAACAGCACCAGGTCGAGCGCCGAGAACGTCCCGATCACACCGGTCTCGATCACCAGCAGCAGCGCGATCAGCGAGCGGGTCCGGCCGATCCTCGGGGTGATCTTCAGCGAGTACAGGCAGCACAGGAAGGTCAGCAGCGCGGTCAGCACGATCAGCGGCGCCGAGATCGAGTCGACGCCGACGTGGAACCGGACGCCGAGCGACGGGATCCACGCGACGTTGATGTCGGTGGTCGGGCCGTTCCGTGGTACGTAGGCGAACCAACCACCACTCGTCCGCGGCCAGAGCAGCACCGACCCGACCAGCACCAGCCCCGAGATCACCGAGCCGTACTTCGCGGCCAGGCGGTCCCCGATCGTCGGCGGAATCGCCCACAACGCCATCGCAGCGAGGAGCGGAAGCGCCAGTACGGCGAGCAGGATCGCGTTCACGAGCCGATCACCCCCGCCAGCACGGCCAGCGCGACGACACCGATCACGGCCGCGGTCAGATAGGTCTGCACGTTGCCGGTCTGCAGCCGCCGGAACCCTTGCGACACCAGAGTCCCCGACCGACCGGCCGCCCGTACATAAGCACCGATGACGTCGCGATCGCCCGCGACCGTCAGCTTCGCCAACCACCGCACCGGCACGACGAACATCGCGTGGTACGCCGGGTCCACGCCGAACTCACGCTCCAGGAGAACCGGCCGCGGATCCGCACCGCGGCGCCACAACGAGTACGCCGGCAGCGCTCCGAGCACCACGAGCGCGGTGGACACCAGCCCGATCACCCAGTTGAGGTGCGCGCCATCGGCGTACCCGAGAGTGATGGCGCCGATGGCGAGCAGGACGAGTGGTGCGAGCATCACCCAGGGCGCGTCGCGCAGCTTCGAGGTGTCGGGATCGTCCAGCTCCCCGGACGCGTCACCTCCCTCGAAGGCCTCGGCGCCGGCGGCCAGCGCGGGCGTCCGGAAGAACACCCACAGCCACAGCCGCATGCAGTAGAACGCGGTGAACGCCGCCGTCACGCAGACCGAGACCAGTACGACCCACCCGACCACCGAACCGTCCCGCGCCTTCTCCCAGGCCGCGTCGATCACGGCGTCCTTGGAGAAGAACCCGGCGAACCCCGGTACGCCGGCCAGCGAGGCGAGCCCGATCGTCATCGTCACGAAAGTGACCCGCAGCGCTTTCCGCAACCGGCCGCGGCGGGTGTACCGACGAAGGACGACGATGGCCGCGCTGCCGACCTGGTGCAGGAGCACGCCGGCGCAGAGGAACAGCAGACCCTTGAACGCGGCGTGCGTGACGAGGTGGAAGAGCGCGGCGTGCCGGCCGTCCGCCGTACCGAGGGACAGCGCGGAGAACATGATCGCGAGCTGGCTGACCGTCGACCAGGCGAGCACCCGCTTCACCTCGACCGCCGCCATCGCACAGAGCGCGGAAAACAGCATCGTCACGCAGGCGACGATCGCGAGCACCGTGAGCGTCGTGTGCGCCGCGGAGAAAACGTTGTACATCCGGGCGATCAGGAAAACGCCGGCCGCGACCATCGTCGCCGCGTGGATCAGCGCACTGACCGGACTCGGACCGGGCATCGCGTCCGGGAGCCAGGTCTGCAGCGGAACCTGCGCGGATTTTCCGACCACGCCGACCAGCAGCAGCAACGTTCCGGTGGTCAGCACCGCGGGCGAGATCTTCGCCGGATCGAGGTCGGAAATCCGGAAAGTGTGCGCGCCGACACCGAGCACGAAGATTCCGAACAGGAAACCGACGTCCGCGAACCGCGTCATCAGGAACGCCTTCACCGCACCGGACCGGGCGTCCCGGCGTTCCCAGTAGTGACCGATCAGCAGGTACGAGCAGGCGCCCATCACCTCCCACCCGATCAGCAGGAGGAACAGGCTGTCCGAGACCACCACGAGAACCATCGCCGCGGTGAACAAGGTGACCAGCGCGTGGTACGACGCCGGGCGCTCCTGCAGGTATCCGAGGGAGTAGACCTGGACGCACGTCGCGATCACCCCGACGACTGTCAGGAGCAGAACCGTCAGGTCGTCGGTGCGCACGGCGAAGCCGATCGTGAGGTCGCCGACCTGCGAGTTCAGGAAGGCTGCCTGGTCCGGGCTGACGCCATGCAGCAGCACCGCGAACAACAGGATCAGCAGTGAGAACCCGACACCGACGACCCGCCAGACGGTGGCGATCATGACGGCTCCTCCTGCTCCACCAGGTCCCGGGCAGCGTCGGCGTCGACGTGGCCGTGACCGCGGAACAGCAGCAGGACGATCGCCAGCCCGAGACCGATTTCGGCGGCGGCCAGCGTGATCACGAAGACCGCGAGCGTCTGACCGGTGGCTTCGTCGACCCGCCACGCGTCGAAGGCGACCAGGTTGAGGTTCACGGCGTTCAGCATCAGCTCGAACGACATCAGCATGGTGATCAGGTTGCGGCGGGCGAGCACGCCGTACACACCGATGCAGAACAGGACGACGGCCAGCAGCAGTGGGAGGATCAGCGGCACGTCAGTCCTCCTTCTTCCGCACCGACAGGGCGATCGCTCCGATCAGCGCCGCCAGCAGGAGAACCGAGAGGACCTCGAACGGGAGCACCCAGGTCTTGAACACACTCGTGCCGACAGCCTGCGCCGATCCGTCCGGCACCGGCTTGATCTTCTCGTTGCCAAAGGCAAGTACGATGCCGGAGCCGAGGACCAGCGCGAGGACCGCCGCGACCACGGCCGCGAACGGGCTCCGACCGGTGGTGAGGTCGGGCAGCGGATTGGTCGGCGCCTTCGTGAGCATCAGTGCGAACAGGACGAGTACGACGATCGCACCGACGTACACCAGGATCTGGACCAGCGCGACGAACTCGGCGTGCAGCGCACCGAAGCAGCCGGCCACCGCGCCGAGCGCGACGACCAGCCAGAGCGCGGCGTGCACGATCCGGCGGGAGGTGACGACGAGCACGGCGGCGGCCACCGCCACCACGCCGGCGACGGAGAACAGGGCTGTGGTCACGCCTCGTCCTCGGGTGTCTGCTCCGGACTCTGCTCAGCAATCTGCTCGGGTGGTCCCGGGTCGATCGGCTGCGGCGCGGGGACCGTCCACATCCAGTCGCGGAGGCGGTCCTTCTCGTGCGTCAGGTTGCGGATGTCGGTCTCGGCGTACTCGAACTCCGGCGACCAGAACAGCGCGTCGAACGGGCAGGCCTCGATACAGATCCCGCAGTACATGCAGAGGCTGAAGTCGATCGCGAACCGGTCCAGCACGTTCCGGCTGCGTTCCCGCGCCTGCTCACCGACCGACGGCGCGGTCTCGGTGTGCGAGTCGATGTAGATGCACCAGCTCGGGCACTCCCGGGCGCACAGCATGCAGGAGGTGCAGTTCTCCTCCATCAACGCGATGACGCCCCGGCTCCGCGGCGGCAACTCCGGCAGAACGTCCGGATACTGCTCGGTGACGGACCGACGGGCCAGCGTCCTCGCGGTGACCTTCAGCCCCTCGACCAGCCCCTTACCAGGCAGCCCCACGCTCCACCTCCCGTCTGTTGATCAGGACACTAGCGTCCCACGCCTTGATCCGCCCGTGTTCACAACTCGCGTTCCAGGCGGGCCGCGACCTGGCGGTAGCGGCTGACCGGTACCAGGTGAACGCCGTCGAAGGCTCCCGAGTCACGGATCTTCAGGATCTGCTCGCAGGCATGGTCGACGCCGGCGTCACGATCGCTCTCGACCGCCTCGACCAGGCTCGCCGGGATCTTCAGCTGCGGCAGCGCCGCGAGGTTGTGGGCCATCTTCGCCGAGGCGAGCACCATCACGCCGGCGTACACCGGGATGTCGAGAGCGACCGACTCGCGCCAGCGAAGCAGCTCGTCGAGGTCGTAGCTGACCTGGACGTAGAGGAAGTCGGCCTCCGCCTTCCAGCGCGGGACCTTGGTGAGCCGGGTCGCGGCGCCGACCTTGAACGGCTCACACCCCGGGTACGTCGTCTCGCGGGTCTGCTCGATCATCTGGCGCACGGTCAGCTGACTGGTGCGCGCGCCCTCGGCCGGGTCGTCGCCATGCACGAACAGGAAGTGCTCGACGCCGTACGCCGCCGCGGTCAGCAGGTCCCGCCGGAACCCGAGGAGGTTGCGGTCCCGGGAGTTCAGGCAGGCGATGCCGCGGGCGCCCATCAACTGCACCTCGTTCGCCACCGCGACGCTGGAGACCGTCGCCCGGCCGATGTGGTTGTCGGGGATGAGGAAGCCGTCGGCGATCGGGCTCATCACCCCGATCTGGTGCCGGACCTTCTTCAGATCCGGCCGGGTCGGCGGCTCCACTTCACAGATCAACTCGAATCCCGGCACGACTGGACCCTACAGAATCCCCCGGCGGTGCGCGGGGGATTCCGTAGGGTCCGGCGTCAGCGGGCGGCCGGCTGCGGCTCCTCGACGACCGGTTCCGGGGCCGGTACGCGCAGGTTCTCGCCCTCCACGTCGATCCTGGGCAGCAGGCGGTCCAGCCACCTCGGCATCCACCACGCGCGTTCCCCGAGCACCGCCATGGTGGTCGGCATGATGATCATCCGCACCAGGAACGCGTCGAAGACGATCGCCGCCGCCATCGCGAAGCCCATCAGCTTCAGAAAGGTCTCCGAGGAAAGGGTGAATCCGGCGAAGACCGAGATCATGATCACTGCGGCTGCCGTGACCACCCGGGCGCCGGCCCGGTAGCCGGTCCGGATCGCCTCGATCGGCGCGGCCCCGTGGTGGTGCTCCTCGCGCATCCGGCTGACCAGGAAGACCTGGTAGTCCATCGCCAGGCCGAAGACGATGCCGATCAGGAAGATCGGCATGAAGACCAGGATCGGCCCGCGGTCCTCCGGCTTGATCCAGCCCAGCCAGCCGTCCTGGAAGACGCCGACGGTGGCCCCGAAGGTCGCCGCGATCGAGAGCAGGAAACCCAGCGACGCGATCAGCGGGATGATCACCGACCGGAACACGACCATCAGCAGCAGGAACGCGAGCCCGACGACGACGATCAGGTACAGCGGCAGCTTGCTGGTCAGCGCGTGCGAGAAGTCGGCCTGGATCGCCGCGACGCCACCGATGCCGACGAACGCTCCGGTCTCGGCGGCCACGCTGTCCGCCTTGTCCCTGACCTGGTCGAGGAGCTTGGTGGTCTCCGGACTGGACGGCCCCGAGTCGGAGACGATGATGAACTGCGCCGCGTTCCCCTTCGGGTTCGGGATCGGGCCTACGAAGCCGTCCTTGGCAACGTGATCGAGTTCCTTGACCTGCTCGGCGAACTTGACCGCGGCGGCCGTCGCGCCGGCTTTGTCGTCCGCCGAGATCACCGCGATCAGCGGCGAGGACTTGCCGGCGCCGAACGCGTCCTTCTCGATCTTGATCGCCGCCTTGTCCGACTGCGCCGCCGTGTCCAACCCGAGCTCCAGCTTGGACAGCGGCAGTGCCGACAGCACCAGGATCGCGATCGCGGCGATCAGGTACGGCCAGGGCCGGGTGGTCAGCTCGACCCCGATGCGGTCGCCCAGGGTGCGCCGCCCGGTCCGCTCAGGGGTCCAGAGCACGGGCAGCCGCGGCTTGAAGACGACCGACTTGAAGAGCCCCAGCAGGGCCGGCAGCACGGTCAGGGCGACCAGGACGGCGAGCACCACGGTGACCGCCGCGCCCAGACCCATCTGGCCGAGGAACGACAGACCGGTCAGGGTCAGACCGCACAGTGCGATGACGACCGTGAGACCTGCGAAGACGACCGCCGAACCGGCCGTTGCGACCGCGACACCGGCTGCGTGGGCACGATCCTTCGTCGTGGTCGTTTCCTGGCGGTAGCGCGAGATGACGAACAACGAGTAGTCGATCCCGACCGCCAGGCCGATCATCGTGGACAGGCCGGTGGTGGAGGTGCCGAGGGTGAGGAACGCCGTACCGATCGAGATGATCGAGGTGGACAACGCGATACCGATCATCGCGGCGGTCAGCGGCATCAGCGCCGAGAGCAGGGCCGCGAAGGTGATGATCAGAACGATGATCGCGACCACGATGCCGACCAGTTCCAGCGGCGGCTCGGCCGAGGGCTTGTTGGCCGCGCCCGCGGTCTCGACCGTGAGACCGGCCTTGGTGCCGATCTCCGTCGCCGCAGCTACCGTGTCGATGGTCTCCTGCGAGACGCCGAGGCTGGCTCCGCTCGGCTTCGCGTCCAACATCATCGTCAGGACGGCGACCGTACGGTCCTTGTTCATCGTCTCGGCAGTCGCCGGACCCTTGGTCGGGTTGACCACAGCGGCGCGCTGGGCGGCGGTCAACTGCGGGACCTCGCGCAACTTGGCGACCACGGCGTCGATCGCGGCCGCGTTCGCGCCCTGGTCGAGCGGCTGCCCGTTCTTGGACTGGAACACGACGGTCGCGGTGGGTGCCGCCGTGTCGGCGGTCTGCGGGAACTCGCGCTGGAGCACCTCCTGCGCCTTCACCGCCTGGCTGTTCGGCAGGTTGAAGTCGTCCTTGAACGGCTTCGACACCGCCGAGCCGATACCGCCGATCGCTACCGCGGCGACGATCCAGAGCGCGAGGACGACCCACCACCTGCGATAGGAAAAGGAGCCGATCTTGTACAGGAACGAGGCCACGGGAACTCTCTTCTCGCCGGTCGACCGAATCGGGCGGCCTCCAGCGGAGGCCCTGATCGCGAGTCTGGCGGGCCCGTTTCGGTCCTGGCAACGCACTACACACAACTGCAAACCTTGGTGCCGCAGACGTGGACGAAAGTCGACACTTCGGTGCTACCGGCAACCACATTGTGATGCCGATCGGCCCGCCGGACCGGTCCGATCGGCTACATTCGCTGTTCCGTCGGGTCCGATCGGCCGGCGGCGGGTACGGTGGCGCAATGGGCTCGATCGAGTCGGCACGGGGCCAGTTCCTCGTCTTCGCCGAACTGACGGCGTTCGCGCTCGGCCTGGGACTGGCGGGGCAGCACAGCCTGCTGCACGGCCTGGACGGCTATCCGGTGGCGCTGCGCGTGGCCGACGGAGTCTGTGGTGCTCTCGGCTTCGTGGCGTTGTGGTGGCGCCGTCGGTTCCCGGTGGTGTTCGCGATCTTCATCGCCGGAATCGCCACCTTCTCGACGCTTGCCGGCGGGCTGGCTGTGATCGCCGTGGTCACCGTGGCGGCCCACCGCAGCTGGCGCACCGCGCTGCTGATCGCAACCGTGATCGCTGCCACGACCTGGCCGTCGACACGGCTCTACCCGGCCGACGGCGCGGACTGGCAGCTGCTGTGGGCGTGCGTCTTCTACTACGGCGTCTCCGGGTGGGGCATGTTCATGCAGGCCCGTCGGCAACTGGTCGAGACGCTGCGCGAGCGCGCCGATCGGGCCGAGGCCAGCCGCGAGCAGCACGCCGGGCACGCCCGGATCGCCGAACGGCACCGCATCGCCCGCGAGATGCACGACGTACTCGCGCATCGACTGTCCCTGCTCAGCGTGCAGGCGGGCGCCTTCGAGGTCGCCGTCGGCAGCACGGACACGACCTCGGCCGAACTCGCCCAGGCAGCGCAGGCGATCCGCTCGACGACCCATCTGGCCCTGCACGAACTGCGCGGCGCCGTCCAGGTGCTGCGCACCGACACCGACGACAGCACCGCCGCGCCGCAGCCGGGCGCCGCGGACCTGCCCGCGCTGCTGGCGGAGGCGAGCGCGGCCACTGAGCTCCAGGTCGCGATCGACCTCGATCTGAGCGACCTGCCGGAAGATACTGGCCGGACCCTGTACCGGATCGTCCAGGAAGGCCTGACCAATGCCCGCAAGCACGCGCCGCTCAGCACCGTGAACGTCGAGCTGTCCGGGGATCCGGAGGCCGGTGTGCGGCTGCGGCTCACGTCGTGGCTGCCGACCGAACCCGCACCGTCGACGACGCCCGGCTCGGGCTCCGGGCTGATCGGTCTGCGCGAGCGGGCAGCTCTGGCCGGCGGCGATCTCGAGGTGACGGTCACGGCCGACGAGCGCTTCCAGCTCTCCGCCTGGTTGCCGTGGAGCCGTTGATGACGATCCGCGTGCTGCTCGTCGACGACGACACCCTGCTCCGCGCCGGGCTGCGGATGATGCTGCGGATCGATCCCGAGATCGAAGTGGTCGGCGAGGCCGCCGACGGAGCCGCCGCGATCGCCGCCGCGACCGAGCTCCGGCCGGACGTCATCCTGATGGACGTCCGGATGCCCGGCATGGACGGCGTCACCGCGACCCAGCAGATCACCGCGACGCCGGAGCTGCGCGCGTCCCGGATCGTCGTCCTCACCACCTTCGATGCCGATGACCTCGTTCGCAAGGCCATCGGCGCCGGGGCGGTCGGCTACCTGGTCAAGGACACACCGCCCGCCGAGATCGCCAGCGCCGTTCGTGCCGTCGCCGCCGGACACGCCGTACTCTCGCCGGCGGTCACCCGCCCGCTGCTCCAGGACATCCGAACGGCCGGTGAGCCCACGGACTCCCGGACGGACTCGCTGACCGAGCGGGAACTCGAGGTCGCGCTCGCCGTGGCCGGTGGCGCCTCGAACGCGGAGATCGCGGCACGCCTGTACGTCAGCCAGGCCACCGTCAAGGCCGCGATCTCCCGCATCCTCGCCAAACTCGACCTCACCAATCGGACCCAGATCGCTGTCATCATGCGCGGCGAGCGCTGAGCGGTGTGCTGTCACGACCTGTTAGGACACGGTGGCGCGTCGGCGGGTGAGGTAGGTGCGTTCGGTGGTGTTGGCGCAGAGGTCGATGGCGGTGTCGTACGCCTCGCGTGCGTCGGCCGGGCGGTTCAGGCGGTTGAGGAGGTCGGCCCGGATGGCATGGAAGAGGTAGTAAGTCTCGAGCGGGAGGTCGTCGACGAGCTCGAGCGCCGCCGCCGGGCCGTCCACCTCCGCGACCGCGACGGCTCGGTTGAGGGCGATCACCGGCGAGGGGTCGAGGGTCAGCAGATGGTCGTAGAGCTGGATGATCTGTGCCCAGTCGGTGGCTGAGGCAGTCGGCGCGTCGGCGTGGACGGCGTTGATCGCGGCCTGCAGTTGGTACGGACCAGGCTGATTACGCCGCAGACATCGGCGTACGAGATCTTGTCCTTCGGTGACCAGCGCTCGGTCCCATGTCCCGCGGTCCTGATCGGGCAGGCGGATCAGCGAGCCGTCGGCAGCGACCCGCGCCGGGCGCCGGGACTGCTGGAGGAGCAGCAACGCGAGCAACCCCACCGCCTCGGGTTCGTCGGGCATCAGGTCGACGAGCAGACGGCCCAGGCGGATGGCTTCGAGGGCGAGCTCGTCGCGAACGAGCGAGTCGCCGGACGAAGCGGCGTACCCCTCGTTGAAGATCAGGTAGACGACGGCGAGGACGCCGCGGACGCGGTCGGGGAGATCGGCCTCGGCGGGGATCCGGTACGGGATGCCGGCCGCGCGGATCTTGGCCTTGGCGCGAACCAGTCGCTGCGCCATCGTCGGCTCCGGGACCAGGAACGAGTGCGCGATCTCGGCGGTGCTCAGGCCGCCGAGCATCCTGAGGGTGAGGGCGACGCGGACGTTCAGCGCGAGCGCCGGGTGGCAGCAGGTGAAGATCAGCCGGAGACGGTCGTCCTGCACCACGCCCACCTCCTCCGGCTCGTCCTGCGCATGCAGCAGCGCTGCCTCGGCTTGTTTGTCGGCGCGCGCGGACTCGCGGCGCAGGCGGTCGATCGCGCGGTTCCGCGCAGTGGTGATGATCCAGCCGGCCGGACTCGGCGGTACGCCGTTCGCGGGCCACTTCTCCAGCGCCGTGGCGAACGCGTCCTGGACCGCGTCCTCGGCGATCTCCAGGTCCCCGAACACCCGGGTCAGTACGGCGACTGCTCGCCCGTGCTCGGCCCGGAAGATCGCGGCGACGTCGGTCACGACTGGAACGGTCGCACTTCTACCGACAGGTTGCGGAGGACTTCGGCGAGGCGGCGGGCCCAGTGCAGGGCGGCGTCCAGGTCGTCCACCTCGATGACGGTGAAGCCGCCCAGATGTTCCTTGCCCTCGGTGAACGGGCCGTCGGTGATCAGGACCTCGTCACCCTTCGCCTTCAGGACCGTGGCGGTCTCCGGCGGGTGCAGGCCCGCGGCGAACACCCAGACGCCGGCGGACCGCATCTCCTCGTTGAGGGTCTGCAGGTCGCGCAGGATCGGTTCGAGGACCTCGGGTGCGGGCGGCGGGCCGTCGGGCTGGTAGATGCTGAGCAGGTACTGAGTCATGGTTGCCTCCTTCTCGTCATCTATACGAACCACGTCAGCCGGGATCGACAGGTAGCACCACGGTAATTTCCAAGCCTCCGCCCGGCCGCGGTACGGCGGTCACGTTTCCACCATGCGCCTCAGCGACCGAACGCACGATCGACAACCCCAGACCGGCGCCCTTTCCACCCACCAGCCGCTCGGCGCCGAGCCGGTAGAACGGCTTGAACAGACTCTCCACCTCGTACGGCGGGATCTCGGGTCCCGTGTTGGTCACCACCAGCTCGACCCGTTCCCCCGCTGTCCGGCTCAGCACCCGGACCCAACGCTCGGACACGTCGGCGTTGTGGCGGATGCCGTTCTCGACGAGGTTGTGGACGAGGCGTTCGAGGAGCAGCGCGTCGCCCCGGGTCGGTGCGTCGCCCGGGCCGCGGATCACCTCGACGCCGGCCTTTGTCGCCTCGCTCGAGAGCTGGCTGCTCACGTGGGTCACGACGTCGCTCAGGTTCACCGGGTACGACGTCGTCAGCTGCTTCTCCGAGTCGGCGAGGATCAGCAACCCCTCGATCAACTGCTCGTGGCGCGCATTGATCGTCAGGAGGCTCTCCCCCAGTTCCTTCACATCCGCGGACGCCGTACGCCGATGCATCGCGACCTCCACCAGCGCCCGCCCGAGCGTCAGCGGCGTCCGCAGTTCGTGCGACGCGTTGGCGACGAACCGGCGCTGACCGTCGAACGAATGGTCCAGCCGCTCGACCATCGTGTCGAACGCGTCCGCGAGGTTCTTCACCTCGTCGTCCGGCCCCCGCAGACCGATCCGCTCGTGCAACGAGGACGGCGACGCGGCGATCCGGCGCGCCGTGTCGGTGACCCGATGCAGCGGCGCCAGGACCCGCCCCGCTACCAACCACCCGAACCCGGCGGCCAGCGCGCCGACTGCGATCAGCGCGATGCTGCCCTGGGTCAACAACGACTTGATCGCGGCCTTCCGCACCAGCTCGCGTTGCTGTTTCATCACCCGCTCGGCGTCCGAACCGGTCAGGACGTCGCCGTCCTTGTTCAGGACGAAGACCTGGTTGGACCCGTTCGGCGACGGCGGCCGAGCCGACGGTATCGCGACGGTCGGGTTCCCGCCGGATGGCGGCGTCAGGTACGTGCCCTGCACGATCACGCGGTACTGCTGGCCCAGATTCGCGGAGAACAGCGCGTACGTGACGCCGAGCAGCACGACCCCGGCGACCATGAACAGGCCGCCGTACAACAACGTCAGCCGCCCTCGCAGCGAGAGCCGGCTCACGGGATGCGGTAGCCGACGCCGGTGATGGTCTCGACGAGTCCCGGCTCGCCCAGTTTCCGGCGTAGTTTCAGGATCGTCAGCCGGACCGCTCCGGTGAACGGGTCCACGTGCTCGTCCCATGCCTTCTCCAGCAGTTGTTCGGCCGACACGGTCGCGCCGTCGGCTCGCAGCAGCTCCGCGAGGACGGCGAATTCCTTCTTGGACAACGGCACGTACCGGCCGCCGCGGAACACCTCGTGCCGGGCCGGGTCCAGCGCCACGCCGGAACGCCGCAGTACCGGCGGATCGGCCGGCCGGCTGCGGCGCCCCAGCGCGAGCACCCGCGCCGCCAGCTCGGCGAACGCGAACGGCTTGGTCAGGTAGTCGTCCGCCCCCAGCCCGAGCCCTTCCACCCGATCCGTCACCGCGGCCGCCGCGGTCAGCATCAGCACCCGCGTGTCGGAACCGGAATCCACGAGTTTCCGGCACACGTCGTCGCCGTGCACGACCGGAATGTCGCGATCCAGCACGAGGACGTCGTACTCGTTCACCGCCAGGCGTTCCAGGGCCGCGCCGCCGTCACCAACCACATCGACGGCATGCGCCTCGTCCCGCAACCATTCCGCGATCGCTGCCGCCAGCAACGGTTCGTCCTCGACCACCAGTACCCGCACGATCCCCATGATCCCCGACGGCGTTGTTTCCCCTGTGTTTCCGCACTCGGAAACGGCCCGGAAACGGCCGCTGCCGGAACGTTGCCGGAAACGAGAGGAGCACCAATGCTCAAGACCATCCTGGCCGCCACCGTGCTCGCGGCCGCGGTCCTGTTGACCGGTTGTGGCGCGGACAAGCCGGACGCTCAGGTCGCCTCCGGCAGCGGATCCCAGGGCCAGTCCACGACGCCGGGCAGTACGGCCGGCAGCGCGCCGGCCAGTCTCAGCCAGGACGAGATGGCGGTGAAGTTCACCCAATGCCTGCGCGAGCAGGGCCTGAACGTCCCGGACCCGGAGCCTGGCAAGGGACCGATGCTGAAGTTCGACAAGAACTCCGGCGTCACCCAGGAGCAGGTCCAGAAAGCGATGGAAGCCTGCCGGCAGTACAACCCGCAGTCGGAGGGCGGTGCCAACCCGCAGCAGCAGGAAAACGGCCGCAAGTACGCCGAGTGCATGCGCAAGAACGGGGTCGAGAAGTTTCCGGACCCGAAGCCGGACCAGCGCGGAATCATGATCGGCCCGGGCGTCGCCGACGACCCGGACTTCCAGAAGGCCCAGGACGCCTGCCAGAGCATCTTGGCGGGCAACTGATGCGGAAGGCACTGACGGTTGTGGTCGTCCTGGCCGCCGGGGGCGCCGCAAGCGCGTTCCTGGTGAACCGGGGCGACACCGGCCAGGCAACGAATGCGACCGCGCCGGCCGTGCCGATCAACACCGCCAAGGTCACCCAGCAGACCCTGAAGGACACCGAGACCGAGGACGGCCGGCTCGGCTTCGGTACGACGTCCGCCGCGGTCAGCCGGGCCGCCGGAACCGTCACCGCAGTACCCGACGGTGGGCAGGAGCTGCGCCGCGGAAACACCGTCTACAGCATCGACAACAAGCCGACCACGCTGCTGTACGGCGCGCTCCCGGCGTACCGGCGACTCGCGGTCGGGACCGAGGGCAACGACGTACTGCAGCTCGAGGAGAACCTGAAGGCGATGGGGTACTCCGGGTTCACCGTGGACGACGAGTACACCGATGCCACCGCCGCGGCCGTCGAGGAATGGCAGGACGACCTCGGTCTGGACGAGACGGGGGTGGTGGAGCTCGGTCAGGTGCTGTTCGCGCCGGGGCACATCCGCGTCGACAGCGTGCAGGCGCAGGAGGGTTCGCCACTCGCTCCGAACCAGCCGGTGCTCACCTACACCGGTACGACGCGCGCCGTCACGGTCGAGCTGGACGCGGCGGACCAGCGGTTGGCGACACCGAACGCGGCGGTCAGCGTCGCGCTTCCGGACGGAAAATCCGTTCCGGGAAAGATCCAGAAAGTGTCCACGGTGATCGTTCCGGCGGACAGCCCGGATCAGGATCCGGAAACAAAGGTCGAGGTGATCGTCGCGATCGCGGACCAGAAAACGGTGTCGGCCTGGTCGTCGGCGGCCACCGACGTCACCTTCACCGCCTCGGAACGGAAGAACGTGCTGACCGTTCCGGTCGCGGCCCTGGTCGCCCTCCGGGAAGGCGGTTTCGGCGTCGAGGTCACGGACGGCACGGCGACGCACTACGTGCCGGTGAAGACCGGCCTGTTCGCGAACGGTCAGGTCGAGATCAGCGGCGCCGGCATCAAGGCCGGCACCACGGTCGGGATGCCCAAATGATCGAGCTGACCGCGGTGACCAAGCGGTACCCGGGCGGCGTCGCCGCGCTGGACGGCGTGGACCTGCGGATCGATCGCGGCGAGCTGGTCGCGATCGTCGGTCCGTCCGGTTCCGGAAAGTCCACGATGCTGAATGTCCTCGGCACCCTCGACCGACCGACTTCCGGCACGGTCCGGATCGACCGGTACGACGTCGCCCGGCTGTCCGAAGCCGGGCTGTCCGCACTGCGCGCGACGCGGATCGGGTTCGTGTTCCAGCAGTTCCACCTGGCGGCCGGCGTCCGCGCGATCGACAACGTCGCCGACGGCCTGCTGTACTCCGGTCTCCGGCGTTCGGTACGCCGCAAACGCGCCGCGGCCGCCCTGGAGCGGGTGGGTCTCGGGCACCGTCTGGACCACGAGCCGCACGAGTTGTCCGGCGGCGAACGCCAACGCGTCGCCGTCGCGCGGGCGGTCGCCGGCGAACCCGCCGTACTCCTGGCCGACGAGCCGACCGGCGCCCTCGACTCGGCCTCCGGAGCCGGCGTCATGCAACTTCTCCGCGACCTGCACGCCGCCGGCACCACCGTCGTCGTCATCACCCACGACCGAGACATCGCCGCCGCCCTCCCCCGCCAGATCCGCATGCGCGACGGCCGAATCATCGAGGAGACCCACACGTGAGCACCCCCGACAACACCAGCCCCAGCCCCTCTCCGAGCCCGACCACCAACACCGACACCGACACCAACACCAAGAACGACAACGTGCCCAGCGGCGTGGATGGAGGCGGCCGGGGGCGGCGGGGTGGGGAGTTGCGGCCGGTGGGGTTGGGGGTGGGCGATGTTGTGCGGGTGGGGGCGGTGGGGTTGCGGACCCGGCCGGGGCGGGCGTTCTTGTCGGCATTGGGGATCGCGATCGGGATCGCGGCGATGGTGGCGGTCGTGGGGATCTCGTCGTCGTCGCGGGCCGAGCTCGACGGGCAGCTCGACGCGCTGGGGACCAACCTGCTGACGGTCACACCGGGCACCCGGCTGACCGGGGAGCAGGCGCAACTGCCACTCGCCGCGGAGGCGATGGTCGCGCGGATCGCGCCGGTCCGGGCCGAGTCGGCGATCGGCAAGGTCGACGACGCTTCCGTCTACCGGACGAACAAGATCCCGGACGTCGAGACGAACGGCATCATCGCGTACGCCGCCCGGACGAACCTGCTCGCCACGATCGGCGCGACGGTCCGCAGCGGAAAGTGGATCGATGCGGCCACCGGAAAGTTTCCGGCAACCGTTCTCGGCGCCAGCGCCGCGGAACGGCTCGGAATCACCCAGGCCGGTCCGGAAACTCAAGTACTGATCGGAAACTCCTGGTTCACCGTGCTCGGCATTCTGGAGCCGGCCGCACTCGCCCCCGAGCTGGACAGCTCCGCGTTGATGGGCTGGCCGGCCGCCGGCAAGCTGTCCTTCGACGGCCACCCGACCACGATCTACACCCGCTCGGACGACGCCCAGGTGGCGGCGGTCCGATCGGTGCTCGGGGCAACGGCCAACCCGGAGGCGCCGAACGAGGTCGAGGTCTCGCGTCCGTCGGACGCACTGGCCGCGAAGCAGGCCGCGGGCCAGGCGTTCACCGGACTGCTGCTCGGTCTGGGCGCCGTCGCGCTCCTGGTCGGCGGCGTCGGGGTCGCGAACATCATGGTGATCTCGGTCCTCGAACGCCGCGCCGAGATCGGGCTCCGCCGGTCGCTCGGCGCGACCCGCGGCCAGATCCGCACCCAGTTCCTGACCGAGTCGCTGCTGCTTTCCGCGCTCGGCGGCCTCGGCGGCGCGCTGATCGGATCCGCGGTCACCGCTGCGTATGCGTCGTACCAGAGCTGGTTGACGGTGATTCCCGTGTGGTCGCTGGTCGGTGGGGTTCTCGCGACGCTGCTGATCGGCGGACTGGCAGGCCTCTACCCCGCGATCCGGGCGGCCCGGCTCTCGCCGACGGAAGCACTCAGAACAGCATGACGACCGACGCGCTCAGAACAACGTGACGCCGATGCCGGTGAGGGCGAGCTGGATCAGCGCCACCGGCACCAGGCCCTGCCACGCGAGCTTCTGCAACTGGTCGGCCCGCAGCCGCGGGAAGGACACCCGCACCCAGATCACCACGAGCGACACGAGCGCGACCTTCAGCAGCGTCCAGATCCAGCCGATCGATTCCGGCCCCGGACCACTCCAGCCGCCGAGGAACAGCACGGTCGTGAGCGCCGCGAGTACGACGATCCCGGCGTACTCGGCGAGCAGGAACATCGCGAACCGCAGACCGGTGTACTCCGTGTACGGGCCGAAGATCACCTCGGAGTCCGCGACCGGCATGTCGAACGGCGGCCGCTGCAACTCGGCCAGACCCGCGATGAAGAAGACGACCAGACCGGGCAGCTGCCAGAGCAGCCACCACGGGTTCCACGCGTGCGCGATGCCGGTCAGGCTCAGCGTGCCGGCGGCGACCGCGACGCTCGCCGCGGACAGCACGAACGGCAGCTCGTAGCTCATCAGCTGCGCCGCGACCCGGAGCCCGCCGAGCAGGCTGTACTTGTTGCCGCTGCCCCAACCGGCCATCAGCGAGCCCAGTACGCCGATGCTCATCACCGCGAGCACGAAGAACAACCCGGAGTCGAGGTCCGCGCCGACGATGCCCGGCGCCAGCGGGATCGCGGCCAGCGCGGCGAGGTACGGGAGGATCGCCACGATCGGCGCCCACTCGAAGACCCGCTTGTCGGCGGCGGCCGGCGTCACGCTCTCCTTCTGGACGAACTTCACGCCGTCCGCGACCAGCTGGGCCCAGCCGTGGAACGCACCGGCGTACATCGGGCCGAGCCGTGACTGCATGTGTGCCATCACCTTGTGCTCGGCCTGGCCGACCAGCAACGGCGCCACCAGGAAGGCGACCAGCACGCCCACCACCCGCACCACGAACTCCAGCATGCACAGCATGTTAGTGGGTTCGGCTTGACCTCAACCATGGTTCAGGTCAAAGGGTAGGGGCATGACCACTGTTCTTGTCACCGGAGCCACCGGCCGCGTCGGGCGGCATGTCGTCGACGGGCTGCGCGCCGCGGGCGTGACCGTCCGAGCCCTCGTCCGTACGCCGGACCTCGCCGGTTTCCCGCCGGACGTCGAGCTGATCCAGGGCGATCTCTACGACCCAGAGGCGGTCCGCCGAGCCGCGGCGGACGTCGACTCGGCCTTCCTGCTCTGGCCGTCGTTCAGCGCGGACGGAGCCGCGGACATCATCGGCGAACTCCCCCGGCGCGTCGTCTACCTGTCCTCGCTCAACGCGCCGTCGGGCGGCGTCTGGGCCGACGTCGAGAAACTGCTCGAGGACGCGGGAAAGGACTGGACGTTCGTGCGCCCGGGCGGGTTCGCGGTGAACGCGCAGAACTGGGCCGGCGACTTCCGCACCGGCGACATCGTCCGGGTCCCGTCGCCCGAGGCCGGCCGCTCGCTGATCCACGAACGGGACATCGCCGCGGTCGCCGTACTCGCGCTGCTCAACGACCGGCACATCGGGCAGATCTACAACCTGACCGGCCCTGAGGTACTCACCCAGGCCGAGCAGATCCAGACCATCGCCCGGGTGATCGGCAAGGAGATGCGCGTCGAGGCCGTGCCGGACGCGGCGGCGCGACAGGCGATGCTCGACCTCGGTCTCGACCCGATCCTCGCCGAGAGTTCGGTCGCGTACTGGGCCTCACTCGTCGACAACCCCGAACCCGTCACCAGCACCGTCAGCGAACTCACCGGCCGCCCCGCGCTCACCTTCGCCGAGTGGGCCCGCGAGCACGCCGCCGAGTTCCGCGTTCCGTCGACGGCCGAGGTCGCCCGCCGGTACGTCGACGCGCTGACTACCGGCCGCCTCGACCAGGCACTCGCCCTGTCCGCACCCGAGGTCGTCCGCATCGCCCCGCTCGAGACCGGCGGCGAGGAGATCGAGATGAAGGGCGCCGACGCGATCCTCGAGAACGCCCGCCGCCTGAACGCCGACATCGAGTACCTCGGCGTCGACGTCGTCGGCCCGCTGCTCCTCGACGACCGCTTCGCCGTCCGGTTCGCGTTCGATCAACTCAACGTCCGCACCGGCGCCCGTTCCCGCACCACAAAACTGTCCCTCTACACCCTCACCGCCGGCCAAATCACCCGCGAGGAGGTCTTCTACCACACACCCCCGAGCGCTTGATATCATGAGATATCAGACAGGAGGTGACGGCATGAGCGACGTTCTCATTCGCGATGTCCCGGACGAGGTGCTCGCGGTGATCGACCACCGGGCCGCCGGGCTGGGACTGTCCAGGAGCGAGTATCTGCGCCGGCAGCTCAGTCAGGAGGCCGGGCGTTCGGAGGTCGCCGTGACCGTTGCCGACCTGGAGCGCTTCTCGAACCTTGCCCGCGACCTCGACGACCCTGACGTCATGGACAAGGCCTGGTCGTGACGCCGACCGCCGACTCCCGGCGCTGGCTGATCGACAAGTCCGCCTTGGTGCGCCTGAGCACGGCGCCCGACCGAGAGGACTGGGCGAACCGCATCAATCGCGGGCTCGTACACATCGCCACAGTGACGTTGCTCGAGGTCGGCTTCTCAGCGCGATCCGCGGACGAACATCGCTCGTTCCTGCAGCAGCCGCCGATCGCGGCGATGCCGGTGGAGAACGCAACTCCTTCGATCGAGCGTCGCGCCGTTGTCGTGCAGTCCCAACTCGCGGCTTCCGGTCAGCATCGAGCGCCTTCGGTGCCTGATCTGCTGATCGCCGCCACGGCGGAGCAGACTGGTTTGATCGTCCTGCACGTGGACAAGGACTTCGAACTCATCGCCAACCTCACCGGGCAGCCGACGGAACGACTGGGTCAGGGCTGACCGAGCGGGAGTTGAAGCCAGCCGCCGATGTCTTGGCGGCCGGCGGTGAGGGCTGCGGTGCGGGCGCCGTGGTTGGCGGAGTGGATGGTGCCGATCAGGATGCGGGTCGGGTCCGGGAGGGCCTGGGCGAGCAGGGTGGTGAGGTGCCGGCCGTAGCCGCGGCCGCGGTACCGCTTCGCGAGGAGGACCTCGCGGACGACGTACGCGGGCAGGCCGAGGGCGTCGTCGGGTTTGATCACCGCGGCGACGTACCCGGCCCACTCGCCGTTCACGGTGACATCGAACAGCAGCCCGTCGTCCGCCGACTCCTGGAGATCGTCGCGGTCCTGGAGCGCCGCTTCCTCGGTATGGTGCGGGTGGTCGGCGTCCACCGCGTCGTACGCGCGCGCCGCCTCCTCGTAGTGGTCGACGCTTCTCGTCGCCCGCAGCGCCAGACCAGGTGGTACGTCGTGTCGCCGCAACTCGCTGATCGGCGCGGCGAGGAACCGTCGGTCGGGCTCAGTGCCGGCGACGCTCGCGTCCGCGCTCCACAACCTGAGGTAGAGCGGGTGGTGGATGCCGTAGTGCTCGAGCGCGGCGGCGGCGAGCGCGGGCAGGTCGGCCGGTTGGGGTGAGCGGGTCATCGGGGTCGCGTCGACGAACGGTTTCTCGAGGTTCATGTTCTCGAAGCGCATGCTGAACATCGCGGAGAGATCGTTGCTGATGGCAACCCATCGGTTGAGCATCGATTCTGCCGGTTTGCCCGGGGCGAGGCGCTTGGCGCGCTGCGCGGCGATGTCCAGGTCCTCGGCGAGCAGGATGTCGAGCGCCGCGTGCTCCTCGGCCAGCGTTGTGAGGCGGGTGCGGTCGTCCACCCAGGTGCGCGTGATGGGGTGCTGACGGGCCAACGTGTACCGAGCCAGCTCCTCCGCCGACGGAATCACGAGGTACCGGCCGGCGGCTGAGCGTCCGGCTTCTCGCCACCAGCATCACCCGCAGAAGGCGGCTCCGCAGGCGGGGCGGCGTGCTCTGCGCCGGGCGCCGGGGCTGCAGGCTCGGCGGGGGTGGCGGCCGGCGATGGGCTTTGGCGGCGGGTGCGGCGTTCGGCTCCGGCGGCGCCGCGGCGGGGGCGGGCGGGGGTGGCGGCGGCTTCGGCGGGGGCCAGGGGGTCGGGGTCGGGCGAGCCGGCCGGGCGCGGGCCCCAGGTCTCCGGATCGGGTACGCCGGGTGGCAGCGTCCGGCGGCGGCTCGGAGCGCCCGCCGGAGCGTGGTCGGACTCGCCGGGCTCCTTCGCCCCGGGCCACGGTTTCGCGACCCGCGACGCGAGCACGAACTCCTTGCGCAGCGGATGCCCCTCGAACTCGTCCGGGAGCAGCAACGTGGTCAGGTTCGGATGCCCGTCGAAGCCGATCCCGAACATCTCGAACGTCTCGCGCTCGTGCCAGTTCGCCCCGGCGTACAGCTCGCTCAGCGTCGGGAGCACCGGGTTGTCGCGCGGCACGAGCGTGCGGACGAGCACGTGGTCGACATGCGATCCGCCCCAGAAGTCCGCAAGGTGCGTGACCACCCGGAAGCCGTCCTTGAGCTCGTCCGAGGCGCTAAGAAAGTCGAAGAACGTGAGCCCGACGGCATCCCGCAGTACCTCGTGGGCCGCGACCCAGGACTCCGCCGGTACGTCGATCGCGGTCGGGCCGAAGCTGTCGGACGACGTCGCAGCGATCCCGGCGCCAGTCAGCGCCTCAAGAGCGTCGCTGCTCACGGCTGCACCAGACCGCGCGTGAGGGCCGCCGCCGAGGGCTCGTCGTACCGGCTCGCGACGTGCTCGCCGGCGATCTTCTCCTGCAGTTTGAGGATGCCCTGCAGCAACGCCTCGGGCCGCGGCGGGCAGCCGGGGACGTACACGTCGACGGGGATGATCTGGTCGACGCCCTTCGTCACGCAGTACGAGTCCCAGTAGGGACCGCCGGAGTTCGAGCAGGAGCCGAACGAGATCACGTACTTCGGCTCCGGCATCTGGTCGTAGAGCCGCTTGATCGCCGGCGCCATCTTGTCGGTGACGGTGCCGGACACCACCATCAGGTCGGCCTGCCGCGGCCCGGGCGCGAACGGGATCACGCCGAGCCGGATGAAGTCGTGCCGCCCCATCGACGCCGCGATGAACTCGATCGCGCAGCACGCCAGCCCGAAGTTGAAGACCCAGAGCGAGTACTTCCGGCCCCAGTTCAGCAGGTACCGCACCGGTTCCGGCGCGAGCTTCGCCAACGCGCCCACGGCCGGCCGTACGGTCGGCATCCCCAGCTCGGTCTCGGCCATGTGGTCAGCCTAGGGCATGTCTGACGACCCAGCGCCGTAGCGAGCAGGTGCTCGGTGCGGTAGCTCGGTGCGCGCCGAGTGCCGCGCAGTAGGTGCTGGGTCGTCAGACATGCCCTAAAGTCCGACTATCTCCTCGGCGAGGATCTCCGGGTATTCGAGTGGCGCGTAATGACCGACGCCGTCGACCGGGCGGACGCGGACATCGCTGAAGAAGTCGTCCACCCGATCGGACCACGCCCGCGGGAACAGCGGGTCGAACTCGGGCCACAGCACCACCGTCGGTACGGCGATCCGGTCGTACGACGGTGGCGCGGTCTCGGCCGCCGACACGGCCACCGCACCCGCGCCCGCGCGGTACCAGTTGAGCGACGCCGTGAACGCGCCCGGCGCGGAGTACACCTCGACCAGATGGTCGAGCTCCGGCTGGAAGCCTGGCCCGGACCAATGTGTCCAGAAATGGGTCAGGTACGCGCGGACCGCGTCGGGCTTCCCGTCGATCAGCTCCTCGATCACCGGCAGCCGATGGAACGCCTGGTACCAGAACTCCGCCTGCGCCTGCTCGGAGAACACCCGCTTCCCGATCCCTGGCAGCGGCGGTGCGATGACCAGTCCCTCCACCAGCTCGGGCGTGGTCCGCGCGATCCGCTGCGCGATCCGGCTGCCGATGTCGTACCCGGCGAGCACCGGTCGGTCGAGGCCGAGCTCTTCCATCAGCGCCACCACGCTCCGCGCCTGCGCGTCGGCGCCGTACTGCGCCGGGTCGGGGGCCGATCCGATCGAAGACCCGAGGCCGCGCAGGTCCGGCACCACCACGTCACATCCGCGCTCCACCAGCAGTGGCGCGAGCCGACGGTTGTCCGTGCGGTCTCCAGGCCAACCGTGCAACAGCACCACGGGCGGGCCTTCGCCGTCCCGGTCGTACGCCAGCCTGAATCCGTCGACCTCCGCGCTGAGCTCCATGCGGTTCATTGTTGACCACCCGACCGGCCGGACTTACCGTGATTGAACAGGACTGAACAGGTCCATTTCAGGGGTGGGAGTCAGCATGACGGACCAGCTCGACACGCAGCAGACCCGCGCGCTCTCGGTGGAGAGCAACGGCCTCAACGTGATCGCCGACGCGGATCGGAAGGGCCGCCCGAGCCATCTGTTCTGGCCGTGGTTCGGCGCCAACGTCTCCGTCCTCGGACTGAGCTACGGCGCGTTCGCCCTCGGGTTCGGGATCTCGTTCTGGCAGGGGGTGATCGCCGGGCTGATCGGCGTGGTGTTCTCCTTCCTGCTGTGCGGCCTGATCGCACTGGCCGGCAAGCGCGGGTCAGCGCCGACGATGGTGCTCAGCCGCGCCGCGTTCGGTGTCCGGGGCAACAAACTGCCGTCGCTGGTGTCCTGGCTGCTGACCGTCGGCTGGGAGACCGTGCTGACGATCCTGGCGACGCTCGCCACCGCGACCGTGTTCGAGCGACTCGGCTGGGGCGGCGGCGCGCTGACCAAGGTGATCGCGCTGGTCGTGGTCGGCGCGCTGACCGTGGCCTGCGGGGTGCTCGGGTTCGACCTGATCATGCGGGCGCAGACAGTGATCACGGTGGTGACCGGCGTACTCACGGTCGTCTACATCATCCTGGTCGCCGACCAGATCCACTGGAGCACGGTGTCCGCGCTGCCGAGCGGGTCCACGCAGGCCGTGATCGGCGCACTGGTGTTCCTGATGACCGGGTTCGGGCTCGGCTGGGTGAACGCGGCCGCGGACTACTCGCGGTACCTCCCGCGGCGGGCGTCGAGTCGTGGCGTGGTCGGCTGGACGACGTTCGGTGGCTCGGTGGCTCCCGTCGTACTGCTGATTTTCGGTCTGCTGCTGGCCGGGTCGTCGGCGGACCTGAGCAAGGCGATCGCCGCGGACCCGATCGGTGCGCTCGCCGAGGCGTTGCCGACCTGGTTCCTGGTGCCGTTCGTGATCGTCGCGGTGCTCGGGCTCGTCGGCGGGGCGGTGCTCGACATCTACTCGTCCGGGCTGGCGCTGCTGTCGCTCGGCCTGCCGGTTCCGCGGTACGTCGCCGCGTTCATCGACGGTGTGGTGATGATCGGCGGGACCATCTACGTGGTGTTCTACGGCGGCGAGTTCCTCGGACAGTTCCAGGGTTTCCTGATCACCCTCGGCGTACCGATCGCGGCCTGGTGCGGGATTATGCTCGCCGACATCGCCTCGCGCCGGCGCGACTACGCGGAGGACGATCTCTACCGGCCGAGCGGGCGGTACGGCGACATCCGCTGGTTGCCCGTGGCGACGATGATTGTTGCTACCGGCATCGGTTGGGGGCTCGTCACGAACACGCTTGCGTCCTGGCTGACATGGCAGGGCTACTTGCTCGGGGCGTTCGGTCTCGGTGGCAAGGAAGGCGCGTGGGCGTTCGCGAACCTCGGCGTACTGGTCGCGCTGGTGCTCGGGTTCGCCGCGCAGTGGTTCGGCGGGCGGGCCGCCGTACGCCGCCAGGAGGCCTGATGGTGCTCGCACTCATCGACCTGCAGCGGATCTTCGCCGACCCGTCGTCGGGCTGGGCCACGCCAGGCTTCGAGCGCGTGATCGAGCCGGCGCGGGAACTGATCAAGTTGTTCACACCGGAAATCGTGTTCACTCGGTTCGTTGCGCCGGAGCGGCCGGATGGCGCGTGGATTCCTTACTACGAGGCGTTTCCGTTCGCGCTGCAGCCGCCGGATGCCGACGACTACCAGCTGGTGGACGAGTTCCGCGGGGAGCCGACGCTGGACAAGACGACGTTCAGTGCCTGGGGCCCCGAACTGGCGGCGCGGGTGGGGAGCGATGGTCGGCTCGTACTGGGCGGCGTGACGACGGACTGCTGCGTGATCAGTACAGCGCTTTCCGCGGTGGATGCGGGCGTCCACGTCCAGGTCGTCGAGGACGCGTGTGTCGGCTCGACCGAGGAGAGCCATCAGAAGGCGCTCCACATCCTGCGGCTGTACGCACCGATGATCGAGATCGTCCGGCTGGAGCAGCTGCGGTGATCTCGTTGAAGCACGAGCGGGTCGCCCGGGTCCTCGCCCGGGAGATCCGGTCCGGCGTCGTACGGCGAGGATCGCAACTGCCCGGTGAGGTGGAGTTGGCGAAACGTTTTTCGGTCAGCCGGAACACGGTTCGCGCCGCGCTCGCCGTACTCGCCGAGGACAACCTGATCGCGACACACACCGGCAAAGGCTCGTTCGTTCTCTTCGACGGGCGGCCGTTGGACGGGCGGCTGGGGTGGACGCACGCGCTGTCGGAAAACGGTGTCGAAACGCGGATGCGGACGGTACGGGTCGAGCGCGAGGAGGATCCCGCCCTGGCCGCACGACTGGGTCTCGAATCGCCCGAGGTCGTGGTCATCGAACGTGTCCGCCAACTCACCGACGGTACGGCGATCTCGCTCGAACGCAGCCGCATCCCCGCCCTCGAGCCGCTCCGCGACCTACCCGAACGCGGCCTCGACAACGGCTCGATCAGCGTCACCCTCAACCGCGCCGGCCTCTACCTCGACCACTGCGAACAACGCCTCCGCGGCCGCCCCCTCACCCCCACCGAAGCCGGCCACCTCGACCGCCCCCACGGCACCTGGTTCCTCCACACCACCCGCACCAGCTGGACCGCCACCAACCACTTCGCCGAACACGCCGACGAACTCCTAGACCCCAACCACTACGAACTAAACCTCACCTACCCCACCTAGCCCCACACCTGCTCGCCCCTCACCCAGCCGCAAACCAAGCCCCACGCCCACACGCGACCTCCCCGTCCATCACCCGCACCCCGCCGCTCGCCCCCCTCGCCTTCGCCACCACCCCTCGCCACCACCCCACGCCGTTCCGGCACACTCGCCCCTCGGCACTTCGCCACCACCCCACGTCATTTCGACCCCGTCACCCTCGGCACCGCCCCTCGGCACCGCCACACTCGCCACCATCCCGCGCCACCATCCCGCGCCACTGCCCCTCGCCGCCTCGCCACCATCCCGCGCCACCGCCCCTCGCCGCCCGCGCAACCGCCCGCGCCACCGCCCCGCCGCCACCCCGCCTCGCAACGGCGACCCTCGCCGCCGCCCCACCTCATCTCCACCCCGCCACCCTCGCTGCCACCTGTCGAGTCGTGGCGAATGGCTGGTGAACCGGTACGCGAGTCGTGGCTCGCGGTTGTATAAACCGCGCCGAACCTCACGACTCGACGGAAGAACGGGGTCAGACGGGCCGCCCGGGTGGGGATGGGGCGTTGCGGCGATTTGGCGGCTGTCGCCGGTACCCGCCGCCGCGCTCATCGTCTGACCCGCCGGGCGGCGTACTCACGGGGCGGCGTACCCACGGAGCGGCGTACTCACGCGGTGGCGTACTCGCGGAGCGGCGTACCCACGCGGTGGCGTACCCACGCGGTGGCGTACCGACGGAGCGGCGTACCCACGCGGTGGCGAGCTCGCGGAGCGACGTGCTCGCGGCCGGCGTGCTCGGGGTGATCGGGTGGCGGGGCTGGGGGTCGCGCTGGCTCGGGGGGCCTGCTCGTGGGGACTTGGCGAGTCGTGGCGGGGGTTGGTGGGGCGGTGTGCGAGTCGTGGGTCGGGGTTGGGTGAAGGGGGCCGGAATTCACGACTCGGCGGGGGGAATTCGGCATCTAAGGGGGTGGGGCGGGTGGGGATAGGGAGATGTGCGGATGTGGGGGTGGTCCTCAGGCGCGGAGAGTCGGGGCAACGACAGGAGGACGTCATGTTGTTCTACTCGACCGACGCGGTGCGGGCAGAGATGAAGTACCGGCAGGAGCGGATTCGGCGGGACTTCCAGCGGCCGTTCTGGTTCCAGCGGCCGGAGAAAACGGTACCGCCGCAGCAATGCGCGCCCGAGCTGCGTGCTCGTCCCGCGATGTGACGGCACGTTCACCGCCACCAGACCCCCTTCCCACCCGGCGCGGCCGGCTCCCCGGAGCCGACCGCGCCGCCGTCATTTCCGCCCCCACCGTCTCCCGCTCCACCGGCTGCCACGGCCGCTTCGGGCCCGTCCCAGCCCGTCGTTCCCGCCGCTTCGGCCCGTCCCAGCCCGTCGTTCCCGCCGCTTCGGCCCGTCCCAGCCCCGCCGTTTCCGCCGCTTCGGCCCGTTTCTTCCCCGCCATTTCCGGCGTTAGTTCCCGCCATGTCTCGGTCGTCGTTTCGGCGGTCGTTCAGCCGGTGGTTGGGGGGCCTTAGGTGGGTTCTAAGGCGGGGTCCGGATGCCTAAGGCCTCGGGGGCGGTGGGGATAGGGAGGAGTTCCGATGTGCGGGGGTACCTCAGGCGAGCAGATTTAGCGGTGTCGGCAGAGAGCCGGCATCGCACAACGGAGGAACACATGTTCACCAACGCATCGGTCAAGGCAGAGGTCGACTACCGCAGGGAGCGCCTCAGCCGCGACTTCCGGCAGCACCGGAGCACCCGGGGCCGCCGGAGCATCACCCACCTGTTCGGCCGGAAAGCCTGAGGGGAGGAAAACCATGTTCAACACTCCACTGAGCCAAGATCTCGTCAAGGCGGAGTCGGCCTACCGGCTGGAGCGGAACCGGCGTAGCTGGTCCGTACCGCGCCGGGAGCGCGCGGAGCGGGCCACGCAGCCCGAGTCGCGCCACGCGCGCCGGACCCTCCGACCCACCACGGCCGCATGACCGCCCGGCTCGCCGTCCCTGATTCCGCACTCGCGATCAGGGACGGCGTTCTACTTTCCGGCGGAAAGTCCACGGAAACTGCGGAAACGACGGAAACCGCAGACCGCACGGCCGACAGCACCGCGGACAGAACAACCGGCGGAACGGCGCGCGGAACAACCGGCGGAACAACCGGCGGAACGGCGCGCGGAACGACCGGCGGAACGGCGCGCGGAACGACCGTTGGGAGGGCGGGAAACGCCGGCGAAAGAGCGGTAAGCGGTACCGCCGGCAGTGGGTCTTGCGGTCCGCGGACGGGATGCCGTCGATTTGTGTCGGCGCCAGGGGCGAAAATGGACGACGTGCCCTGGATCTCGACACCTCTCGTCGGCCGCTCGTCCGAGATGGCCGCCCTCCTCAGCGCGGTGGACGACGCCCGTACGCGTCGCGCCGGCGCCGTGGTGCTGTCCGGCGACGCCGGGGTCGGCAAGACCCGGTTGCTGGACGAGATCGCCACGGGAGCGCATGAGCGCGGTTTCGGCGTCCTGGTCGGGCACTGCACCGACTTCGGCGACGCCGGCCTGCCGTACCAGCCGTTCTCCGAGATCTTCGGCCGTCTAGCGGGCGACCGGCCGGATCTGGTCGAGAGCGTGCTGACCAACTTCCCCGCGATCGGCCGCCTGCTGCCGGCGCACCGGATGCTCAGCGCCCAGCCCGTTCCGCAGGAGGGGCAGCTCGACCGGGCCGCACTGTTCGATGCCGTGCTCGGCGCGTTCACCGCGCTGTCCACCAGCGAGCCGATCCTCGTGATCATTGAGGACGCCCACTGGGCCGACGACTCGACCCGGGACCTGATCGGTTTCCTGATCACCCGGCTGACCTCGCAGCGCCTCGCCCTCGTGGTCTCGTACCGCAGCGACGACCTGCACCGTCGGCATCCGCTCCGCCGCCCGATCGCCGAGTGGACCCGCAACCCTCGGGTACGCCGGGTCAACCTGCTCCCCCTCGACGCCGACGAGGCCCGCACGCTGCTGCATTCGCTGCTCAGCACGCCGCTTCCGGAGGCCGAGGAGCGCCGAATCCTGGAGCGCGCCGGCGGCAACGCCTTCTTCACCGAGGAGCTAGCGGCTGCGGCATCGCTGGGTGACGGCGACGTCGTCCCGCCGGATCTCGCCGACCTGCTGCTGGTCCGTCTCGACCCGCTGTCCGACGACGCCCGCCAGGTCGCACGGGTGATCGCGGTCGCCGGCCGCCGCGTCCCGCACACGTTGCTGACCGGAGTCGCCGGCCTTCCCGACCGTGAACTCGACGAGGCGCTCCGCGAGCTGATCGACGCCCACATCATCGACGTACCGACCAGTGATCGCTACTACTTCCGGCACGCCCTGCTGGCCGAGGCGGTGTACGACGATCTGCTCCCGGGCGAGCGCGTTCGCCTGCACGCGTCGTACGTCCAGGCCCTGAAGGACCAGACGGTTGCAGGTACGGCGGCTGAGCTCGCGGGGCACGCCACTCGGTCGCACAACCTGCCGGTCGCGTTCGAGGCGCGGGTCCGCGCGGGTGAGGAGGCCATCTCGGTCGCTGCTCCGCAGGACGCGCTGAAGCACTACGAGCTGGCGCTGGAGCTGCTCCCGAACCGCTCGGCCGACAGCCCGACCGGCAAGACCTGGCTGATCGTCCAGACGGCGACGGCCGCGACGCTGTCCTCGCAGCACCTGCGCGCGGTGAAGATTCTCCGCAAGGCGCTCGCCGACCTGCCGCCCGAGGCGCCGCAGCTGGAGCGGGCGCAGCTGCTGCTCCCACTCGCCGACATCGCGTTGGTCATCGATCAGGACCAGGAGGCCAACGAGGCGGTTTCGCAGGCGCTCAAGCTGGTCCAGGACGAGCCCGCCAGCGTCTTCAAGGCGCAGGTCGCGTCGCTGTACGCGCGGGTGTCCGACGCGCTCGGCCGGCCGATGGAGGCGGAGCGCTGGGCGCACAAGGCGCTCGAGATCGCCCGCGAGGCCGGTCAGGAGTCCGCGGCCAGCGACGCCGGGATCACGTTGGCTCAGCTGCGCCGCCGGGCCGGCGATCCGGAGACCGCCGCGAAACAGCTCGAGGAGGCGGCCGTCCGGGCGCAGCTGATCGGGGATCCGGCGTCCGAGGTGCGGAGCCGGTTCCTGCTCGGCTCGACGCACTACGAGCAGGGCGACCTGCTGAACGCGAAGGCGGCGCTGTCGTTCGCGACGAAGCGCGCCGGTGAGCTCGGGCGGCAGTGGGCGGCGTACGGGTTCGACGCGCGCCGGATGCTGGCGTTGACCCAGTTCATGCTCGGTGAGTGGGACGCGGCGGTCGCGACCGCACGCACCGACGCGATGACGCCCGCCGCGGCGGCTGCGGCGCTGCGGGCCGTCGAGTTCTCGGTCCGTGGCGGGCGTGGTGACACCGCGGTCGCCGAGGAGTTCGAGATGTCCCGCAAATGGTGGGACCTGGACGTGATGCTGCCGATCATCGGGCTGCAGCCGGCCGTCGACGCGTACCGCGAGCTCGACAAGCCGGCGGCGGCGGAGAAGCTGATCAGCGACGTCTCCACGCTGTGCGCCGACGTCTTCCAGACCGAGTGGTTCCTCGGCCGGATCCGGTTCGCCACGCTCGGGCTGCAGTTGCTGTGTCACCGCGCCGTAGGTGAGCCGTCGGCCGCCGCGGAGCTGGTCGAGCGCGGCGCCGAGCTGGTGTCACTCGGGCAGACGACCGCGGAGAAGGGACTGCCGCCGGGCCGGTTGATGGGCGTCGAAGGGCTCGCCTGGCTGGCGCGGCTGGAAGCGGAGTGGGATCGGCTGCGCTGGCTGACCGGGATCGACCCGCCGACGCCCGAAGACCACGTCGCCGCCTGGACGCGGACCGCGGAAGCCTTCGGGTACGGGTATGTCCTCGAGCAGGCGTGGTCGCGGGTCCGGCTGTCGGCCGCGCTCCGAGCCGCCGGCCGGGTGTCCGAGGCGAACGAGCAGACCGCGCTGGCCGCCGACGTCGGACGTGAGCTCGGCGCACAGCCGCTGCTGACGGAGACCGGCGGTGTCGACACCGGCGGCGCCAGTGCGCTGACGTCCCGAGAAACCGAGGTACTGCGGTTGCTCGCGGAAGGTCGCACGAACCGGCAGTTGGCGCGCGAGCTGTACATCAGCGAGAAGACGGTCAGCGTGCACGTGTCGAACATCCTGGCGAAGCTGGGTGTTCGCTCCCGCACCGAGGCCGCGGCCGTAGCCCGCCGGGACGGTCTGCTCGACTAGGCCGAGTCAGCTCCTGACTGTGCTTGTCAGCCGTGTCGGCGGTGGCGGCCGGGCTCGGGTTCGGCGGCGCGGGCTCGGGCCCGGGCGCGCGCCAACTCATCGGCCGCCACTGAGCCCGCCGAGTCGGCCGGGATGCGTTTCGTCGGGCGCTCCAGGTCGGTGATGTCGTCGAAAACCCTGCGGGCATGGCGCATCCGCGCCGCCGCCAGCAACAACACTCCGGCCGCAGCGAGTGCGATCAGCACCCACAGTTGCCACGACATAGCCTCACCGCCATGTACTCGCCCCGTTCCCCCGAGTAATCACCATAACTCTGAACGCAGCGCTTGGCGACCGTCTGTGCGCTTTCCGTCAACACACACACACACTTCAAACCGTCGTTCGTTGCCGAATGCAATCACAAACGGTGATCAGGCAACGGCTGTGAGATCTCGCGACTGACGCTCAGTCACGACGCGGCGTGAGCCGGCCGCCGCGGAACAGGTACGCCGCGCGACCGTCCACCGGCTCCCGGAACGCCAGTACCTCGTACACCCCGCGCTCCGGCTCGGCCGCGATCAGCCGCGACTCGTCGAGCGGGACCAGCCGGGTCCGCCGCGGCTCCGGCATCAGCAGCCGCGCCTCGTCACTGACCGCCTCGTCGAGAACCCAGAACTCCCCGTTCTCGAAAGTGATCGTGGCCTGCATCAGTACGCCGGTGTACCGGCCCGTCACCAGCTCGGGCGCGATCCGGACCGCCTCGGTCGGCGGCTCCGGCCGGGTCGGCAGCTCGACGCCCGCAGTCTCGCGGAGCAGGTGGCCGACCAACTCGTCGTACAGCGCCGGGGTGTCGCCGCCGTTTGTGAGCAACGCGACCGCGACGCCCTTGTCCGGGACGAGGCGGAAGAACGCCGACTGGCCGACCGTCCCGCCGTCGTGACCGTAGAGCCGCCCGCCCTCGACGTCGAAGATCATCCAGCCGAGCCCCCAGTGCTGGGCGAACCCGCCGATCGCCGGTACGTCGACTTGCGGCTCCCACAACCGGTCGATCGTGGCCAGGTCGAACAACGTCGCGTCCAGGTACCCGCGGCCGAAGCCGATCAGGTCGCGCGCACTCATCGCCAGCAACGACCCGGCCGGCGCCATCGCATGCACCAGACTCCACACCGGCGCCGCCTGCAGCGGCGCCCCGGGCGTCGGCGACACGTGCCCGAGCGCAGCCCGATACAGCAACGCCTCGTCGGGAAGCGTCGCCACACGCTCCAACTCCAGCGGTACGACGATGCGCTCGCGCAGCAACTGGTGGTACGGCTTCCCGAGCAGCACCTCCGCGATCCGCCCGAGCACGACGAACCCGGCGTTGTTGTACGAGAACCCGGCACCCGGCCGAACCTCCTGCGCCAGCCCGGGGATCACGTCGCGGACGAACAACTCGACACCGTCATCACCGCGGGAGGTCGGCGTGAACGCGTCACCGGAGAATCCGCTGGAATGCGTGAGCAGGTGGCGCGGCGTGATCACCGCGGCCGCCTCCTCGTCGGCGAGCTTGAACTCGGGCAGGTAGTCCCGCACGGGACGGTCGAGGTCCACCGTCCCGTCGGCCACGAGCTGCATGATCAGCGTGGTCGTCCACAACTTGGTGATCGAACCGATCTGGAACACCGAGTCGACGGTCGCCTCGACGCCGGTGTTCAGGTTCAGTACGCCCGCGGCCGCCGTACTCACCTCGCCGTCGGCCAGGACGGCGACCGAGGCGGCGGGCACGCCGTGCTTGGTGATCAGATCCGCGAGGAAGGTGTCGAGCCAGCTCTGCACGTCGTCACTCCTTGGATGTCAGGACTCGGACCAGGTTCTCGCCGAGGACTTTCCGGATGGTTGCTTCGGGCAACCCTCGGCGCTGCAGTGCGTCGGTGACCAGGGGCAGGCCGGCCGGGCCTTCGAGGCCGGGGACGTACAGCTCGGCGTCCAGGCCCTGGATGACCACTGGCCGGTCGCAGGCCGGGATCTTCTCGCCGAACACCTCCGCGACGAAGTCGCTGCCGAGCCCGACGGCGTTCTCGCCGGCGACCTCGAGAATGTGCACGATGTGGTCGGCCAGGTGGTCGACGGTCGGTTTCTCGGCGGTGGTCAGGAAACCGGCGAAGAAATTCACGCACACCACCCCACCTGTCGCGGCGATCGCGCGCAGCTGGTCGTCGGTCAGGTTGCGATGGTGCTCGCGCAGCGCGTACGCGCTCGAATGCGAAGCGACCACCGGCTTGGTGGCGAGCTCCAGGATGTGCTCGGTGCCGGCCCGACCGACGTGCGAGACGTCGATCAGTACGCCGAGCTCCTCGAGCAGGCCGACCGCTTCGACACCGGCGTGCGTCAGGCGGCTGCCGGTGGCGTCCTCGCCCGAGCCGTCGCCGAGTGCGCTGCGCCCGAAGTGCGTGAACGAGACCATCCGGACACCGAGCCGCTGCAGGGTCTGCAGGAGCTCGAGATCGGTGTCGATCTGCGGGCAGCCTTCGAGGGCGAGGACGAGCGCGATCTTGCCGGCCGCGGTCGCGACCTCGATGTCACCGGGCGCGGTGCACAGGGCGACCTGGTCGGCGTTCGCCTCGGCGACGCGGTGCGCGGCCTCGATCATCCGGAGCGTCTCGCGGAGCGCACCCTCGGGCAGGAACTCGGAGTCGATGAACACCGGCAGTACCTGGACGTCGATCCCGCCGTCTCGCAGCTGCGGGATCCAGCGGTCCCGGAAATACGCCGGCCACACCTGTTTCGGGCGCCGGGCCACCAGCATCAACAGGTCGTTGTGCGCGTCGGCCACGATCGCGTCCTGGTGCAGGTTCATTCGATCCCCCTGAAGGTCGGCGGAAACCAGAATATGCTCGGCGTGGTGAAGGTGCTCTCAGCGGAAAATGTCCGGCACGCCGTTCCGATGCCGGTCGCGGTCGACGCGGTCCGGAACGCGTTCCGCGAGCTGGCGGCCGGAAACTTCGTGCTGCCGCCGCGGCAGATTTTCGGAAACGGTGCGGTGCTGGTGATGTCGGCGTACCACTCGCCGAGCGGGACCGCGGTGGTGAAGAAGATCGGGATCGCGCTCGACCAGGTGCCGGCGATCCGCGCGACGGTGATCTGGACCGGCGACGGCGAGCAGCTGGTGGCCGAAGGCAGTTCGATCACCACCTTGCGCACCGGTGCGGTCGTCGGCGTGGCGACCGACCTGCTCGCACCGGCCGACGCCACCCGGCTCACCGTGATCGGGACCGGCGCTCAGGCTCCCGACCAGGTCCGCGCGGTCCTCGCCGTACGCCCGATCGCGGATGTCGTCGTCACCGGGCGCTCGGCCGACCGCGCCGGGGCGTTCGCGCAGGATCTCGCCGCGGAGTTCGCCGACGTGAAGTTCACCGCGAGTACAAGCATCCAGGAAGCGGTCGCCGACGCGCACGTGGTGTGCTGCGCGACCTCCAGCAGTACGCCGCTGTTCACCGCCGACGACCTTCCGGCCGAGGTGCACGTCAACGCGATCGGCGCCTTCCGGCCGTCCATGCGCGAACTCCCCCGCGACCTCCTCGCCACGGCCGGCGTCGTCGTGGTCGACCAGGAGGAGGCGGCGATGGAGGAGTCCGGCGAGATCATCGACGCCGTCACGTCGGGCGCGCTGCAGCACTTGGTCGAGCTCGGTCCAGCGCTGTCCGAACCGCCCCGCCGTACCGGCCGGACCGTCTTCAAGTCCGTCGGCGTCGGACCGCAGGACTGGGCGATCGCCGCCGAACTGGCGAGGGGCGGGTTGCCCCCCCGGGGGGGGGGGCCCCCCGGTTTTGTGGGGCCCCCAGGGGGGGCCGCCCGGCCCCCCCCGGGGGTGC
>NZ_JBSHBJ010000001.1:338144-439526 GCF_053611945.1 Kribbella sp. NPDC054772 | reverse complement strand
CCCGATACTAAAACATGACGGCGGTCGCCCTCCCCCCCGAGTGCGCCAACCCCGCCAACGTGGCGTGTTCCTCCCCCCCCCGGTGGTAACGGCACCCCGATTGTCAGTCGCTCACATCGTGTCGCACGGCAGGCCCCAGCTGTCGTAGCCGCCGCCCGGCTTGTGCCGCCACAGCTGCGCACACACGTTCGTCCCCGCCGCCGCCGGCTCTGCCGCCACCAGGGCGCCACCCGCGAGCGCCCCCGTCGCGACCAGTGCTGCCCCGACCCGCCGGACCACCGTCGATCGTGCTGTCCCCATGGTTCCCTCCTGAGTGTGGACTGCGGGAGCGTCGAACCGCCCCCGTCGCCCACGACCGTAGGAAACCGGACTTTCAAAGGGCTTTCAGCGACTCAGGTCCAGCGGAGGACGCCCTTGCGGTAGGCGTAGAGGAGGCCTACCGCGACGAAGGCGAGGAAGACGAACATCTCGATCAGGGTCGCGAAGCCGAGCGTCGCGAAGATCGTGGCCCACGGGAAGAGGTAGATCGCGTCGACCGCGAAGATCACGTACAGGTACGCGAACAGGTAGTACCGGATGTGGACCTGCGCCCAGCCCTCGCCGACCGGGTCGACGCCGGACTCGTAGGTCTTGAGCTTGCCCTCGGTCGGATACGTGACCGTCAGCGCCTTGTTCAGCGCGAACGCGCCGATCAGCCCCACGAGGCCGAGCGCGACCACCGCGGCGACGACGCCATAGCTGTCCGACACGGGCAGCAGTCTAATTGGTGCAGAGCAGCAAAGAGTCGATCGAGACGTACGGGCCGTAGCCGGACTGGATGTCGGCGACCTGGAGCCGGAGCCGCGTCACGCCGGTGATGTCCTGGTTCAGCCAGGTCTCGGTCTCCTGCTTCATCCGGACCGACGTCAGCGCCGTCGTCCCGTTGTGCAGCGAGACCCGCACCGTGCCGTCCGTCAGGTTGCCCAGCCAGTTCCGCGAGTAGCGGCAGCCGGTCGAGTCGACGTCGCCCCAGACATACCCACCCTGGTTCGCCAGCAGGTCGGCCTCGGCCCGCCGCGGCCCTTCATTCGGCGGTACGACGGTGAACTGCGGCTGCCCCACGCCACCGCTCGCGAGCAGTCCCTTCTTGAAGATCCCGCGCCACACGTAGTGCTTGAAGCTGATCATCGGCGAGATCCCCGCGGTGTACGGCGCCTGCGCCGCGACCGCGATCCGGTACGTCCGGACCGACCCGGGCTGGACCGTGGTGATCGTCACGCTGCTGCCCGTCGAGTACCCGTGCGCGATCTCCTGCCAGCGCTTCTGCGACGGGATCCACTGGTGCAGCGGGATCCGGCTCCCGGCCGCGGGCGCCGGCGACAGCGTCCCGACCACCGTGATCACACCCTTGGTCGCGTCGGTCGTCCGGATGCTCGCGATCGTCGCGGTCCGGGTGGGAGTCGTCACCGACGCCGGCGCGGCGGCCGCCGTACTGCCGAGACTGAGGGCGCTGTTCGCCGGCGCCGCCGGGGCCGCGCACCCCACCATCGTCAACGTCAGCAGACCGACCAGTAAACGCACACGGCGCATGAAACAACTCCCTGAGGACCCCGAGTGTCACAGCTTGATGACGACACCCTGCCGGTTCTCCCTGCTGATCGCAAGCGAGCGCTTGCGCAGTGTGACACTGGGAGGTTTCGCCCTTACCGGAACAGATCGGCTTCTAACACCCCGTCCCAGGCTGTGGACCACCGGGGCTTCCGCATGGTTCCGTTCTAAGGGCGAACTAATATTGGGGTTATCACCCTGACGGGGGGATCGACCTGTTGCCCACGACGCGGCAGGGACGACCCAAGCTTCGACTTGGAGATGAACAGAACAGTGACCATCGAGGTCAAGCAGCTCGACCGCGTGGTGATCCGCTTCGCCGGCGACTCCGGCGACGGGATGCAACTCACGGGGGACAGGTTCACAGCGGAAACGGCATCGTTCGGCAACGACCTGTCGACGTTACCCAACTTCCCCGCAGAGATCCGGGCACCTGCCGGGACCCTGCCCGGGGTGTCGTCCTTCCAGCTCCACTTCGCCGATCACGACATCCTCACGCCGGGTGACGCGCCCGACGTGCTGATCGCGATGAACCCGGCGGCGCTGAAGGCGAACCTCAAGGACGTGCCGCGCGGCCGGACCCTGATCGTCGACACCGCCGACTTCACCGCGCGCAACCTGAAGCGGATCGGGTACGACGCGAACCCGCTGGAGACCGGCGAGCTGGACGCGTACCACGTCGTACCGCTGAACCTGACCGGCATGACGGTGGAGTCGGTCAAGGAGTTCGGACTCAGCCGCAAGGACGCGTCCCGGGCGAAGAACATGTACGCCCTCGGTCTGGTGTCCTGGCTGTTCCAGCGGCCGGTCGACTCGACGATCACGTTCCTGGAGACCAAGTTCGCGAGCAAGCCGGACATCCGGGACGCGAACATCGCGGCCTTCCGGGCGGGCTACAACTTCGGCGAGACCGCCGAGGAGTTCTCGGTCCGCTACGAGGTGAAGCCGGCCAGCATGGCCAGCGGTACGTACCGGAACATCTCGGGCAACCTCGCGCTGGCCTACGGCCTGGTCGCGGGCGCCCAGCGGGCCGGCCTGCCGCTGGTCCTCGGCGCGTACCCGATCACCCCGGCGTCCGACGTACTGCACGAGCTGTCCAAGCTCAAGCGGTTCAACGTCACCACGATCCAGGCCGAGGACGAGATCGCCGGTGTCGGCGCCGCGCTCGGTGCGTCGTTCGGCGGTGCGCTCGGGGTCACCACGTCGTCCGGCCCGGGCATCAGCCTGAAGTCCGAGACCATCGGCCTCGGCGTGATGCTCGAGCTGCCGCTGGTGGTCTGCGACATCCAGCGCGCCGGTCCGTCGACAGGTATGCCGACCAAGACCGAGCAGGCCGACCTGCTGCAGGTGATGTTCGGGCGCAACGGTGAGGCGCCGCTGCCGGTGCTCGCCGCCCAGTCCCCCGCGGACTGCTTCGCGATCGCGATCGAGGCGGCGCGGATCGCCATCACCTACCGCACGCCGGTGATCGTGCTGTCCGACGGCTACCTGGCGAACGGGTCCGAGCCGTGGCAGATCCCGGTCGTCGACGAACTGCCGACGATCGAGCCGAACTTCACCGTCGAGCCGAACGCGACCGACGACAACGGCGCCGCGAAGTACCTCCCGTACCTGCGTGACCCGGAGACCCTCGCCCGCGCCTGGGCGATCCCCGGTACGGCGGGCCTGGACCACCGGATCGGTGGCCTGGAGAAGGAGGACAAAACCGGCAACATCTCCTACGACCCGGCCAACCACGACCTGATGATCCGCACCCGCCAGGCCAAGGTGGACGCGGTCGCCCGGTCGATCCCGCCGGTCGAGGTCGACGACCCGGACGGTACGGCGAAGGTGCTGGTGCTCGGGTGGGGCTCGACGTACGGCCCGATCGGGGCCGGTGTCCGCCGGGTCCGCAAGGTCGGCGGCAAGGTCGCGCAGGCGCACCTGCGGCACCTGAACCCGTTCCCGTCGAACCTCGGGGACGTGCTTCGCAGCTACGACAAGGTCCTGGTCCCCGAGATGAACCTGGGCCAGCTGGCGATGCTGCTGCGCTCGAAGTACCTGGTCGACGTCGTCTCCTACGCGCAGGTCCGCGGGATGCCGCTGGGCGCCGCGGAGCTCGCCGAGGTGATCGGCAACCTGGTCGAGGAGACAGCCGGCATCGACGACGACGCCCGCCACCTCGGGACGGCCGCGGCCGCCCTGAAGCACGGCGAGGCACTGGCCGACCAGAACGGCCACCTGAAGGAGGGAGCACGATGAGCACCGTGGAGCTCGGCATGCCGAGCCTGCCCAACGGTCTGCAGGGCGTCCCGGCCGCGACCGAGCCGCAGAACCGCAAGGAGTACGTGTCGGACCAGGAGGTCCGCTGGTGCCCCGGCTGCGGTGACTACGCGGTACTCGCGGCCTTCCAGGGGTTCCTGCCCGACCTGGGGATCAAGCGCGAGAACGTGGCGATCGTCTCCGGCATCGGCTGCTCGTCCCGCTTCCCGTACTACCTGTCGACGTACGGCATGCACTCGATCCACGGCCGCGCGCCGGCGATCGCGACCGGTCTGGCGACCGCGCGGCCGGACCTGAGCGTCTGGGTGATCACCGGTGACGGCGACGCGCTGTCGATCGGCGGCAACCACCTGATCCACACGCTGCGGCGGAACGTGAACCTGAAGATCCTGCTGTTCAACAACCGGATCTACGGCCTCACCAAGGGTCAGTACTCGCCGACGTCGGAGCCGGGCAAGGTGACGAAGTCGACGCCGATGGGCTCGGTGGACAACCCGTTCAACCCGGTCTCGCTGGCGCTCGGCGCGGAGGCGACGTTCGTGGCCCGGACGGTCGACTCCGACCGCAAGCACCTGACCTCGGTACTGCGGGCCGCGGCCGAACACCGCGGTACGGCGTTCGTGGAGATCTACCAGAACTGCCCGATCTTCAACGACAACGCGTTCGAGGCGTTCAAGGACCCGGAGACCCGGGACGACGCGATCATCCCGCTCGTCCACGGCGAGCCGATCCGTTTCGGCACGGACGGCCGCCTCGGCGTCGTCCGGGACGGTTTCGCGTCGCTCGCCGTGCGCGAGATCGCGGACCTGCCGGGTGGCGAGGCGGACCTCGTGGTCCACGACGCCCACACCGAGGACCCGGCGTACGCGTTCGCGCTCTCCCGGCTCACCGACGGCGGCGTCCTGCACCGGGCTCCGGTCGGCGTCTTCCGGTCGGTCGAGCGCCCGGCGTATGACGACCTGGTGCGCCAGCAGATCACCACGGCGCAAGAGGCCCAGGGCACCGGCGACCTGCAGTCCCTGGTCACCGGCGCCGACACCTGGACGATCGACTAGAGCAGGTCCAAAAGGGTTTGGCCGGCCGCGCGGTCGAGATGACGCGCGGTCAGGCCGGCTGCTTGGGCTGCGATGACGTCCAGTTCGAGGTTGTCGCCGATCATCAGGGTCTCGGCCGGCTGGGCTCCGAGCGCTTCGCAGGTGCGCAGGTAGACCGACGGGTCCGGCTTGCTCGCGCCCAACTCCTCCGAGCAGCACACGGCGTCGACGAGATCGGCCAGTCCGATCGCCTGGAGCTTCAGGTTCTGCTGCCTGGTGCTGCCGTTGGTGAGGATTCCGATCCGCCAGCCGTTGCCCTTCGCAACTTCGAGCGCCGGCCGGGCGTCCGGGTAGGCGATCCAGTTGTTCAGGTAGTTCTTCAGATAGCCCTCGAAGATCTCGTCCAGCTCGGCGTCGGTCTCCGGAACCTCGCGCCCGAGTAGCGGGAGGAACGCCTGGAGCCGGCACCTGCGCTGCCCCTGGTGCGTGAGCTCCCCCGCCAGGAACCGGCCGAAGCAGTCCTCCTCGATCACAAACCACTCGGCGACCAACGCCTCCGTCGGCAGGACCCCGAGGTCCGTGAGCCAACTCCGGAGCCCGAGCTCCGCGGCGCCGCTGTGGTCGAACAACGTGTTGTCGAGGTCGAAAACAATGGCCTTCATGGGCGCCATCCTCTCCCGGCGTACCGAACAACGGGTAGTGGTCTGTCCATTGCCACCGCGGACAGCCGCAGTCCGCCTGCCGACGCAGCTGGCATGCCCACCACTACCCGTGCTTCGGTACAGCGATCAGCTCCGCACCACCGAGTCGCGATTGAGTTCGCGGTGGTTGGCGTACCCCGACAGCGCCAGCGTCAGGTCGAGTTCGGCGAGAAAGCAGCGCAGTACGTGCTCGACACCTGCCTGGCCGGCGAGTGCGAGGCCGTAGAGCAGCGGGCGGCCGAGCAGGACCGCCTTCGCGCCGAGCGACAGCGCCTTGGCTGCGTCGGATCCCGTGCGTACGCCGGAGTCGAACAGGACCGTCAGCTGTTCACCGACCGCGTCGGAGATCGCCGGGAGCGCGTCCAGCGCGGCGACGGCACCGTCGACCTGACGGCCGCCGTGGTTCGAGACCACGAGGCCGTCCACGCCGTGCTCGGCGGCGAGCTTGGCGTCCTCGACGTGTGTGATGCCCTTGAGCACGATCGGGCCGTCCCAGTTGTCGCGCAGGAACGAGAGGTCGTCCCACGACAGGCCGACGTTCGGGAACATCTGCGCCCAGTGCATGACCGCGGCGCCCGGGTCCTCGGCGATCGGCTTCGCGAGCTTCGCCTGGAACGCCGGGTCGCTGAAGTAGTTCGCGAGCCCTTCGCCCTTCAGGAACGGGAGGAACCCGCGGTCCAGGTCGGCCGGTCGCCAGCCGATCGTTCCCGTGTCGAGGGTGACGACGAGGACGGCGTACCCGGCGGCTTTGGCGCGCTGCAGGAAGCTCAGGCAGACGTCCTTGTCGGTCGGGTAGTACAGCTGGAACCACTTGCTGGTGGCCTCGATCTGCTCGATCGCGTGGCTCGCCTGGGTCGAGTGCGTGTAGGTCAGGCCGAGGGTGCTCGCGGCGCGGGCGGTGGCCAACTCGCCGTCCGGGTGCGCGAGGGTCTGGACACCGATCGGTGCGACCAGGACCGGGGCGGGCATCGCCGTACCGAGGATGGTGCAGGACAGGTCCCGGTCGGTGCTGCCACGCAGCATCCGCGGCACGAGGCGCCAGCGGTCGAACGCCGCCTGGTTGGCGCGCGCGGTCGCGCCGCCGCCGGCGCTCGGCACGATGTACCCCATCGCCTCGACCGGCAGCTTGCCGGCCGCCTGCGACTCCAGCCGCGCCAGGTCGGTGGTGATCTCCGGTGTCGTCCCCTGCAGCATGCCCTGCAGGTAGATCTGCAACTGGTAGTCCCCGAAGTTGGCCATGCCGGATGCTAACGGCAAGCCATGACATCCGTCAGCGTGCGGGCCCGACGTCCGTCAGCGTGCGGGCCCGACGTCCGTCAGCGTGCGGGCCCGACGTCCGTCAGCGCGGGAACCGGACGGATCGCATCCGTACGAGCGTCCGTTCGCGGCCAGAGTGATGGGCATGACGAACACGAACGTGGCGACCGCCCCCACGCAGTACGGCGTGCGGCGGAGCCTGCCCGCCCTCGGCCTGTTCTTCCTGTCCCCACTGGTCGGCGAGTTCCTGCTCGGGAACATCCCGATCAACGCGCTCTTCGCGCTCCTGACCCTGGCCCCGCTGTACGGCGGTGGCGCGGTCCTGATCCGCGAGATCGTCCGCCGGCAGGGCTGGGGCTACCCCAGCGTGCTGATCCTCGCCCTCGCGTACGGCGTGATCGAGGAAGGCATCACCACCCAGTCCCTGTTCAACCCGAACTACGCGCACCTGCGACTGCTCGATCCCGGCCACCTCTCGGCCCTCGGCATGGGCGCCCCGTGGACCCTGCTCGTCCTCAGCCTGCACACGGTCTGGAGCATCACCGTCCCGATCGTGCTGATGGAGTCGCTGTCCCGCCGCCCCCGCGAACCCTGGCTCGGCAAGATCGGCCTCAGTGTGTACGGCGCACTCTTCGTCGTCGGCGTCATCGCGACGACCGCGTTCGGCTACGGGCAGGACCCGTTCCGCGCGTCCGCCGGCCAGAACATCGGCGTCGGGGTCGCGATCGTCGTCCTTGTGGCGCTGGCCGTCCGGGTCGGCCGGAAATCTCTGCGGACGGCCGGAAACGCGCCGGCTGGAAATGTTCCGTCGGCGTGGATCGTCGGTGTGACCGCGCTGGTGCTGAGCTCGGCCTGGATGGTCGTCAACGACCAGATCAAGAACGGCTGGCTCGACGCCGTCGTCATGCTGGCACTCCAGATCCTCGCGGTCCTCGTCTTCGTGACCTGGTCCCGGCGGACCGGCTGGACCCGGCTGCACTCACTCGCGGCCGCGGGTGGCGCGCTGCTCACCTACGCGTGGCACGCCTTCCCGGAATCACCGGTCTTCGACACCTCCCGGACCGTCGATCTGATCGGGAACGCGGTGTTCGCCCTCGTCGCGGTGGCCGTCCTGATCTCTGCGACAATCAGGTGTGAAAAGTTCGGTGACTCCTGACACGACCGTGAGCGCGCGGCACGTCAACCTGGCGTTGTTCGCACTGGCGACCGGTGGTTTCGCGATCGGGACGACCGAGTTCGTCACGATGGGGCTGCTGCCGCAGATCGCGGACGGCGTCCGGATCTCGATCCCGACGGCCGGTCACGTCATCTCGGCGTACGCGCTGGGTGTCGTGGTCGGCGCTCCGGTGATCGCGGCGCTCGGCGCGCGGACCGGACGGAAACGGTTGCTGCTCGGGCTGATGGCCGTGTTCGTGGTCGGAAACGTGCTGTCGGCGATGGCCTCCAGTTACGAGTTCCTGATGGCCGCGCGGTTTCTGTCCGGCGTGCCGCACGGCGCGTTCTTCGGGATCGGCGCGGTCGTCGGTGCCTCGATGGTGCCGACCGGCCGGCGGGCGTGGGCGGTGTCGATGACGATGGTCGGGCTGCCGGTCGCGAACATCATCGGCGTACCGCTGACGACGCTGCTCGGGCAACGGCTCGGATGGCAGATCCCGTTCCTCGCGGTCGCCGTCCTCGGCCTGCTCACGCTGGTCGCGGTCTGGTTCTGGGTGCCGCCGCAGCCAGTCGGCAACGACGTGAACGTCCGGAGCGAGCTGAGCGCGCTGGCCCGGCCGCAGGTGTGGATGGCCCTGCTGGTCGGGATGGTCGGCTTCGGCGGCATGTTCGCGACCTACTCCTACATCACCCCGACGATGACTGAACTGGCCGGTTTCTCGGAATCCGCCGTCACGATCGTGCTCGCCGTGTACGGCGTGGGCATGACGGTCGGAACCGTTCTCGGCGGCCGGCTCGCCGACCGTGCATTGATGGGAAGCGTGTACGGCGGACTCGTCGCGGTGGCCGTCGTCCTCGGGACGTTCGGCTGGCTCGCGCAGACGCGGACCGGCGCGCTGATCGCGGTGTTCGCGATGGGCTGCTCCGCGAGCATCCTCGTACCGGCGCTGCAGACCCGCCTGATGGACGTCGCGCACGAGGGCCAGTCGCTGGCCGCGTCGCTGAACCACTCCACACTCAACATCGCCAACGCGCTCGGAGCCTGGCTCGGCGGCGTCGTCCTGGCCGCGGGGTACGGCTACGAGTGGCCGAGCCGCCTCGGCGCCGGGCTCGCCGTGGCCGGTCTGGTCCTGGCGGCGATTTCCGGTCTGATGGAACGCCGGGGGTCGACTCAGGTGCTTGCCTGAGGGTGTGATCACCGCCGACTTGGTTAGATCGGGGTATGGCGACCTTGACGTTGGGCGCGGCCGATCTGGTACGGCGGCGTGGGCTGCGGCGGATGCGGTCGGTGGCACTGGGCCTCCTGGTGCTCGCCGCCGTGATCTACGTGGCGACGCTGCACCGGGAGGGCGGCTGGGCGTACCTGAACGCGGCGGCCGAGGCAGCAATGGTGGGTGCGCTGGCGGACTGGTTCGCGGTCACCGCGCTGTTCCGGCACCCGCTCGGACTGCCGATTCCGCACACCGCGATCGTTCCGACCCGGAAAGACAGTCTGGCGGAAAGTCTCGAGCAGTTCGTCACCGAGAATTTCCTGTCCGAGGACGTGGTCGCGGAGAAGATGCACACCGCGCAGGTCAGCCGCCGGGTCGGTGAGTGGCTTGCCGACGGCAACCATGCCGAGCGGATCGTCGCGGAGGGCGCGCGCACCGTCGGGGCGGCGTTGCCGCGGCTCGGCGACGAGGACGTGGCGGCGTTCGTGCGCGGGTCGTTGCTGCCGCGGTTCGTGAAGGAACCGTTGAGCCCGATCGCCGGACACTTCGTCCAGTCGGTGGTCGAGGACGGCGCCCATCACGCGTTGTTCGACCTGCTGATGGTGGAGGCGTACGACTGGCTGGCGAACAACCGCGAACTGCTCGCGGACGTGGTCGGACCGCGGGCGCCGCGCTGGTCACCGCAGTGGGTGGACCGGTTGGTGATCGACCGGATCCACCGCGAGGCGCTGACCTGGCTGGGCGAGGTACGGGACAACCAGTCGCACCCGGCGCGGAAAGCGGTTGACCGGCTGCTGGCGCAGCTCGCGGACGATCTGCAGCACGACCCGGAAACGATGGAACGGTTCGAGGCGTGGAAGGCGCGGATGCTCACGCATCCGGACATGGGCAACAGCCTGACCGCGGTCTGGGACGCGATGCGGACGGCGCTCATCGACTCGATCAACGACCCGACCAGCACGCTGCGGGTCCGCGGCATCAAGTTCCTGCACGATCTCGGCCACCGTCTCCAGGACGACGAGGCGCTGCGCGACAAGGTCGACGCCCGCGCCGCCGAGGCCGTCGGGTACGTCGTGCGCACGTACGGAACCGAGATCGTTTCCGTCATTTCCGACACGATCGAACGCTGGGACGGCCACGAGGCCGCTGCCCGGATCGAGCTGCACGTCGGCCGCGACCTCCAGTTCATCCGCATCAACGGCACCGTCGTCGGCGCCCTCGTCGGTCTCGCGATCCACACCTTGAGCCAGCTCCTGTGACTCCGACGTACATCCGGAAACGGAAACGCCCGGCAGGCTGCGGCCTGTGGCCGTCGTACCTGATGGACACGGATGCCTTCGGCACCTGGTTCTACACACCCGCGCACTCGCTCGTCACCGAGGACGAGCGTGCGGCGGCTGTGGACGCGGCGGAAATGTTGGAACACGCGTTCCGGACCGGGGCCGAGCCGTTCGGCCGCGCCGGGTGGGAGCAGTTGGCCGCGGCGGTAGCGCTTGGGCTACCGCCGCTGACCGACTTCGCGGATCGTCCGCTGGGCTAAGACCTTGGGCTAGACGCCGCAGTTCGGGGCGCTCCACGTGTTGGAGGTGCGGATGTCCACGTGGGTGTGGTCGTTGTGGTCCGGGTACCCGGGCCCGAAGATGCCGCCGAAGCCGTGGTTGCGGGCTTCCTTGGCCATCGTGCAGAACGAGTGCACGCCGGTGAGGTCGGCCGAGCGGCCGTAGAGGTGCTCGCTGTTGCTGGCGCCACCGACCGCGCGGTTACACGGAATGCTGCGGAAACCGCTGGAAATACTGAGCGGCTGGTCACCGAGCGCGTGGCGCAGCGCCTCCAGCTGCCACATCGTCTGCAGCGCGTTCGCCTTGGTCGCGGCCGCTGACAACGGACCACCGTCGTACCCGGAACCGCCGCAGCCGTCGTCCAACTCGGCGTACGTGAAGTGGATCGGGGTGCAGTCGTCGTCCTGCAGGGCGTAGATCTTGCTGAACGTGGCCTGCCCGGCGATCCCGTCCGCCGCCAGTCCGTACGCCGACTGGAACCGCTGCACCGCGGCCTTGGTCGCCGGCCCGAACGCGCCGTCGGTCGCGAGATGAGCGCCGTACCCGGGGTACCCGGCGACGCGGATCTGGAGTTGCCGGACGTCCTCGCCGCTCGCGCCCTGGCTGAGCGTGCGGCCCCACGTGTAGCAACCGTCCGCATGCGCCACCGTCGTGGCGACGACCTGCGAAGCGGTCAGGGTTGCGGAGAACAACAGCAGTACGGCGAGCAGCCGCGGAAACGGTCGAGTGATGGACATCGGAACAACCTCCGGGGCGGTGAAGGGAACCTGTCCCGGCCCAGCATTCCGGGATATTCCGCCGCTTGGCCAGTACTCGGCGAAACTTTCCGACAACCCGCTGTTCATCTTCACGATCCCGCGGACCTGCATGATGTTGATCGGAACTGCCACCGACCACGGCTGCGGGGATGACGATGAAGGGCTTCGCGCGCCCGAACATGCTGGACGCGTTCGTGCGGGTCTGCACGCTGGCCGAGGGCCAGCACGGACTCGTGGCCATCGCCCAACTCCGCGGGGAGGTGACCGAGCAGATCCTCGCGCAGTGGGAGGAAGCCGACGTCGTCGAGCCGGTCATCGACGGCGTGATCCGGGTCCGCGCCGGCGCGAGCCACCCGCACCCGGCCCTCTACGCGACCTGGCTGCTCGCCGAACCCACGCCCGCGTGGGAACGGTCCCTGACCACCCTGGTGGTCTCCCACCAGTCCGCAGCCCTGCTGTACGGCGCCGGCACGGCGGCCCCCACCGGGATCGAGTTCTCCGGCCGGGCCCGGAACACCCTGCCCAGCGGGGTCACGGTGCATCCGCGCTCGGTCCCCGAAGCGGAGTGCAACGTCGTCGAGGGCATGCCGGTCACCGGTCCGGCGCGGACGCTGGCCGACCTCGCCGACGGCCAGGGCTTCGACCTGTCCGACCTCGGCCGGCTGGCCCGGTCGTTCATCGGCCAGGGCTGGGCGACCGACGAGAGCCTCGGCGCCGAGCTCACCGAGCAGTTCGCCGACCGCGATCCCGCACACGACGGGCCCGCCTGGCTCGAAGCCGCCCTCGACGCCGCCGCCAAGGGCTGACGGCATGAGGGCTGACGGCATGAGGGCTGACCGCATGAGCGGGTACGTCGGGCACCTCGACATCAGACTGTTCCGCGGTGCGTTCCGCCGGTGGCGTCACCTCACGGCCGAACTCGCGCGGATCAGCACGCCACGGTTTCCGGCCGACCGCGGCAGACGGCAGGTGGCCGCCGGTGACCTCCTCTGCCAGCTGAACCAGGGCGGCGACGCCTGGGAGCCAACAGGTTCGTTCCCGCTCCCTGGGTACGCCGAGGAATGGGCCGGTGCCGGCGAGTCCACGGGCGAGATCGACGCCGTGTACGAGCTGGCGCGCACGGCCAACGATCTCGACGTCTACAACAGCGCGTTCGGGCACCTGCCCGACGACGAGTACGTGGCCCGGGTGCGCGACGCCGTACTCGCGGTCGCTCCCGCCGGGCGCGACCCGCTCGACGGTGGCGTGGGACTCGGCGGGCTGGTGCGGTACACGACCCGCTCGGTCGAGGTCGCGGGCAGCGGGCATCTTGTCTTCACCATCGACGTCCAACCGGTCGACGACAGCCGGGGGCCACTCGGCATCCGGCCCGACGGCGACCGGTTCTCGATCGAGCTCGACGTGAAGATGCCGACGATGATCCAGCGAACCAGCGAGTCCCAGCGGGCCCGGCGATCGGTCGTCGGCGCCAAGCTCGCGGGCCTGCGGCCGATCACGCCGTTGCAGCGGCCGGTCGAGGACCTGACGGCCGACAAGATGGCGGCCCTCGCCTGCAAGCCGGGCGTCGGCGACGGGATCGCCGCGCCGCGCTTCAAGGACATCGCGGATCTGTACTACATCGCGCGGACCTGCCCCATGGACGGCGACAAGCTGCGCAAGGCGCTCGCCGAGAACTGGCACTGGCCCGAGGCGGGCCGCAGCGGACCGCCGTACCCCTATCGGTTCTACGGGCAGGCGCCGGCGCGGGACGACGAGACCGAGATCCTCTGGGACCAAGGCTTCGCGCAGTTGCGGGAGCGGATCACGCAGCTCCAGGACTATCCGGAGTTCGCGGAGATGACGGCCACGATCAACACCTTCCTGGACGGTGCGGCCGATCGGTCGAACGGGGTGTGGGACCCGAGCCGTGGCCAGTGGGCGCCGTCGGTGCGCAGCGAGGTCGAGTCGGCGATCGGGCACGCGCTGGCACCGGCGAACCGCGAGGCCGACACCGCGCACGAGCCGATCGTGCCGATGCAGAAGCACCTGTTCGTGTTCGACGTCGATCAGACGATCAGCAAGCACGACACGCTGCACACGTTGGCCGAGCGGGCGGGGCGGCTGGCCGAGGTCGACGCGGCCCGGGATCCCGATTACGAGACGTCGATCCGGGCCAAGGTCGCCGCGCTCCGCGGGGTCGACGCGTCGCTGGTGCGCGAGGTCGCGGACTCGATCCAGCTCAACGAGGGTGTCGAGGAACTGATCCACGGCCTGAAGGCGGCCGGCCACGAGGTGGCGATCGCCAGTGGTGGTTTCGACGCGATCGTCGGACCGCTCGCGGAACGCCTCGGTGTCGAGCGGTACGCCGCGGGCACGCTCGGGATCGATCACGAACGCGGCGTACTGACCGGTGAAGTGAGCGGGCTCGTCGACGGGCCGGGCAAGGCGACCGCCATCCGCCGGTGGAACGAGGAGCTCGGGATCCCGCGCGAACGGACCATCGCGATCGGGGACGGCAGCAACGACGTGGACATGTTCAAGGCCGTCGGATTCGCGGCGGGCTTCCAGCCGGGCGCCGCGGCCGCAGCCGCGTCCCACACGCACATCCAGGACATGGGCCAGCTCAACCGCGTCGTCAACCTACCGCCACCCGACCGCCTCACCGGCCGCCGCAGCACCTCCGAACGCGCCACCTGACCCGCCACCTGCATCGGCCGCTGCCGTCAGCCGACACGCTCCGATCGCGGGGCGAGGCAACCATTCGCGGGACCCAGCCGGTCCTGCAGGATGTGAGCATCGACGACGGTGTGTTGACAGTGCGAGAGGTGGCGGCCGTGGCGACCGTGGACAGCTTCGACGCGTTCGTCGCCGCACGCTCCCCCGCCCTGCTCCGGACCGCGTACCTGCTGACCCGGGACCACGCGCTCGCCGAGGACCTGGTGCAGACCGCGCTGGCGAAGGCGTGGTTCCACTGGTCGCGGATCCGCGAGGACAACCCCGAGCCGTACGTCCGGCGGATCCTCGTCACGACGTACTCGTCCTGGTGGCGACGGAAGTGGAACCACGAGATCCCGACCGAGGACCTGCCCGAGGGGCCCGCCCCGGACGGCGCGGACCGCCTCGACCTGTGGGACGCGATCGGCCGGCTCCCCCGCCGGCAACGCTCGGTCGTCGTACTGCGCTTCTACGAGGACCTCAGCGAGTCCGAAACCGCTCGGTTGATGGGCAGCAGCGTCGGCACCGTGAAGAGCCAGACCGCCAAGGCCCTCGCGAAGCTCCGCGTCGACCCGTCCCTGACCCCGAGTACTCCGGCAGACCTGGAGACCCCGCGATGAACCTCCAAGACCTGCGCGACGAACTCAGCACCCGCGCCACCGATCAGCGCCCAGTCGACGTACTCCCGGGTGTCCAGCAGCGGATCCGCCGCACCAAGCAGCGCCGTACCGCTGGGGCTCTCGGCGTGGTCGCCGTACTCGCCGCCGTCGCCGTCGGCCTCGTGCCGACACTGCGCTCGACGCAGACGGCCCCCGCTGACGACTCGCCGCAGGACTACACCCGCGACGGCCTCACGGTTCCCGGTACGGTCGGCAGCGACAAGTTGCTCAAGGCATGGATCGGCGACCGCGGCCAGGACAGCGCCGCGTTCTCCTGGACACCGACCACGAACTCGCTCACCGTGCACGCCAACTGCACGACGGACGGCGGCGAGTACGCCATCCGCTTCAAGATCAACGGCTGGTACGTCGGTGACGCGAGCTGCCTCAGCGGGCCCGACTCCTGGACGTTTGGGAGCAGCGTGTCGCTTCTTCCGGACTCGCCCTTCTGGCTGACCTCCCCGGTCGGGAAACCGGCTCAGGTGTCCGCCGACCTGATCGATCTGGCGACGCGCAAGGTGGTCACGCCGCACGCCCGGATCGCGTTCGGCCTCTACTCCACGCCGGCCATGGCGCCCGCGGCCAACGGCGCACCGACCCGCTGGCCGGTGGGCGGACCGGAGGACTACACCAAGGACGGCGTCGTCTACCGGCACCAAATCGGCGGCGACACGCTGGCCGCCGCGACGGTCGCCGACCCCGGCCGGAACGAGGTCCGCTTCAGCTTCACCTCCACCGGCCGCCCACTCGTCCTGCATGACTTCTGTACGGCGAACGCGGGCTCCGACGGCCAGGACCAGCCGTACTCCGTGTCGATCCGCGTCGGCCCGGGGGCACCGCACCAGTCCACGTGCGAGGCGAACTCGACCGATGCAGGTGCCGGCAGCAGCCTGACGGTCGCCACTCCAGTGCCGGCCGGGCAGCAGGTCGACGTGGTCGCGCAGGTCGTGCAGGCCAAACCGAACGGACCCGCCGTCCCGCCCGATGTCCGACTAGGTCTCGGGGTCTACTTCCAGGGCGCTCAGCGGACAGTCGACGGCGTACAACTGCCGGAGCGGATCGAGCGCGGCGGGTACGACTACCGCCTCACGGACGTCCGAACGGCGGCCGGCCCGACCAAGCGACTGACCATGAACACCCCCGCCGGCACCCCGTACGTCGTCGCGTACAGCAGCTCGCCGCTCGGTGACTCCGGCGAGCTCATCGGCACCCTGCAGGTCGGCAGAACCGAGAGCGCGAGCGGCTCCGGATCTGACAGCGGCGGGAGCTTGGGGACCAGCTACGAAACACACGCCGCCGGCCCGGCCGACCACGCCACTCTGATCGTCACGACGGGAGAACCGACCAAGGGCCGGCTGATCCTGGCTGTTTACCTACCTGCTTAGACCCAGCTGTGCAGGTCGGCGGCGTCCTTGGTGAACTGTTCGGGTGAGTCGTCCGCGACGAACTCGAGCAGGGCGTTGATGTCGCGCGGCTCGGCGGCGAGGCGGTCGAGGACCGGGCGCCACAGCGACTCCCGGGCCGCGAGCGGCAGCCGGTTGTTCGACGGCCACCAGGAGAACACGTGCACCGTGCTCAGCCAGGGCATCAGTGACTCCAGTTGCTGCAGGCACTGCGCGTCGTCGAGGTCCACCGGCGGCTGCCAGTACGTCGTGAGGTTCGGCGCGCCCACGTCAAGCAGCAGAGTGATCGTCGAGTCGACCTCATCGGTGAGCGTGTTGCGGTGGAACTCCATCGCGATCTCGATCCCCGCACCGGCTGCCATGTCGGCCAGTTCGCTGAGCCCGCGGGTCACGGCCATCCGGTCGCCGACGCCCGCTTCCGCCGTACCGACGTTGCCGGCCCAGACGCGGATCCGGGGCGCACCGAGCGCCTGGGCGGTGGCGACCGCGGACCGCATCTCCTCGCGGTCGACGTTGCCGGCCCGCAGGTACGAGCCGTACGCCGCGACCTGGAGCCCGTGCACCTCGGTCAGGTTCCGGACGCGCTTCGCGTTCACCAGGTTGCCGAGCGGGACGTGGATGTCACCGCCCCACTCGATCGCCGAGAGCCCGGACTTCGCCGCTACCTCCACCACCTGGTCGACCGGCAACTGGCGGAACGTCACCGAGACCAGACCGGTCCTCACACCCACGCGGGCCTCCTCGTCTGCACCCCTCTATCCAACCGCATCGCACCAGCCACTCCACACCGGCGAGACATCGTGGGACAGCACTCAGCCAATGGCCGGTCCGCGCCGCGCCGGAGACGTCGACCCGGAGGCCGCAGCGACCACCGGTGCGGACGCCGGGCCAGCGGCCGCCGCGGGCGCCTGGGACGGGCCCCCCGGGCTCTTCCGCACCTGGGCCTCGGCCGCGACAGTCGCCGCATGCGCGATGTAGAACTCGGCCCGCCGTTTCAGCTCCGGGGCGTACCTGTTCATCGCGTCGTCTGAGGCGACGATCTCGGCAGCCATCCTGCGCGCCGCCGAGGTTTCGCCAGCCGGTCGGGCCTGGTCCTGTGCGTCCTGCTCCCGATAGGTGTTGTCCAGGTAGTCGACGAACCGGTCCGCAGCAGGCCCCTCAGGATGGTCGGACGCCAGCGCGGCCACATCTACGCGTGCCTGCCCCACCGCGTCCTTGATCGCCTTCTGCATCCGTTGGCCGGCAAGCGCCCGGTCCTCGGGCGTGAGACCGGCCGATCCGGCCGTCTCCCGGCTGATCTGCGCGACCAGGGTGTCGAGCAACTCGCGGCGGGACGCCGACGACTCCACCATCCAGCACCTCCTACAGGTTGCCGGACAGCGTAGCGACGGAGGAGGGCGCGGCAGGGTGTCTCACGTCATGAGCAAACCGTTTGGATGCGACTGTCGCGCAGGCTTACGCTGGCTGCCGTGCCAGAACAGCGAAAAGGATTCACCTACGGATTCGCCGCGTACCTGATCTGGGGTCTTTTCCCGCTGTACTGGAAGCTTCTCGACCACTCCGGCGCGATTGAGCTGCTGGCCCACCGAGTGCTCTGGTCACTCGTCACGATCGTGATCCTGGTCGCCGTACTGCGGAAGTTCGGGCGAGTGAAGGCGCTGCTCGCGGAGCCGCGGCGGCGCTGGCCGTTGATCGCGGCGGCGTTCCTGATCTCGGCGAACTGGGGCACCTACATCTGGGCCGTCGGTCACGGGCATGTCGTGGAGACCTCGCTCGGGTACTTCATCACGCCGCTGTTCACCGTCCTGCTCGGCGTGTTCGTCCTGAAGGAGCGCCTGCGCCCGGTCCAGTGGACCGCGTTGGCGATCGCGTTCGTCGCGGTCATCGGCCTGGCGATCGAGAACGGGAAGCCGCCGTGGGTCGCGATCATCCTGACGTTCTCGTTCGGGTTCTACGGGCTCACCAAGAAGCAGGCCGGCGCCGGCGCAATCGAGGGTATGGCGATCGAGTCCGGCACCGTCGCACCGCTGGCGCTCGCGGCGATCGTCATCCTCGGGATGCAGGGCGACGCCACGGTCACGCACCACGGCACGGCGTACCTCGTGCTGGTGCTGCTCACCGGTCCGATCACCGCCGTACCGCTGCTGCTGTTCGGGGCGGCGGCGACGCGGGTGTCGCTGACGACGCTCGGGCTGCTGAACTACATCGCGCCGATCATGCAGTTCATCTGTGGTCTGGTGATCTTCCACGAGCAGATGACGCCGATGCGCTGGGCGGGCTTCGGGCTGGTGTGGGTCGCGCTGGCGCTGTTCACCTTCGACGGCATGCACAACCGGCGCCGGACGATCGCCCTCGAGCGCGCCGCGGTCACCGCTTCGGCCGTCTGAGTCCACCTCGGCAGCGCACCACGATTCCTCTTGACGGCAGCTATTCAGGACATCTAGTATCCAGGTTATGAAGATGAACGAGGGGGTCGAGTGGGCACTGCACAGCTGCGTGAATCTCAGCTGGATGCCCGGTGCGGCGGTCACCGCCAAGCGCCTCGCCGCCTTCTACGACCTGCCGACGGCGTACCTGAACAAGCAGCTCCAGGCGCTCACCCGGGCCGGCATCCTCACGTCGGTCTCCGGGCCGAAGGGTGGCTTCCAGCTCGCTCGCGATCCGCGCAACATCTCGCTGCTGGACATCGTGGTCGCGATCGACGGGCCGGATGAGGCGTTCCGCTGCACGGAGATCCTCAAGGCCGGCCCCGGCGCTGACCAGAAGGCCGACTACACGAAGGCCTGCTTGATCTCCCAGGCGATGCGTACGGCGGAACTCGCGTACCGCCGCGAACTCGCCGGCCAGAGCATCGCGGACATCGCCGGACGGGTCCTGCGCCAGACACCGAAGGCGCCGGAAAACACCCGGAACCATTTCGCGAACCTGAAGACCTGACCGCCACCACCGTTTCCGAAACCGTTTTCCGACACCGTTTCCTGCGGTGTTGATTCTGGACATTGAACGTCCAAGACAAGGAGTTTCCGATGACTGTTCTGATCCGGGCCGCCGAGGCCGAGGTGCTGTCCGCGAGTGGCGTGACGTTGCTGGCCGACGTACCCGAGACCGGTGGGCACCTGACCAGCCACCGCTCGGTCTTCCAGGCCGGCAAGGAAGGTGCTCCCCCGCACCAGCACCGCGAGTCCGCCGAGCTGTTCTTCGTCCTCAAGGGCTCACTGCGCGTGCTCGTCAGCGAGGAGCTCGTCACCCTGCACCAGGGCGATTTCCTCCTCGTCCCGCCGAACACGCCGCACGCCTTCGAGGCAGCCGGTGACGAGCCCGCCGAGGTGCTCTTCGTCCTCACCCAGGCCAAGCCGCGCTTCGGTTACTACCGCCTGCTCGAAGGCGCGTACCGCGGCGAGACCGACTGGTCCGAGGTCGCCGCGACCAGCGATCTCTACGACAACCACTACGTCGAGAGCGAGGTCTGGCAGACGCGCGACTCATGACCTGACCGTTTTCTGGGCATCATGGACAGATGCAGCACGATTGGTTCCTCGGCCCGGGCGAAAGGGGCAACCCTTCGACCGGCATCGACTCCGACGGGCCCTGGTCCGAAGGAAACCTGGTCCGGCCGCTGGTGCACGGTGCGACGTACTTCCAGCGTTTGTACGACGAACTGTGCACCCTGCGGCCCGGAGATCGGGTCTACTTCACCGACTGGCGCGGTGACCCGGACGAGAAGCTGCGCGACGACGGCCCGGCGATCGGCGACGTACTGTGCGATCTCGCCCGGGCCGGCGTCGAGGTCCGGGCGCTGCTGTGGCGCTCGCACTCCGATTTTCTGAACTTCAACGCGAAGCAGAACCGGCATTTCGGCACCGAGCTGAACGAGGCCGGCGGCGAGGTCCTGCTGGATCAGCGGGTCCGTTTTATTGCGTCGCATCATCAGAAGCTGTTCGTGATCAGGCATCGCGACGACCCGGCCGCCGACGTCGCCTTCGCCGGCGGTATTGACCTGTGTCACGGCCGGCGCGACGACGTACGGCACCAGGGCGATCCGCAGACCGCGCCGATGGATTCGCGGTACGGGCCGCGGGCACCGTGGCACGACGTGATGCTCGAACTCCGTGGACCGGTCGTGGGCGACCTGCTGCGGACGTTCGTCGAACGCTGGGACGATCCGCATCCGCTGGACCGGCGGACGCCGTACCGGATGGTCCGGCAACGGCTGGCCCGGATGCCGCGGCACCCCGAGAAACTGCCGGAGGCGATGCCCGACCCACCACCCGCCGGGCCGCACGCGGTCCAGGTGTTGCGGACGTACGCCGCGAAGCACCCGGGGTTCCCGTTCGCGCCGCAGGGCGAACGCAGCGTGGCCCGCGGCTATCTGAAGGCGTTCGCGCGGGCGCAGTCGCTGATCTACGTGGAGGACCAGTACCTGTGGTCGGCCGCGGTGGTCAGGAGCCTGCGTGCGGCATTGGTCCGCTCACCCGAGCTGCGGATCGTCGCCGTCGTACCGCGGTACCCCGATCAGGACGGCCGACTCAGCGGACCGCCGGCTCGCTACGCCCAGCTCGAGGCTCTACGACTGCTGGACACGGACCGGGTGACCGTCTGCAACCTGGAGAACGAGGCCGGCGTACCGATCTACGTACACGCGAAGATCTGCATCGTCGACGACGCCTGGATGACCTGCGGATCCGACAACTTCAACCGCCGGTCCTGGACGAACGACAGCGAACTGACCTGCGCGATCGACTCCCCCGACCTGGCCCGGTCGTTGCGGGCCGAGCTCTGGTCGGAGCACCTCGGCCGTCCCGATCCCGACCTCGACGACATCGCCCAGTGGCGTACGACGGCCGCGGTCCTGGACGACTGGCACGCCAATGGTTGCCATGGGCCACGACCATCCGGCCGGATCCGTGCCCACCACCCGCAGCCCCTCACCCGGCTGGAGTCCCTCTGGGCAGGCCGACTGGCCAAGCACCTCTACGACCCCGACGCCCGCTCCCGCACAGCCCGCCGTCAGAACACCTTCTGATGGATCGACTCAGGACACTAGCGGTGCGGCTGCACGTTCTCGAGCTTGCTGGTCAGCTCATCGGCCACAGACTCGATGTCGCTGGTGGAGGGAGCGCCGCGAGACTCCGACTGGTCGAGCGCGACCTCCAGGACGATGTTCTCGATCCGGACGTACACGGATCGGCCGAGCGTGTCCTCGCTGTCGATCGAGCCGTCGTACGGCCGGCTGAAGGACTCGTCGCCGAGTGAGAGCTCGGCGACGGTCTTGCCGAGCTCAGCCGCCGTCTCCCGGCTTTGCTGCAGGGTGCGCTTCGCGGAGCTCACGTCCTCGTACTTCGTGAGCTCGACTTCGAGCTCCGCGGAGTCGTCGTCGCCGACCCGTTTCCAGTCGCAGTCGACCCAGCTGTCGGAGGCGTCGTTGTCCGCTTCCGGCGAGCCGCCTGTCAGTTCCCTGACCTGGTCCTCGGAGAGGGTGTCCCAGCCGCAGATGTCCGGCAGGGTGGTGAAGTCGTTCATCCGCGCGACGTAGCCGATGCCGAACACGATGGCGACGACGACCGGGATCACGAAGAGAACCGAGGTCAGGACACCTGGCGGTCGCGCGTCCTCCGCCGACCGCGCAGAACGGATGGCGGAGATCGTCAGCAGGGCAGCTACGACGACGATCGCGCCACCGGCGGTGAGGATGACTTGGACGTAGTTGAGGTCGTGGAGGCGGATGCGGTGGTCGTAGACGCCCCAGAAGAAGATGACCGCCAGCAGAGCGCCGAACAGGAAACCGGCGAAACCGATCAGCCGGAAGGTCATGGTCACACGTTTGAGCAGCTCCGGCGGGACCACCCGACCGCGCGCTGCTCGCGAGAGCCGCTGGCAGATCGCGAAGGTCAACAGCGCGAGGCCGACCAGGACGATCGTCGAGATCGGGAGTCGAGGATTCACCACCAGACCGGCCCCGGCGATCGCCTCGCCCGTCACCACTGCTGCTCCCGAGAGCGCGGCGGGCAGGCCGATCCATCGCACGAGTCGCGGAGCCAACCGTGCACCGAGCGCGGCGCCGGCAGCACAGACCACTGCCAGTGCGGCGAGGATCCAGAGCGGCATCCCGTAAATGACGGAGTTCCCCAGGAGCGCCAGGACCCCCCCGAGCGCGGCATTCGACGCGAACAGCAGCACGCCGAGCGCACGCAGTACCCGCCCGCCCCCAGCCGATCCGTCCGCGTTCTCATGGGCAGCAGCGCCCGGAGTCCCCGGGCCGGGTCCGCCGGCGGGCGGCATCAGCTTTGTGCCGTTGCGGAGCTTCTCGGTCTGGCGGTTGTGATCGGCAACGACGGTGGGGTTCTCGAAGGTGGGGTAGCCGCCGGCGACGGCGAGGAGTTGCTCGCGGGCGGTCCTCGCGTCGAGGCGGTGGGCCGGGTCGCGGTGCATCAAGCCGGCGATGATCGGGGCGAGCGGGCCGGCCAGGCGCACCGGGTCGGGGTCGCGGGTGAGGACCGCACCGATCATCGCGGGAAGGTCGTCGAAGTCGTACGCGTGCCGTCCTTCGACAGCGAAGTACAGCGTCGCGCCGAGGGCCCAGAGGTCAGCGGGTGCGCCGGGTTCGGCGCCGGACAGTCGCTCGGGGGCGACGTACCCGAGGGTGCCGGTCACGATGCCGGTACCGGTCAGGGTGCGCGTGGCGCCGGCGACCGAGGCGATCCCGAAGTCGGTCAGCATCCAGCGCTCGTCACCACCGAGCATCACGTTCTGCGGTTTCACGTCCCGATGGAGTACGCCGTTCGCGTGCGCCGCGGCCAGTCCCTCGAGCAACCGCACCCCGAGCTCCGCCGTACGGCGCGGGCTGAGCGGACCGTTCGCGCGCACGGCCTGGTCGAGCGTTCGGCCGGGCAGCAGCCGCATCACGATCCACGGCCGCTCGCCGTCGTCCACCACATCGTGGATCGTCACGATCGCCGGATGATCCAGGCCGGCCGCGGCCCGCGCCTCACGCAGCGCCCGCGACCGCAGCTTCGCGCGCTCGTCCGGGATCAGCCCGTCCGGGATCCGCAGCTCCTTCACGGCGACCTCACGCTGCAGGACCGTGTCGAACGCCTTCCAGACCGTCCCCATCCCGCCGACGGCGAGCGGTTGATCTCCCAGGACATACCTGCCGTTGGCGAGTGTGCGGTCGGTCACCAGAGGACCCTAGCCGCGCGCGGTACCACCGAACGCGGACCAGCAGCTTGCGGTCATCCGGATGTCACGATGAGGACGGCTACGGCTGCTGACTCTTGATCTCGCGGCTCAACTCGTCCGCCAGCGCCTCGACCTTGGCCGGGTCGGGAGAGTCGAGATCCTCGCCGTGTTCGAGCGTCACCTCGAGGACGACGTTCTCGATCCGAACCTCCACCGAGAGACCGGTCGAGTCGTGGGACGCGATGGAACCCGCGTAGCCCCGGCGGAAGGACTCGTCGCCGAGCTGCAGCTCGGCGTGGCTCTTTCCGTCCACTGTCGTCCGCGTCCGGTGCCGCTGCATCACCTGCTTGGCCTCCGCCACCCCGTCGTACCGGTCGACATCGACCTCGAGTTCGGTCGAGCTGTCACCGTCCAGGTTCTCCCAGCTGCAGCGGACGTAGTCGTCGCCGTCATACCCGTCTTCGCCGCCCGAGCCACCCAGCACTGCCTGGACGCGCTTGTCCGACAGGATCGCCGAGCCGCACGTGTCCGGCGTCGACGTGAAGTCGTTCAGGCGGGCGACGAACCCGATCCCCCAGACGATCGCCACGACGACCGGGATCACCACCGCGGCGGGGACGAGTACCGCGGGCGGAGGCCGCCGGTCGTTCGGGGTCTGCGCGCCGCGGATCGCCGGGATCGTCAGCAACGCCGTCAGGACGATGAGTACGCCGCCGGCGGCGAGGATGGCCTCGACGTAATTGAAGTCGCGGAAATCGTGGCGGTTCTCCTCGATGAACCCGAGGAACCCGCCCGCCGCGAGCGCGCCGAACAGGAAAGCGGCGAAACCGAGCCACCGGACCTTCCTGGTCGCCCGTTTGAGCTCCTCGGCCGGGACCAGCCGACGGCGGGCCGCCTTGCAGAGCCGTTGGCAGATCGCGAAGGCCAACAAGGCGATGCCGAACAGGATGATCGTTGCGATCGGGAGCTGGGGAACCACCACCAGACCGCCGCCGGCCATCGCCTCGCCGGTCACGAGCGCAGTTCCCGACAAGGCGGTGGGTAGTCCGATCCAGCGGGCGAGACGGGGCGTCACTTGAGCGCCGAGTGCAGCGCCCGCGGCGCACACGAGGCCCAGAGCGGCCAAGATCCAGACCGGCATCCCGTCACTCAACGAGTAGACGAGAAGGGCCGTGAACGCTCCTACCGCAGCGTTCAACGCGAACAGCAGCGCACGGAGTGCTCGCAGTACCCGTACGCCCGAGTCGAGTTGGGGGAAGTCTTCCGGGACGACCCGCTCAGGAGGTTCGTTCATCAGCTTGGTGCCGCTGCGGACCTTGTCGGTGGATTTGTTGTTGTCGGCAACGACCGTCGGGTTCTCGAACGTCGGGTAGCCGCCGGCGATCGCGAGTAGCTGTTCCCGGGCCGTGCGAGCGTCCAGGCGGCGGGCCGGGTCGCGTTGCATCAGGCCGACGATCACCGGTGCGAGCCGGCCGGCCAGGCGCATCGGTTCGGGGTCGCGGGTGAGGACCGCCCCGATCATCGCAGGCAGGTCGTCGAAGTCGTACGCGTGCCGCCCCTCGACCGCGTAGTACAACGTCGCCCCGAGCGCCCAGAGGTCGGCGGGTGCCCCGGGCTCGGCGCCGGACAGTCGCTCGGGGGCGACGTACCCCAGCGTCCCCGTGACGAGCCCGGTCCCGGTCAGTGTCCGAGTGGCGCCGGCGACCGAGGCGATCCCGAAGTCGGTCAGCATCCAGCGGTCGTCGCCGCCGAGCATCACGTTCTGCGGCTTCACATCACGGTGCAGTACGCCGTTCGCGTGCGCGGCCGTCAGCGCCTCGATGAGCCGTACGCCGAGCTCGGCCGCCCGGCGTGGGTTGAGCGGACCGTTCGTTCGCACCGCCTGGTCGAGCGTCCGGCCCGGCAGCAGCCGCATCACGATCCACGGGCTACCCGCTTCGTCCACGACGTCGTGAATCGTCACGATCGCCGGATGGTCCAGCCCGGCCGCCGCCCGCGCCTCGCGTACGGCGCGCATCCGCAGCTTCTCCTGCTCCTCGGGGTTCAGCCCGTCCGGGATCCGGAGCTCCTTCACCGCGACCTCGCGGTGCAGGACGGTGTCGAACGCCTTCCACACCGTCCCCATCCCGCCGACACCGAGCGGTGGTTCGTTGAGGACGTATCGGCCGTTGGCGAGGGTGCGGTCGGTCACCGGATCGACCCTAGCCGTGACGGGGTGCCACGCGGGGCGGAGCAGCAGCTAACGGTCAGCGAATGTCACGATGAGGACGGTCGCGGCCAGGACGGTGTCCAGCACGCAGCAGAACTCCGACATCGACCGGACGACGACCCGGTCGACGCGATGGTGGTACACGTCCCACCCGGCGTGCACCAGTAGCCCACCGGCGACCAGCAGCCCCGCCACTGTCTGGTTCACCTCGAGCGCTACCAATGCAGCCGCGGCCAGAACGATCATGGCCACGGACTGCACTGGCAACCCCCAGGCCGGCCGCAGTGCCCCGCGAATCACCCCGTACGCCGCGAGGACAGCGGCCAGCGCCAGCATCAGCCAGCTCGCGTTGACGGTCTCGACCCGGGAGCCGATCCCCACCAGCACGAAGCTGACCGCGAACACCGGCCACGCCGCACCCCGCCTCCGTAGCGCCGCGGCCCCGAGGTACACGAATCCGGACGCCGTCACGACCGCGGCCACGTCGGCCCCACTCGCCAGCCCCACCGACGTGAAGGCAGCCATCGCCGCCCCGGCCCCCGCCGGCCACCGCCGCACGATCCACGGCCGCCGTACCCCTGCTGTGTTCATCGGAGCAGTAAACCGACGCGGACTTTCAGATCGCTTTCAGACCGGGGCGCCGTGGATCCGGCCGGTGGTGGTGGACAGCGGGCGGGCGGTGGCGGCGGCTCGGGTGGCGATGATCTCGGCGGCGATCGAGATCGCGGTTTCCTCCGGGGTGCGGGCGCCGAGGTCGAGGCCGGTCGGGGACGACATCCGGGCCAGCTCGCCCTCGGTCAGGCCGGCGGCGCGCAGCCGGGACAGCCGGTCGTGGTGGGTGCGACGCGACCCCATCGCGCCGATGTACCCGGCGTCGGTCCGCAACGCCAACTCCAGCAGCGGTACGTCGAACTTCGGGTCATGCGTCAGCACACACAGCGCCGTACGGCGATCCACCGAGTCGAGCGCACCGGCGAGGAACCGGTGCGGCCAGTCGACGACGACCTCGTCGGCCTCGGGGAACCGCGCTCGGGTGGCGAACACGCCGCGCGCGTCGCACACCGTCACGTGGTACCCGAGGAACTTGCCGACCCGCGCCACGGCCGCCGCGAAGTCGATCGCCCCGAACACGAACATCCGTGGCGGTGGGGTGAACGACTGCACGAACACCGCGACCTCGGTACGCCGGCATTCGCCGTGCGCGCCGTACTCGCGGATCGCCGTGGTGCCGGTGTCGAGCAGGCCGACGACGTCCTCGGCCACGGCCGCGTCGAGCCCGGGATTCCCGAGACTCCCGGCGACTCCGTCCGGCCCGACCACGAGACGCCGACCCAGGCCGTCGTCCGCACGCACCACTGTCGCCACCGCCACCGGTCGCCCCGAGTCGACCGCGGCGGTCACCGCCTCGAAGTCCGCGAACGAAGCCCGGTCCACCGGCTCGACCAGCACCTCGATGATTCCGCCACAGGTCAGGCCGATCGCGAACATGTCCTCGTCCGAGACGCCGTACCTGCGGACCGCCGGTACGCCGGTCCGGATGACTTCCCGAGCGACCTCGTACACGTCCGCCTCGACGCAACCGCCGGACACGCTGCCGACCGCGACACCGGTACCGGACACCGCCATCGCGGCACCTGGTTGACGCGGCGCCGAGCGGAACGTGTCGATCACCGTGGCGATCGCGAACCGCGCGCCGTCGGCGTACCACTGGCGGACGTGCGGGAGAACGTCACGCACGCATGTTCTCCGCGCCGGCCTTGACGGCGTCACGAATCCGCGAGTACGTGCCGCAGCGGCAGATGTTGCGCAGCTCGTCGAGGTCCGCCTCGGTGATGTCGCGACCCTCCGCGCGGGCCTGCTTCACCTTCGCGACCGCCGCCATGATCTGGCCCGGCTGGCAGTACCCGCACTGCGCGACGTCGTACTCGAGCCACGCCTCCTGCATCGGGTGCAGGTCCTTGCCGACGGTGTCCGGCAGTCCTTCGATCGTGGTGATCTCGTCGGTCGCCGCGATGTCCTTCACCGGCACCGAGCACGGGTTGAACGCCTTGCCGTTGATGTGCGAAGTACAGGACTTGCAGACGTTCAGCGCGCAGCCGTACTTCGGCCCGGTGACGCCGAGCAGGTCGCGAAGAACCCACAGCAGCCGCACGGAGTCCTCGGCGTCGACACTGATCTGTTTGCCGTTGAGCTTGAAAGTGTGAGTGGGCATGGGTTCCTCAGAACGTGTGGTCGAGGCCGTCGGTCGGCGACTGCGGAGTGGACGGCTGCACCGGCAACGGCTCGAACCCGAGCTTGCCGTGGTTGATCGGGAAGTACGTCGGCATCGTGCCGGTCGCCCGCGCGTAGGCACACGCGACGGCGGCGAACGCCGGAGCCACCGAGAGCTCACCGGCACCGCCCGGGCTGTCGCTCGTGTTCGGCATGATCACCACCTCGACGTCCAGCGGAGAGTTCCATTCGCGGGTGTAGAAGTAGTTGTCCCAGCTGCCTTCGAGCGGGATGCCGTTCTTGATGTGCAGGCTCGACGTGAGCGCGAGGGCGATCGCGTCCTGCAGGCCGCCGAACATCTGCGCCTCCAGACCGCGCGGGTTGATGCAGAACCCCGGGTCGACCACGATCACCGCCTTGGTCACCCGCGGTCCGGTCACCCCCTCGCCCTCGACCGGCCGGTTCACCGTCTCGGGCCGGCAGTCGATCTCGACCAGCGTCGCGACCGCGGCCCGGTACTCCGAGTGCACGCCGACACCCTGCGCCATCCCCTTCGGCATCGTCTTGCCCCAGTTGCCGACCTCGGCCGCCTTGTTCAGCACCGCGAGCAACCGCTTGTCCTTGAGGAAGTTGCGACGGAACCGCACCGGGTCCTGGCCGAGCTTCGCGGCCAACTGGTCGACCACCAACTCCTCGGCGCACACCACGTTCGGCGAGTAGATGTTGCGCATGCTGCCGGTGTTGAACTTCAGCGGCACCTCGTTGAGCAGCTGCGTCGTGACACCGAAGTTGTACGGCGACGACTGCGTCAGCTCGAAGATCGTCTCGGCGAACGACAGGTTGCCCCCGACCGGCAGGTCCGCGGCGAACGCCGTGATCATCTCGCCGAGACCGTGACCGAAGTCGGTCTGCACGCTCGTATGCCGCTGCTCGTAGGTGAGCACGTTGCCGGCCAGATAGTTCACCCGGACCCTGGACGTGCTCATCGGGTGCGTGCGGCCCTGGCGGAAGTTGTCGGTCCGGGACCAGGACAGCTTCACCGGCTTGCCCATCTTCTGCGAGATCTCCGCTGCCTCCGCCGCCACGTCGTGGAACAGGTGCCGGCCGAACGAACCGCCGCCCTGGACGACGTGCACCGTGACCGCGTCGATCGGCAGACCGAGCTGTTTCGCGATGTCCTCCTGGGCCACGATCGGGACCTTGAGGCTCGCCCAGATCTCGGCGCTGTCCGCGCGGACGTCCGCGATCGCGCAGTCCGGCTCCAGCGGGCTGTTGCTGGCGAAGGCGAAGACGAACTCGGCATCGATCGTCTTGGACAGCAACGGCGGCACGGCCATCGGCAGCTGGGCCGCGCGCAGCTTCGCCAGCACGGTCGCATCCGACTCGTCGTCCACGGTGCCCGGTCCCCAGGTCGCGTCGACCTTCTGGATCGCGTCGATGCACTGACCGAAGGTCTCGCCGCGGATCGCGACACCGTGCGCGATCGCGACCACGTCGGTGATGCCGGGCAGCGCCCGCAGCGCCGCAAGGTTGTTGACCGAACGCAGCGTGCCGTTGATCGTCGGCGGCCGGGCCACCATCGTCGGCTTCGCGTGCGGGACCTGCATGTCCATCGCGAACTGCTTGCGCCCGGTGACGATGTCGTGCGCGTCGACCCGGCTTCGTGGCTTCCCCAGAACGGTGAACTCGGAAGCGGACTTGAGCTCCGCGGAAACCGTGATCGTCGTGGCACTCGCGGCCGCCTTGGCCAATGATCCGTACGTCGCGGTTCGCCCGCCCGGGCCACTCAGTACGCCGTTGCGGGTGGTCACCTGAGCGGCCCCGACACCCCACCGCGCGGCGGCCGTGTCGACCAGGCGCTGCCGCGTGATCGCAGCCGCCGTACGCACCGGGAGGTACATGCTGCGCATCGAGTTGGAGCCGCCGGTCAGCTGGTTCATCAACAGTTCGGGCCGGGCGTCCGCGAGACCGATCTCGACCTTCTCGATCGGCAGGTCGAGCTCCTCGGAGACCATCATCGCGAACGCGGTCGTGATGCCCTGACCGACTTCGGCCCGGGGTACCGCGAAGTACGCCGTACCGTCGGTGCGCAGCTCGACCGTGATCAGGCCGGAGGTCGGTGCGGCCGCGAGGTTCTGCAGGTCACCGAGGTCGAAAGCGTCCACCGGCTGCGGAATCGAGGGCACCGCGGCGTCGGCCGGGCGCGGGTCGTGCGAATCGGCGAGCCAGCTCACGCCGACCGCGAGCGTCGGCGCGGCGATCAGGTAGCCGAGGACGCGCCGCCGGCCCAGCAAACCGCGTCTGTCGGCCGGCGTCTCGCTTGATGGGTGCGACCAACGACGATGTTCGGCCATGAAGGTTCCTCTGCTCGAGCAATGCTGGGAACGCAGTCTGGCAGCGCCGGCGCCGCGGCGGCATGGCCAAGATGCCCACGTTTTCTCCTGCTTCGCTGTGCACAACGCACAGGCTTCGGTCAGCCGAGCGGGAACAGCCGGACCGCGCGTAACGCCAGGCCGAGCTCCAGGTGGAAGCCGTCGTCGGTCAGGTCGCGTCCGGTGATCTGATGAATCCGGTGCAGCCGGTTCAGCACCGTGTTGCGGTGGCAGTGCGCGAGCTCCGCCGTACGACGGACGGATCCGGCCGCCGTCACCCACTTGTCCAGGGTGTCGAGCAGTAGCTCACGTTCGGCCGCGGCGATCGTTGTCAGCGGCACCAACCAGGTATGGACCAGTTGCTCGGCGAGTTCCGGTGCGCTGAGCAACAACGCCTCGGGCAGCCGCTCGGTCAAGGTCACCACGTCGACCTGACCGGCCGGCAGCGTCCGCCGCGCGAGCATCGCCTGCCGGTACCCGACTTCCACCTCGGCCAGGCCGGAGACGACACCGGACAGCCCCGCAGGCGCATGTACGGCGTCGCGCAGGTTCCGCAGTACCGTTTCCGCGGATTCCGTGCCCAGAGCAAGCAGACCGACGACTGTCTGCGGTCGCACCTGCCACGCCGAACCAACGCGGACTCCAGCGAGCCGGCGCTGCAGTGAAGCCGTCGTGCACTCGTCGTCGACCAGGTTGTCGATCGCAACCACCAGGTACGGACCGGCCACCGGTACGTCGAGCACCGTGGCCGCCTCCTGCACGAACGCGCGATCCTTCGCCCGCCCGTGCAGCAATCCCTCCCAGAGCGTCGACCGCCGCCGCTCGTCCGCACGCACCGCATGCCGTTCAGCAGCGTGATAGGCGGCCGCGACCTGCGACGACGTACGGTCGACGACCTCCCAGACCTTGCTCGCAACCTCGAGCAACGCCTCGGAATCGACCACACCCTGAGCGCGGGCCTCGTCGATCAACGCCTCCCACACCAACCGCCCACCGAGCCGGAACGACTTCAGTACGTCGTCCAACGGCATCCGCTGCTCGGCACGGCGCCGCCCAGTCGCGAGCGCGGCGTCGAACAGGTGCACGCTGGGGCGATCCCCCGCGGCAACCATCTGCACGACCCGGGCCACGTTGTCATGACACGACCGCCACAGATCCTGCTGCGGCACCGAATCCAGCTCGCGGTACGCCGGGTTCTGCTCGTAGATCGTCTCGACCAGCGCATCGGTCAGCGCGGGCAGGTGCAGCAGCACGCTCTCGGCCAGCGACTCCACCGTCAGTGACGTCACCGGCAGCGCGACGTCCTGACCCGCAGCCTTACTCATAGTCGGCACAGCATCGCACACCGTTGCCGTGCCGGACAGACCTCGCGTCAGACGCTGCGGGCAGCCACCAGATCGCAGAGGGCGTCGAGGGCCTGGCGGCCGGGGCCGTCGGGCAGGCTGGCCAGGAGCTTGCGGGCGTCGGCCGCGCGGCGGCGTACGTCGTCCTCGGCCTGGCGGAACGCGGCGTGCGAGCGGAGCAGCTCCAGTGTCTCGGACAACCGGGCGTCGTCGGACAGATCGGAGTCCAGCAGCTCCAGCAGACGGGCGTCGGCGGGGTCCGCCGGGTCCGCCTGGGCGCGGAAGATCAGCACCGGAAGTGTCGGTACGCCCTCGCGGAGGTCGGTGCCCGGGGTCTTGCCGGACTGGTCGGACTCCGAGGCGATGTCGAGGATGTCGTCGGCGAGCTGGAAGGCCACGCCGATCTCCTCGGCGAACGTCCGCAGCGACTCCTGGATCTCCACCGAGGCACCGGCGAAGCGGGCACCGAAGTGGACGGACGTCGCGAACAGCGAACCGGTCTTGTCGGCGATCACCGACAGGTAGTGCTCGAGCGGGTCCTGGCCTTCGCCGACGCCGAGGGTCTCGCGGATCTGACCCTCGACCAGCCGGCCGAACGTGCGGGCCTGGATCCGGACCGCCTCCGGGCCGAGATCGGCGACCAGGTCCGAGGCGCGGGCGAACAGCCAGTCGCCGGACAGGATCGCGATCGAGTTGTCCCAGCGGGCGTTCGCCGTCGCCGAGCCACGGCGCAGCGCCGCCTCGTCCATCACGTCGTCGTGGTGCAGCGTCGCGACGTGCGTCAGCTCGACGACCGCCGCGGCCGTCACGACCTCCGGAGAGGCCGGCTCCGGACCGAACTCGGCCGCCAGCATCACCAGCATCGGCCGGAACCGCTTGCCACCGACGAACATGACGTTCTGGGCGGCGGCCGTGACGAACGGTGCCTCGGACTGGGTGGAGTCACGCAGCGCCTGCTCGACGGCCTCCAGCCCAGCACGAACCCGGGACTCGAGCGCCGCATCGGCGAACTCGAATCCCAGGCTCTCGGCCGGCAGCGGGGTCGGACTCAACGGATGAACTCACCAGCTCGGGCCGCCAGGTCCAGCACCGGTCCGGGGACCAGACCGAGGACGACAGTGGCGGCGAGACCCAGCGCCACGGCGCTCGTGGTCTGCCATCCCGGCAGGGCCACGTCCGGCGAGTCGGCCGGCAGGTCGGAGAAGAACATCAGCACGATCACGCGGACGTAGAAGAACGCGGCGACCAGGCTGGACAGCACCGCGACCACGACCAGCGGCCACGCGCCACCCGACCAGGCCGCGCTGAAGACCGCCCACTTGCCGGTGAAGCCCGCGGTCAGCGGGATGCCGGCGAAGGACAGCAGGAAGAACGCGAAGATCCCCGCCAGCAGCGGCGACTTCTTGCCCAGACCCGCCCAGCGGGACAGGTGCGTCGCCTCGCCACCCGCGTCGCGGACCAGCGTCACGACCGCGAACGCGCCGATCGTCGGGAAGCCGTACGAGACCAGGTAGAACAGCACCGCCTGGGTCGAGGTGATCCCGTTGTGGTTGCCGCTGCTCACCTGCGACAGGCCGACGAACGCGGTCAGCAGGAAGCCCGCGTGCGCGATCGACGAGTAGGCCAGCATCCGCTTCACGTCCGACTGGGTGATCGCCACGATCGAACCGACCACCATGGTGAGGATCGCGACGATCCACATCATCGGCGCCCAGTCCCAGCGGGTGCCGCCGAGGGCGACGTAGAAGACCCGCATCAGACCGACGAACGCGGCGATCTTGGTGCAGGCCGCCATGAACCCGGTGACCGGCGTCGGCGCACCCTGGTACACGTCCGGCGTCCAGGAGTGGAACGGTACGGCGCCCACCTTGAACAGCAGGCCGACACCCAGCAGACCGGTTCCGGCCAGCAGGATCGTGTCGCCACCGGTCTGCGTGGCCAGCGCGTCCGAGATCCCGCCCAGCGACATCGTGCCGGAGTACCCGTAGAGCAGCGCGATGCCGAACAGCAGGAACGCCGAGGAGAAGGCGCCGAGCAGGAAGTACTTCATCGCGGCTTCCTGCGAGATCAGCCGGCGGCGGCGCGCCAGCCCGCAGAGCAGGTACAGCGGCAGCGAGAAGACCTCGAGCGCGACGAACAGCACCAGCAGGTCGTTCGACGCCGCGAACAGCATCATGCCGCCGACCGCGAACAGCGTCAGCGGGAAGATCTCGGTGTGCTCGATGCGCGCCGCCGTACCCTCGCGCTCGGCCTCGGAGCCCGGTACGGCGGCCGCCTGGCCGGCGAACGCCGACAGGCCACCGTCGACCGAACGCTCGGCGAACAGCAGCACGCTGATCAGCGTCAGCGCCAGCAGGATGATCCAGGTGAACAGCGCCGGTCCGTCGACCGCGATCGCACCCTGGGCGGCGATCAGTTCCTTCTTACCGTCGATCAGGATGCCGGTCAGGATGCCGGCCGCGACGATCGCGACCACGGCGATCGCCAGCTGCACCAGGTGCCGCAGCTGCCGCGGCAGGAACGCCTCGACCAGCACGCCGATACACGCCGCCGCGAAGAGCACGAGCAACGGCGACAGCTCGTTGTACTCGATCTTCGGCGCTGTGAAATCCGCCAACGGCAGCAACAACGCGCTCACTTCTGTCCCTCCGTCGCGGGGATCTCCGGGGCCGGGTCGGTGACGCCCACATGCTGCATGGTCGCGTCGACCGCCGGCTTGATGATGTCGACGATCGGCTTCGGGAAGATCCCGAGCCCGATGATCAGGACGACCAGCGGTGCGATCGCGAAGATCTCACGCTTGTTCAGGTCCTTGAGCTTCTCGATCCCGTCGCGGACCGGGCCGGTCATCGTGCGTTGGTACATCAGCAGGATGTACAGCGCGGCCAGCACGATACCGAGCACCGCGATCACCGCGATCACCCGGTGCTTGCTGAACGTCCCGGCCAGCACCATGAACTCGGAGATGAACGGCGACAGCCCCGGCAGCGCCAGGCTGGACAGGCCGGCGAACAGGAACGTCCCGGCGAGCACCGGTGCGACTTTCTCCACCCCGCCGTAGTCGGCGATCCGCGCGGACCCGCGCCGGGAGACCAGGTAGCCGGCCACCAGGAACAGTGCCGCGGTGGAGAGACCGTGGTTGAACATGTACAGCGTCGACCCGGTCAGGCCCTGCGACGTCAGCGCGAAGATACCCATCACGATGAAGCCGAAGTGCGAGATCGAGGTGTACGCGATCAGCCGCTTGATGTCGGTCTGGCCGATCGCCAGCAGGGCGCCGTACAGGACCGAGATCAGCGCCAGCACCAGGACCACCGGGGTGGCCCACTGGGACGCGTTCGGGAACAGGCCCAGGCAGAACCGGATCATCCCGAAGGTGCCGATCTTGTCCAGGATGCCGACCAGCAGCACCGACGTCCCCGGCGTCGCCTCACCGGCCGCGTCCGGCAGCCAGGTGTGGAACGGCACCATCGGCGCCTTCACCGCGAACGCGAACATGAACCCGAGGAACAGCCAGCGCTCGGTGTTCTGGCTCATGTCCAGCTTCATCATGTCGCTCAGCAGGTACGACGGTGCGCCCTGCTTGGCCGAGACGACGTACAGGCCGACGACCGAGGCCAGCATCAGCAGACCGCCGAGCAGCGAGTACAGCAGGAACTTCACCGCGGCGTACGAACGCTGCGGGCCGCCGAATCCACCGATCAGGAAGTACATCGGGATCAGCGTGGCCTCGAACAGCACGTAGAACAGGAACACGTCGGTCGCGGAGAACACGCCGATCGACAGCGCCTCGAGGCCGAGGATCCAGGCGAAGAAGGACTTCTCCGACCAGCGGCCGTGCTGCGCGTCGTTCCAGGACGCGATGATCACGATCGGCGACAGCAGCGCGGTGAGCACCACCAGGACCACACCGACACCGTCGAGGCCGAGCGCGTAGTGCGCGCCGAAGGCCTTGATCCAGGTGTGCGTCACCGAGTAGTCCTCGGGACCGTTGCGGTGGTAGCCGATCGCGATGATCGCGGCCAGCACCAGCGTCACGAGCGAGAACCCGAGCGCGACCTGCTTGGCCGTCAGCGCCTTCGCCTTCGGCACCAGCATCGTCGCGATGGCCCCGACGAACGGCAGGAGCAGTAACAGGGTCAGCCAACCGATGTTCACGACAACCTCACCGCGAGGAGGGCGACGACCACGAATGCGGCGCCGAAGACCATGCTGAGTGCGTACGAACGGACGAAGCCCGTCTGGACCCGGCGGAGCCGGCCGGACAGACCGCCGAACAGTGCGGCCAGCCCGTTGACCAGGCCGTCGATGCCCCGGTTGTCGAGCCAGACCAGCGTCCGGGTCAGGTACTGCCCCGGGCGCATGAAGACCGCCTCGTTCAGCGCGTCGCCGTACAGGTCACGACGGGCGAACTTGGTGATCGGCGAACCGGCCGGCGCCTCGCGCGGCACCTCCCGGCGGTACATCAGCACCGAGATCGCGATTCCGACGGCGACCACCGCGAGGGTGATGATCGTCATCACCACGGCGCTCACCGGCGCGTGCGCCTCTTCGTGGCCGACCACCGGCTCGAGCCAGTTCACGATCCAGTGCCCGGCGAAGTACAGCGCACCGCCGGCCAGCGACAGCGCGGCCAGGATGATCAGCGGCCAGGTCATCAGCTTCGGCGACTCGTGCGGGTGCACGTCCTCGTCCCAGCGCTTCTTGCCGAAGAACGTCATGATCATCACCCGCGTCATGTAGAACGCGGTGATACCGGCGCCGAGCAGCGCGCACAGACCGATCACCGTGTTGTCCGCGAACGCGGCCTCGATGATCTTGTCCTTGCTGAAGAAGCCGGCCCACGGCGGGATGCCGAGGATCGCCAGGTAACCGAACGCGAACGTGACGAAGGTGATCTTCATCGGCGTCCGCAGGGCACCGTAGTGGCGCATGTTCACGTCGTCGTTCGTGCCGTGCATCACCGAGCCGGCACCGAGGAACATGTTCGCCTTGAAGAAACCGTGCGTGAGCAGGTGGAAGATCGCGAACACGTACCCGGCCGGGCCGAGGCCCGCGGCGAGCATCATGTAGCCGATCTGGCTCATCGTCGAACCGGCCAGCGCCTTCTTGATGTCGTCCTTGGCGCAACCGATGATCGCACCGGCGAGCGCGGTGACCGTACCGACGATGACCACCGCGGTCGAGGCCGCTTCGGTCTGCTGGTAGATCGCGCCCGAGCGCACCACCAGGTAGACGCCGGCGGTGACCATGGTCGCCGCGTGGATCAGCGCCGACACCGGGGTCGGGCCTTCCATCGCGTCCAGCAGCCAGGACTGCAGCGGCACCTGCGCGGACTTACCGCAGGCCGCCAGCAGCAGCATCAGGCCGAGCAGCGTGGCCCAGGTCTTGGTCAGCTGGTCGGCACCCGCGAACACGGTGCTGAAGGCCGAGGAGCCGAAGACGACCCACATGCTCATCACCGCGAGCGAGAGGCCGATGTCACCGACCCGGTTCACCACGAACGCCTTCTTCGCGGCGACCGCGGCCGAGTTCTTGTGCTGCCAGAACCCGATCAGCAGGTACGACGCCAGACCGACGCCCTCCCAGCCGACGAACACCAGCAGGTAGTCGGCCGCGAGCACCAGCAGCAGCATCGCCGCGACGAACAGGTTCAGGTACCCGAAGAACCGCCGCCGCCGCGGGTCGTGCTCCATGTAGCCGATCGAGTAGATGTGGATCAGCGAACCCACACCGGTGATCAGCAGCACGAACAGGATCGACAGCGGGTCGATCAGCAGACTGAACTCGACCTTGATGTGGCCGACCGAGAACCACTCGAACAGGTTGACCGTCTCGGACCGCTCGTCACCGGACAGGCCGCGCATCTGGAAGAACAGCACGACGCCGCAGGCGAAGGAGATCAACGGCGCCAGGGTGCCCAGCAGGTGACCCCACGCGTTGGTGGCCTTGCCACCGAGCAGCAGGATCGCCGCGGACACCGCCGGTACCGCGACCAGCAGCCACGTCAGCTCATGACTCATCGGTGCTTACCTCAGTACTTGAGCAGGTTGGCGTCGTCGACCGAGGCCGAGCGACGGGTGCGGAAGATGGCCATGATGATCGCCAGCCCGATCACGACCTCGGCCGCGGCCACCACCATCACGAAGAAGGCGGCGATCTGGCCGTCGAGGTTGCCGTGCTGGCGGGCGAAGCTGACGAACGCGAGGTTGGTCGCGTTCAGCATCAACTCGACACACATGAAGACGACGATCGCGTTCCGGCGGACCAGCACGCCGAGCGCGCCGATACTGAACAGGATCGCCGAGAGCACGATGTACGGCTCGGTACTCACTTGTCGTCCTCCTCAACCGGGTACTCGCCGTCGTTGGTGAGCTCGCGCACCTCGTCGACGTCCGCACGCTCTTCGGCTTCGGGGAACACGGTGCCACGTGCCTGGAGCACGCGCGAAACCGAGGTCGGCGCGATCGACCCGTCCGGCAGCAGGGCCGGCGTGTCGACGGCGTTGTGCCGGGCCAGTACGCCGGGAGTCGGCAGCGGACCGGGGTGGATCCCCTGGTCGGCGTACTTGCGGATCCGCTCCTCGGCGTGGTCGCGCTGCGTCTTCTTCTTGGTCAGCCGCTCGCGGTGGGCCAGCATCATGGCGCCCATCGCCGCGGTGATCAGCAGCGCCGAGGTGACCTCGAACGCCCAGACGTACTTGCCGAACAGCAGTGCCGCGATCGCCTTCGGGTTGCCGTCCGGCTGCGCGTCGGTCAGCCCCAGCGGGTTGCCGTAGACCGCGCTGCCGACCGCGGCGACCAGCAGGATGCCGAAGCCCAGGAAGGCGATGCCGGCGAGCAGTCGCTGCCCGCGGATCGTCTCGACCAGCGAGTCGGACGCGTCGACGCCGACCAGCATCAGCACGAACAGGAACAGCATCAGGATCGCGCCGGTGTAGACGATGATCTGCACCGCGAACAGGAACGGTGCGTCCTGGGCGGCGTACTGCACCGCCAGGCAGATCATCACCGTCGCCAGCAGCAGTGCCGAGTGCACCGCCTTACGGACCAGCACCATGCCGATCGCGGCCAGGATCATGACCGGAGCCAGCATCCAGAACGCGACCTGCGGGCCGGTGACCAACGGCATCATTTGGCGTCACTCCCCTCGGCCGGTGCGGCCGCGCCGGTGAGACCGAGGTAGTAGTCCTTCTCGGTCGCGCCGAGCTGCATCTCGTGCGGCGGCTCCTGCATGCCCGGGAGCATCGGCGCCAGCAGGTCCTTCTTCTCGTAGATGAGGGACTCGCGGCTGGTGTCGGCCAGCTCGTACTCGTTGGTCATGGTGAGCGCCCGGGTCGGGCAGGCCTCGATGCACAGACCGCAGAGGATGCAGCGCAGGTAGTTGATCTGGTAGACCCGCCCGTACCGCTCGCCCGGCGAGAACCGGCCGCCCTCGGTGTTGTCCGCGCCCTCGACGTAGATCGCGTCCGCGGGGCAGGCCCACGCGCACAGCTCGCAGCCGACACACTTCTCGAGCCCGTCCGGCCAGCGGTTCAGCTGGTGCCGGCCGTGGAAGCGTGGGGCGGTCGGCTTCTTCTCGAACGGGTACTCCTCGGTGAACACCTTCCGGAACATCGTCCGGAAGGTGACCCCGAACCCGGCTACCGGGTCCCAGAGGGACTCTTTGACACTAGCCACGGCTGCCTTCCTTGCTCCGGCTGTCGGTCTCGCTTCGGCTCGGGACGTTCTCGAGCGGTGGGGGCACCGGGAAGCCGCCGGCGAAGGCGTCGAACTCCTCGCCGTCCGCGACCTCGGTGTTGTCTTCCTTCGGCTTCTGCGGGATGAACATCGTGACGATCGCGATCACCAGCACCACCGCGGCGGCGACCAGCAGCGTCGTCCGGCTGAAGTTCGTCTCCCGGCCGACCGCGCGCACGGTGGCGACCAGCAGGATCCAGGCCAGCGAGATCGGGATCAGGATCTTCCAGCCGAGCTTCATGAACTGGTCGTAGCGCAGTCGCGGCAGCGTTCCGCGCAGCCAGATGTAGAAGAAGATGAAGCACATCAGCTTGCCCATGAACCACAGCACCGGCCAGTAGCCCGAGTTCGCGCCGTCCCACAGGGAGATCGGCCACGGAGCCCGCCAGCCGCCCAGGAACAGCGTGGTGGCCAGGGCCGACACGGTCGCCATGTTGATGTACTCCGCCAGGAAGAACATCGCGTACTTGATCGAGGAGTACTCGGTCAGGAAGCCGGCCACCAGCTCGCCCTCGGCCTCGGGCAGGTCGAACGGCGCGCGGTTCGTCTCGCCGACCATCGAGACCACGTAGATCACGAACGACGGGAAGAGCAGGAACGCGTACCACCCGGGCAGCGGGATCGACGCCCCGAACCAGTGCACGGTCTGGTGCGACTGCGCCGCCACGATCTCCGAGGTGGACATCGAGCCGGCGAACAGGAACACGGTCACCAGGGCCAGGCCCATGGCGACCTCGTACGAGATCATCTGCGCGCTGGACCGCAGACCACCGAGCAGCGAGTACGTCGAGTTCGACGACCAGCCACCGAGGACGATGCCGTAGATACCGATCGAGGCGACCGCCATCACGTACAGCACCGAGACCGGCAGGTCGGTGAGCTGCAGCCGGGTGTAGGTGTCGGTGAACGGGATCCGCACCGTCGGGCCGAACGGGATCACCGCGAAGGTGAGGAAGGCCGGGATGGCGACGATCGCCGGCGCCAGGATGAAGACCAGCCGGTCGACACCCTTCGGCATCAGGTCTTCCTTCAGCATCAGCTTCACACCGTCGGCCAGCGACTGCAGCAGACCCTGCGGGCCGTGCACGTTCGGGCCGATCCGCTGCTGCATCCGCGCGACCACCCGGCGCTCCCACCAGATGTTGAACAGTGTCAGCACCACGAGGAAGACGAAGATGAAGAGGACCTTGATGAGGATCACCCACCAGGGGTCGTGACCGACCCCTGCGTCGGGTACCGCCAAAGCCATCATGCCCGTCCTCGCTTCGCTGCGGGCGCGCATGATGCGGGCATGCTGGCTTGGATGATGAACTCGCTACGCTCGTTCATGAGTTCCCTCCGGCGATCGTCACGATCGAGCCATGGTCTGCGTGCAGCGACCGGCGGACGTGGGAGTCGGCCGAGTTGGTCGGCAGCCAGACCACGTTGTCGGTCATCGGGGTGACCACCACCGGCAGCCGGATGCTCCCGGCGTCGGTGCTGACCACCAGCTCGTCCCCGTCGACGACACCGGCGCGGTGCGCGGTGGTGAGCGAGATCCGGGCGACCGGCTTGCGCGCGGTCGCGGTCAGGTGTGGCTCACCGTCGCAGGCGCGGCTGTCGTCGATCAGCATCCGCCAGGTCGCGAGCCGGGTCGAGTCGAACGCCCCGAGCGCCGGAGCAGCCTGGTACGTCGGCTCCTGCGCGCGGTCGCCGTCCCAGCGCCCGAGCTCGTCGAACTCCTGCTTCGCGCCGGCCGGCGTGCTGAAGCCGAGCGAGTGGCCCATCTCCTGCGCCAGCGCGGCCAGCGCACGGACGTCCGGCATCGCGGTCGGCACCTTGAGCACCACCGGGAACGGCCGCTCGCGGCCCTCCCAGTTCACGAAGGTGCCGGACTTCTCCACCGTCGGAACGACCGGGAAGACGACATCGGCGTACTCGGTCACCTGCGAGTTGCGGACCTCCAGGCTGACCACGAACGGTGCCGCCGCCAGTGCGGCCAGCGCCGCCGCCGGGTCCGGCAGGTCGTCGATCTCGACACCCGCGACGACCAGCGCACCCAGCGCACCGGCACCCGCCAGAATCTCGGTCAGGTCCTTGCCGTTCTCGCCCGGGAGGTTGTCGATACCCCACGCGGCCTGCAGGTCGACCCGCGCGTGCGCGTCGCTGACCAGCCGGCCACCGGGCAGCAGGCCCGGCAGGCAACCGGCCTCGAGCGCGGCCCGGTCACCCGCGCGCCGCGGGATCCAGGCCAGCTGAGAACCGGTGTCGAGCGCCAGCCGCAGCGCGGCCGAGTACCCACCCGGCACCGACGCGAGCCGCTCGCCGACGACGATCACCGAGTCCGCACCGAGCGCGGCCCGGGCAGCAGCCCCAGCCTCACCGGCGTTCCCCAGATCACCGAGTACGGCAGCCTCGGTGCCCGGCGAAGTGTGGACGACGACGCCGTCCAGCTTCTCCACACCGCGGGACGCGTACGCCGCGATCGTGAACACCTTGGTGCCGTGGTTCTTCACGCCCTTGCGGACCCGGAGGAACACCGACGGCGACTCCTCCTCGGGCTCGAACCCGGCGAACAGCACCGAGTCGGCCTTCTCGAGATCCGCGAACGTCGTACCCAGGCCGGCGCCGGCCACCGCGGCGGCGAGGAAGTCCGCCTCCTCCGCGGAGTGCGGGCGGGCCCGGAAGTCGATGTCGTTGCTGCCCAGGGCGACCCGGGCGAACTTCGAGTACGCGTAGGCGTCCTCGAGCGGCAGCCGGCCACCGGTCAGCACCGCCGCGTTGCCGCGGGCCGCGGTCAGCTTCTCCGCCGTGAAGGTCAGCGCCTCCGGCCAGGACGCCGGCCGCAGCTCGCCGTTCTCGCGGATCATCGGGTGCGTCAGCCGGTCACCGGTGGTCGCGTACTGGAACGCGAAGCGGTCCTTGTCGGAGATCCACTCCTCGTTGACCTGCGGGTCGTCACCGGACAGCCGGCGCATGACCTTGCCGCGCCGGTAGTCGACCCGGATCGCCGCACCGGACGAGTCGTGCTCGGCCACCGACGGCACCGACACCAGGTCGAACGGCCGCGAGCGGAAGCGGTACGCCGCACTCGTCAGCGCACCGACCGGGCAGATCTGGATGGTGTTGCCGGAGAAGTAGCTCTCGAAGGGCTCCTTCTCGTAGATGCCGACCTGCTGCAGCGCGCCCCGCTCGATCAGCGCGATGAACGGGTCACCGGCGATCTGCTCGGAGAAGCGGGTGCAGCGCGCGCAGAGGATGCAGCGCTCGCGGTCCAGCAGCACCTCGGCCGAGATGTTGATCGGCTTCGGGTAGGTCCGCTTGATGCCGTGCGACTCGTGGAACCGGGACTCGCCGCCGCCGTTGGTCATCGCCTGGTTCTGCAGCGGGCACTCGCCGCCCTTGTCGCAGACCGGGCAGTCCAGCGGGTGGTTGATCAGCAGGAATTCCATCTGCCCGCGCTGAGCCTTCTCGGCCACCGGCGAGCTCACCTGGGTCCGGACCACCATGCCGTCGGCGACGGTGATCGTGCAGGAGGCCTGCGGTTTCGGCATCCCGCGGCCGTTCCCGGCGTCGGTGATCTCGACCAGGCACTGCCGGCAGGCGCCGACCGGGTCGAGCAGCGGGTGGTCGCAGAACCGCGGGATCTGGGTCCCGATCTGCTCCGCGGCGCGGATCAGCAGGGTGCCCTTCGGAACCTTGACCTCGATGTCGTCGATGGTCACGGTCACCAGGTCGGTGCGCTCCACCTCCGTGGAGGCCGGCGGGTTCGCTTGGATCGTCATGCGCTAGCTCCAGCAGTCGCGAAGACAGTGCTTGCCATCGGGTCGAACGGGCAGCCGCCGTTCTCGAAGTGCGCCAGGTACTCGTCCTTGAAGTGCCGGATCGAGCTGCTGATCGGCGCGGTCGCACCGTCGGCCAGCGCGCAGAACGAGCGGCCGGTGATGTTCTCGCACAGGTCCAGCAGGGTGGCCAGGTCCTCTTCGGTGCCCTGACCGCGCTCGAGGCGCTCGAGGATCTGCACCAGCCACCAGGTGCCCTCACGGCACGGGGTGCACTTGCCGCAGGACTCGTGCTTGTAGAACTCGGTCCAGCGCAGCACCGAACGCACGACGCAGACCGTGTCGTCGAAGATCTGCAGCGCCTTCGTCCCGAGCATCGAACCGACCGAGCCGACACCCTCGTAGTCCAGCGGTACGTCGAGGTGCTCCGCGGTCAGCAGCGGCGTCGACGAACCACCAGGCGTCCAGAACTTCAGCTCGTGGCCCGCGCGGACACCGCCGGCCAGATCGATCAGCTCGCGCAGCGTGATACCCATCGGGGCCTCGTACTGCCCCGGGCGGGTGACGTGCCCGGACAGCGAGTACAGCGTCATGCCCTTGGACTTCTCGGTGCCCATCGAACCGAACCAGTCCGCACCGTTCTTGATGATCACGGGAACGGATGCGATCGACTCGACGTTGTTGATGACAGTGGGGCAGCCGTACAAGCCCGCGACCGCGGGGAACGGCGGACGCAGCCGAGGTTGACCGCGACGACCTTCCAGCGAGTCCAGCAGCGCCGTCTCCTCGCCGCAGATGTAGGCGCCGGCGCCGGCGTGCACGATCACGTCCAGGTCGTAGCCGCTGCCGAGGATGTTCTGGCCGATGTAGCCGGCGTCCTTGGCTTCCTGGACCGCCTGCTGCAGCCGGCGGATCACGTGCAGGACCTCACCGCGGACATAGATGAACGCCGCGGACGCGCGGATCGCGTAGGACGCGATGATGACGCCCTCGACCAGCGTGTGCGGCGAGGCCATCATCAGCGGGATGTCCTTGCAGGTACCCGGCTCGGACTCGTCCGCGTTCACGACCAGGTACTTCGGCTTCGGGTTGTCCTGCGGGATGAAGGACCACTTCATGCCGGTCGGGAAGCCCGCGCCGCCACGGCCGCGCAGTCCCGAGTCCTTGACCGTGGCAACGACATCGGCCGGCTGCATGGTGAGCGCCTTGCGCAGGGCGTCGTACCCGCCGGTGCGCTGGTACGAGGCCAGCTGCCAGGCGTTGATCTGGTCCCAGTTGTCGGACAGCACCGGGGTCAGCACGTCGGTCATGGTCAGCCCTCCTTCGGGGTCTCGGAGCCGTTCGGGGCCGACCAGTTGCGCTCGCGGGCCAGGCGGAGGCCGGCCAGCGAGGCCTTGCCACCGGTCGGGCCCTCGTCGGCGCGGCCGTCCGGGTATCCGGCGAGCACCCGCTCGGCCTCGCGCCAGGTGCAGATCGTCGCACCGCGCGGCGACTTCACCTCGGTGCCGTCCCGCAGGTCGTCGACCAGCTGGGTGGCGCTCTCCGGCGTCATGTCGTCGAAGAACTCCCAGTTCACCATCATCACCGGCGCGTAGTCGCAGGCGGCGTTGCACTCGAGGTGCTCGAGGGTGATCTTGCCGTCCTCGGTGGTCTCGTCGTTCCCGACGTCGAGGTGCTGCTTGAGCCGCTCGAAGATCAGGTCGCCACCCATCACCGCGCACAGCGTGTTGGTGCAGACGCCGACGTGGTAGTCACCGACCGGGCGGCGCTTGTACATCGTGTAGAAGGTGGCCACCGCCGACACCTCGGCGCCGGTCAGCCCGAGCACCTCGGCGCAGGCTTCGATGCCCTCCGGGGTGACCCGGCCCTCGACCGACTGCACCAGGTGCAGCATCGGCAGCAGCGCGGACCGGCCGACCGGGTACCGGGCGGCCAGCTCGCGCATCTCTGCGATCGTGGTCTCGGTGATCTTCGAGTCGCCGGTGCTGTAGGGCACCGTCTTGTCGGTAGAAGTCGTGTGGTTCTCGGCCATTTAGCGGTCCACTCCACCCATCACCGGGTCAAGGCTGGCGACGGCGACGATCACGTCGGCGACCTGGCCGCCCTCGCACATGATCGGCATCGCCTGCAGGTTTGCGAAGGACGGGTCACGGAAGTGCACCCGGAACGGCTTGGTGCCGCCGTCGGAGACGACGTGCGCACCGAGTTCGCCACGCGGCGACTCGATCGCCACGTAGGCCTGCCCGGCCGGCACCCGGAAGCCCTCCGTGACCAGCTTGAAGTGATGGATCAGCGCTTCCATCGACTCGCCCATGATGTGCTTGATGTGGTCGAGCGAGTTGCCCATCCCGTCGGCGCCGACGGCCAGCTGGCTCGGCCAGCCGATCTTCTTGTCGGCCACCATCACCGGCTGGCCTTCCATCTTCTCCAGCCGGCTGACGCACTGCTCGATGATCTTCAGCGACTCGTGCATCTCCTGCAGCCGGACCCGGAAGCGTCCGTACGAGTCCGAGCTGTCCCAGGTGGGGACGTCGAAGTCGTAGGTCTCGTAGCCGCAGTACGGCTGGGACTTGCGCAGGTCCAGCGCGTAGCCGGTCGAGCGCACCGTCGGGCCGGAGATCCCGAGCGCCATGCAGCCGGCCAGGTCGAGGTACCCGACGTTGCCGAGCCGGTGCTTGAAGATCGGGTTCGCGTTGCAGAGCTCGGCGTACTCCGGGAGGTGCTTGTTCATCCAGGTGATGTACTCGCGGATCGAGTCCAGCGCACCCGGCGGCAGGTCCTGCGCGACGCCGCCCGGCCGGATGAACGCGTGGTTCATCCGCAGCCCGGTGATCAGCTCGAACAGGTCCAGGGTCTTCTCACGCTCGCGGAAGCCGATCGTCATCACGGTCAGCGCGCCGATCTCCATACCGCCGGTGGCGATACAGACCAGGTGGCTGCTGATCCGGTTGAGCTCCATCAGGAGCACCCGCATGACGTTGGCCTTCTCCGGGATCTCGTCCTCGATCCCGAGCAGCCGCTCGACGGCCAGGCAGTACGCCGCCTCGTTGTAGAACGGCGACAGGTAGTCCATCCGGGTGACGAACGTGACGCCCTGCGTCCAGGAGCGGAACTCCATGTTCTTCTCGATACCGGTGTGCAGGTAACCGATGCCGCAGCGGGCCTCGGTGACCGTCTCACCGTCGAGCTCCAGGATCAGCCGGAGCACGCCGTGCGTGGACGGGTGCTGCGGGCCCATGTTGACGACGACGCGCTCTTCCGGCTCCTCGCCGAGGCCGGCCACGACCGAGTCCCAGTCCTGGCCGGTGACGGTGAAGACCTTGCCCTCGGTGGTGTCCCGAGTGGTCGCGTAAGGGTCTGTAGTGGTCATCAGTTGTACGACCTCCGCGTGTCGGGCGGTGGGATGACAGCGCCCTTGTACTCGACGTCGATACCGCCGAGCGGGTAGTCCTTGCGCTGCGGGTGACCCGGCCAGTCGTCGGGCATCTGGATCCGGGTCAGCGCCGGGTGTCCGTCGAAGATGATGCCGAAGAAGTCCCAGGTCTCGCGCTCGTGCCAGTCGTTGGCCGGGTAGACCGAGACGATCGACGGGATGTGCGGGTCGCCGTCGGGCGCCGACACCTCCAGCCGGATCCGGCGGTTGTGGGTGATCGACAGGAAGTGGTAGACGGCGTGCAGTTCGCGGCCGGTCTCGTGCGGGTAGTGCACCCCGCTGACGCCCGAGCAGAACTCGAACCGCAGCGCCTCGTCGTCGCGCAGGTGCTGGCAGACCTCGACCAGCTTCTCGCGCTGGATGTGCAGCGTCAGCTCGCCGCGGTCGACGACGACCTTCTCGATCGCGCCGTCACCGACGAGCCCCTCGAGGCGCTCGGTGGCGCCGTCGAACCAGCCGCCGTACGGCTTCGGGGTCGCGCCGGGCAGGACGACGTCGCGCTTCAGACCGCCGAACCCAGAGGTGTCGCCGGTGCCGCGGACACCGAACATGCCCTCGCGCTCCTCGATGACCTCCGGCCGCGAGACCTGCGCCTCGTCCGGGGTAACCGGAAGATTTTCGGAGTCGCTCACCGCAGCAGACCCTTCATCTCGATCGTCGGCGCGGCGGTCAGGGCCGCGGCCTCCTGCTCGGTCTGCAGCGCCTTCTTGTGCGCGCCGAGCTTCATGTGCTGGATCTGGTCGTGGATCTTCAGGAAGGCGTCCAGCAGCATCTCCGGCCGCGGCGGACAGCCGGGCAGGTACATGTCGACGGGTACGACGTGATCCACGCCCTGCACGACGGCGTAGTTGTTGAACATGCCGCCCGAGGACGCGCAGACGCCCATCGCCAGCACCCACTTCGGGCCGGGCATCTGGTCGTAGATCTGGCGCAGCACCGGAGCCATCTTCTGGCTCACCCGGCCGGCCACGATCATCAGGTCGGCCTGCCGCGGCGAAGCCCGGAAGACCTCCATGCCGAACCGCGCGGCGTCGTACCGCGGGGCGCCGGTGGTCATCATCTCGATGGCGCAGCAGGCCAGCCCGAAGGTTGCCGGCCACAACGAGGCCTTACGCATGTAGCCGAGCAGTCCTTCGACGGTGCTCAGCAGGACGCCGGCCGGAAGCTGTTCCTCAAGACCCATGTCAGTCCCACTCCAGTCCGCCGCGGCGCCACACGTAGGCGTACGCGACGAAGACGGTGACGATGAAGATGACCATCTCGACCAGCCCGAACAGGGCCATCTGGTCGAACGCGACCGCCCACGGGTAGAGGAAGATGATCTCGATGTCGAACACGATGAACAGCATCGCGGTGATGTAGTACTTCACCGGGAAGCGTCCACCGCCGACCGGCTGCGGAGTCGGCTCGATACCGCACTCGTACGAGTCCAGCCTGGCCCGGTTGTACCGCTTCGGGCCGACCAGTGCACTCACGGCGATGCTGCCCGCTACGAAGAGCGCCGCGAGCACTGCCAGAGCGAGAATCGGTGTGTAGGGGTGCATCGCTGCGTGCTCCCTCCTTCAGCCGGTGGTCTTGTGTGTCGTGTCTTTCAGGACAGTCCCGTTACCAGGACTGTGTTATCAGTACCGCTGTGGCTCAGCTCACTCGCCCCGCCGGTCAGGCCGCGGGGGCGAGCTTGGTGAGGCCGTTGATGATCTTGTCCATCACGTCCCCGTCGCGCGGGTCGGTGAGGTTCGCAAGCAACTTCAGGGTGAACTTCATCAGCGTGGTGCGCGGCAGACCGTACTTGGTGCACAGCCGCATCACCTCCGGATTTCCGATCAGCTTCACGAAGATCCGGCCGAGTGTGTAGTAGCCGCCGTACTCCTGCTTCAGCGCCTTCGGGTACGCCGACAGCGCGCGCTCCCGCTGGTTCGGCTGCCGACGCAGCGCCTGGGCGGCGACCTCGGCGGCGAACGCCCCGGACTCCATCGCGTACGGGATGCCCTCGCCGTTGAACGGGTTGACCATGCCGCCGGCGTCGCCGAGCAGCATCAGGCCGCGGGTGTAGTGCGGCTGCCGGTTGAAGCCCATCGGCAGCGCCGCCCCGCGGATCGGGATGGTCTGGAACTCGTCGCGGAACTGCCACTCCTCCGGCGTGTTCTTCAGCCACGCCTTCAGCAGGTCGGCGTAGTCGACCTTGCCGAACGCGTCAGAGGTGTTCAGGATGCCGAGGCCGACGTTGACCGTGCCGTCGCCCATCCCGAAGATCCAGCCGTACCCGGGGAGCAGGACCTGCTGGCCCGGCTCCTTGGGGTCGTCGGCCCACAGCTCCAGCCAGGACTCGAGGTAGTCGTCGTTGGTCCGCGGGCTGGTGAAGTACGTCCGGACGGCGACGCCCATCGGGCGGTCGTCACGCTTGTGCAGCCCCATGGCGATGCTCAGCCGGGACGAGTTGCCGTCGGCCGCCATCACCAGGGGCGCCCGGAACTCGACGTCGTCGCCGGCCCGCCGGCCGTTGTCGTCGACCGGCTTCGCGGTGACGCCGACGATGTGGCCGCGGTCGTCCAGGACCGGGCCGCTGACGTTGGTCCGCTCGCGCAGCCGCGCCCCGGCCTTCACGGCCTGCCGGGCGAGCATGTCGTCGAAGTCCATCCGGTTCCGGGTCAGGCCGTAGTTCGGGTGGCTGGACAGGTCCGGCCAGTCGAGCTGCAACTGGTGCCCGGCGCCCTGGATGCGGAGGCCGTAGTTGCGGATCCAGCCGGCGTCCTCGGAGATGTCGATGCCCATGTTGATGAGCTGCTTGGTGCCGCGCGGGGTGAGCCCGTCGCCGCAGACCTTCTCCCGCGGGAAGGCGGTCTTCTCCAGCAGCAGGACGTCGAGACCGGCGTTCGCCAGGTGGTACGCCGCGGCCGATCCGGCCGGTCCGGCGCCGACGACGATCACATCGGCGGTCTCCGCCTGCTGCCCGCTCGGCACGCTCTGGCTCATCTCTTTCCCGGCCTGGAAGTTGGGGGCGTGTGCGCTCGTGAAGTGATTCACGAAGCCTCTACACCCGACAGTCTAGGACTGCCTGACGTGGACACGAAACTCGCCCCAACGCCCTTGTTGGCAAGCGATTTACGCTTAAATTCCGTTGCGTAATTAACTGGGCCCGTTTTCCCTTAGCGCGGCTTCACGCCGCGGTGGATGGCCACCAGACCACCGGTCAGGTTCCGCCACTGCACCCGGTTCCAGCCGGCGTCCTCGAGCGCCCGGGCCAGCGGCTCCTGCGGCAGCCAGGCGCGGGTCGACTCCGCCAGGTACTCGTACGCCTCCGGGTTGGTCGACACCACCTTCGCCACCGCCGGCACCGCCCGCATCATGTACTCCAGGTACACCACCCGGAACGGCTTCCAGGTCGGGTGCGACTGCTCCAGTACGACGAGCCGCCCGCCGGGCCGCGTCACCCGGAGCATCTCCCGCAGCGCGAGCGGTACGTCGTTCACGTTCCGCAGCGCCCAGGAGATCGTCACCACGTCGAAGGTCTCGTCGGCGAACGGCAGCCGCAACGCGTCACCGGCGATCAGGTCGAGCTCGGGGTACCGCCGCTTGCCGACCGTGAGCATGCCGACCGAGAAGTCGCACGACACCACCTCGGCGCCGGCCTCCCGCAACTTGATGCTCGACGCCCCGGTCCCGGCCGCCAGGTCGAGGATCCTCAGACCCTTCCGGGGGGCGATCTCGGCCAGCGTCGCGGGCCGCCAGTAGAGCTTCTCCAGCCCCATGGTGGCGACCGCGTTGGTCCGGTCGTACCCCTCCGCCACGTTGTCGAACATGGCGGCTACCGCCTGCGGATCCTTGGTCAAGTCGGCACGGCTCACCTGTCTAGTTGATCACGGGCTGGAGTGGCACCGAAATTCGCTGGACATCCGGCAGGCATACCCTTGCCTTTCGTGAGTGCATCTCCACGGTGGGGGACGGCCGTCGCAACCCGGGGCCGCAGCGCGAGCGAGGAGTGGTGCCGTGAGTTTGTCTGAGCCGATCCGCAGCCAGGCTCCCCGCCTGGTGATCAGGAGCCAGCCGGTCGAGGGAGTCTCGGCGGACCTGCTGGATCATCTGCCGGCCGCCGGCGGTCTGGCCTGGGTCCGGCGCGCCGACGGGCACGTCGGCTGGGGCGTCGCCGCCCGCCTCGACGTTGCTGGGAGCAACCGGTTTCAGCAGGCCCAGGCCTGGTGGCAGGAGCTCACCGCCGCCGCCGTGGTCCGCGACGAGGTCGGCGTACCAGGCTCCGGACTGGTCTGTTTCGGATCCTTCGGGTTCACCGACCAGGACCCGGGTGAGCTGGTCGTTCCCGAGGTGATCGTCGGCCGTCGCGGTGACACCGCCTGGGTGACCACGGTCTCGCCGGCCAGTTCGCTGGCCGCGGCGCCGCACCTGATGGTGCACGAGCCGTCCCCGGTGCACGACGTCGCGTTCTCGGACGGCGCCCGGACCGGGACCGACTGGTCCGGCATCGTGGCCGACGCGGTCCGGCGGATCACCGCCGGCGAGCTCGACAAGGTGGTGCTGGCCCGCGACCTGATCGCGATCGCCGACCAGCCGATCGATCTGCGCTGGCCGCTGCACCGGCTCGCGACGGCGTACCCGAACTGCTGGACGTTCTCCGTCGACGGGCTGATCGGCGCCACACCCGAGCTGCTGGTCCGCCGGGAGAAGGGCCTGATCACGTCCCGCGTACTGGCCGGCACGATCCGGCGTACCGGCGACGACGCGCACGACCTCGCGCTGGCCGCGTCGCTGGCACGGTCCTCGAAGGATCTCGAGGAGCACGAGTTCGCGGTCCGCTCGGTCGCCGACGCGCTCGAGCCGCACTGTACGTCGATGAACGTCCCGGAGACCCCGTTCGTACTGCACCTGCCGAACGTGATGCACCTGGCCACCGACGTCGCCGGCGTCGCCGGCGTCGCGAACAACGGCGCCTCGGCCCTCGGACTGGCCGCCGCCCTGCACCCGTCCGCGGCGGTCTGCGGTACGCCGACCCCGGTGGCCCGCGACCTGATCGGTGAGATCGAGGGTATGCAGCGCGGCCGGTTCAGCGGACCGGTCGGCTGGATGGACGCGGCGGGTGACGGCGAGTGGTGCATCGCGCTGCGCTGCGGCCAGGCCGACCCCGACGACCCGCGCCGGGTGCGGCTGTTCGCCGGCGCCGGCATCGTGGCGGGGTCGAACCCGGACGCCGAACTGGCCGAGACGAACGCCAAGCTGGTGCCGATGAGAGACGCGTTGGGAGACTGATGGTGAAGCTCACGAAGTTCGCGCATGCCTGTGTCCGGCTGGAGAAGGACGGGAAGACGCTGCTCGTCGACCCGGGAGCGTTCAGCGAGGACGCCGCCTTCGAGAAGGCCGACGCGATCCTGGTCACGCACGAACACCAGGACCACCTCGACGTCGACCGGGTCGCGGCCCTCGACGTGCCCGTCTACACGAACGCCGGCGTCGCCGCGCAGCTGACCGCCCTGGGCGACCGGGTGCAGGTGGTCGAAGGCGGGCAGTCGTTCGAGGCGGCCGGCTTCTCGGTCAGTGCCTACGGCAAGGACCACGCGGTGATCCTGCCGGAGTGGGGCGTGCCGTGCGAGAACATCGGCTTCCTGATCGACGACGCCGTCTACCACCCGGGCGACTCGTTCACCCAGCCGGACCGTGCGGTGCACACCAACCTGGTGCCGATCTCGGGCCCGTGGTTCGCCCTGCCGCCGGCTGTCGACTACGCCCGGTCCGTCCGGGCGGAGCAGCTCGTCGGCATCCACGACGGCCTGCTCAGCCAGATCGGCCTGAGCATGTTCCCGCGGTTCTTCAACTCCGACGACCGCCCGTACCTGGGTCTCACCCCGGGCGAATCCGTCGAGATCAGCTGAACTCGACGTCGACGAAGTCGGCCACCGGGCGGTAGCCCGCCTGGTGGTAGATCTTGTTGGACGTCGGGTTGGCCAGGTCCGTGTACAGGCAGGCCTGGTTGCTGTCGGCAAGGATCAGCGCGCTGACGTGGCTGGTGAGCGCACCGGCGTACCCGTGCCGCCGGTGCTCCGGGGGCGTGTAGACCGGGCCGACGCGGCAGACGCCGAAGAGGGCCGTGTGGTAGCCGGCCATACTGACCGGCTTGCCGCCGGCCTCCCAGATCCACATCGTTTCGCGCTCCAGTTGGCGCTCGGCCCATTCGCGGAAGCCGCTGGACAGTTCTTCGGCGAAGCCGTCCTTGCCCCAGGCGGCGACGATGTCGACCTCGTCGGCCCGCATCGGCCGCGGGCCTCCGGCGTCGGCCAGGAGTGGCGTGAGCTCGATCAGCTTGTGCAGCCGGGTACCGCGCGTCTCGGTCGCCTGGCCGCCACGGAGCTCACACCAACGGCGGGCGAATCGCAGCGCGGCCGGGCGGTCCCCCGCGACGGCTGGCAGCTCTCCGAGTACGTCGGCGTACGCGTCGGCGATCGGCTCCGCGAGGTCGGCCGGTAGCGCACCGAGGTACACCCCGCGTCCCGGCGTACGCATCGCGACACCGACCACGTCCGGGTCGTGCACGGAGACGAAGTACGACGGCTCGGACTCGGGCCGCGCGATGCCGTTCGCGCGCTCGTGGACGTTGCTCATGATGATCGTGTGCAGCACCGGATCCTTGTGCAGGAAAGGGAACACGGTTTCTTCGAATTTCCGCGGATCACTGGTCACCCGGACGTCCATGCCCGGAGAGTACGCCTGCACGGGGCGGACGGTCGTCCGGATTTACACTGCGACCATGTCCACCACGCGGTTGTTGCTGCTCGGCGTCGTGCGGATCTTCCAGCCGGCGTACGGGTACCAGCTGCGGCGGGAGCTGATGACCTGGAACGTGCAGGCGTGGGCGAACATCAACCCGGGCTCTATCTACACCGGGCTGCGCACGCTCGCCAAGCACGGCTATCTCCAGGAGCTCGAGCAGGACGGCGTGCACCGGCCCGGCCGGACGTCGTACAAGCTCACCACGGACGGCGAGACCGAGTACTTCTCGCTGCTCCGCGGCATGCTGTGGACCGTCGACGGCTTCCACCCGGACAAGATGCAGGCCGCGCTGAGCTTCCTGTGGTCGCTGCGCCGCGACGAGGTCGTCGCCGCGCTCGAGGCCCGGATCACCCAACTGGAGGCCTGGCTGAAGGCCGAACCGTTCTCCGAGCGCCAGATCCTCGAGGACCCCGGGACGCCGAACCACGTGGTCGAGATGTTCCGGATCACCACTGCCCGGGATACCGGTGAGCTGGGGTGGACCCGGGATTTCCTCGGCCGGATCCGGGACGGCGCGTACGCGTTCGCGGGCGAACCGGCCGACTGGAAGCCGTACCCCGGCATGGTCACGCACTGGGGCGAGATCCCCGATCCACCCACCACCTGAGTGCCTCCGGAGATGTCCCCAGGGTGATTAATCAAGATTGACTAGTCAAAGTTGATCACCCACACTGTCTCGCATGATGATCGAAGCTCGCGGGCTTGTCCGCACCTTCAAGACGAAACGCGGACCGGTGCAGGCCGTGCAGGGAGTTGACCTCGATGTCGCCGACGGGGAGATCGTCGGCTTTCTCGGCCCGAACGGGGCCGGCAAGACCACCACGATGCGCATGCTGGCCACGCTGATCACCCCGACCGCGGGGACCGCGACCGTCGCCGGCTGCGATCTCGCGAAGGACCCGGTCGGCGTCCGCCGCGGGATCGGGTACGTCCCGCAGAGCGGCTCCACCCTCCCCGAGGCGGTCGCCGGTGACGAGGTGGTCGACCACGCGCGGCTGTACGGCGTACCGAAGGCGAAGGCCGCGGCGGACGGGCAGCGCCTGTTCGAGGAACTGGACCTGCCCGGACTGTGGCGGCGCCAGTGCAAGACGCTGTCGGGCGGCCAGCGGCGCCGGCTGGACATCGTGATGGGCCTGATCCACAACCCGAAGCTGATCTTCCTGGACGAGCCGACCACGGGTCTCGACCCGCAGGCCCGGGCGAACCTGTGGGACCACATCCGCGGCCTCCGCGACCGCGGCGCGACGATCTTCCTCACCACCCATTACCTGGACGAGGCGGACGCGCTCTGCGACCGGATCCTGGTCATCGACCACGGCAAGATCGTCGCCTCCGGGACGCCGGACAACCTCAAGCAGCAGGTCTCCGGTGACGCCGTCCGGCTCAGCCTCGCCGACGCGACCCAGGCGCCGGAGGTGATGAAGATCGTCCAGGAGCTCGACGGCGCGGCCGAGATCGAGGCCGACGGCGATGGGGTCGGGTTCCGGATCCCGCGCGGCGGTTCGATCCTGCCCGCGCTGCTCCGCTCGATCGATGCCCAGGGCATCGAGCTGCACGGTGTCGAGGTACACCGTCCGACCCTGGACGACGTGTTCCTGACGATGACCGGCCGCTCACTGCGCGACGAGGACACCCCCGCCCCCACGGAGAAGAAGGAAGAGGTTGTCGCATGACCGTCATGCGCGAGACCTGGATCGTGTTCCACCGCGCCATGCGCCTGTCGTTGCGGAACCCGATGTGGTCGATCCTGATGCTCAGCCAGCCGCTGATGTACCTGTTCCTCTTCGGCCCGCTGCTGAAGCCGATCACCGCCCAGATCAGCCAGGGCACGACCACGAACGCCTACCAGGTGTTCATCCCCGGTCTGATCGTCCAGCTCGGCATGTTCGGCGCGATGTTCGTCGGCTTCGGCCTGATCGCGGAGTACCGCGCGGGCGTCATCGAGGCTGACCGCGTGACGCCGGCGTCCCGGATCGCTCTGATGGCCGGGCGGGTACTGCGCGACGTCGTCGTACTCGTGGTCCAGTCGGTGCTGCTGCTGGTCGCCGCGCTCCCGCTCGGTCTGCGGGCGCCGTGGGGCGGCGTACTGCTGTCGCTGGTGATCGTCGCGCTGCTCGGCGCCACGTTCGCCTCGCTGTCGTACTCGGTCGCGCTCATCACCAAGAGCGAGGACGCGCTGGCCCCGCTGCTGAACGGCATCGCGATGCCGCTGCTGCTGCTGTCCGGCATCCTGCTGCCGATGCAGATCGGTCCGACCTGGCTGCAGCGGCTGTCCGACATCAGCCCGCTGAAGCACGTGGTGAACGGCGTCCGGGCCCTGTTCCGCGGCGACATCGGCAGCGCGTCGTCGCTGTGGGGCCTGTTCTGGGTGGTGCTGCTGACGGTCGTCGGACTGGCTGTCGGCGCAAGGACCTTCCGCAAGGAATCTGCCTAGTGTTCATCGTCGTGTCGCATGGCTTCGCTACGGTGCGGCCATGCGATCGCCGATGGTCCGCGGGATCGTCGGGTCTGTCGTAGTCGCTCTGGCGAGCCTGGTGACGTCGGTGGTGCCGCCGTCCTCCTGGGTCGCCGCGCTGCCTGTCACCGGCGATCTGCGGCATTCTCTCCCCGGCCGGATGGTCGGACTGACGTTCATGGTCGCCGGGCTCGGGCTGATGGCCTGGGCCTGGCTGACCGTCGGGCGCCGGGTCATGGCCGGCGAGCGGTTCCCGCTGCTGCGCATGACGGCGTACTGGAGTGCACCGCTGCTGCTGGCTCCCCCGCTGTTCAGCCGGGACGCCTGGAGCTACGCGGCGCAGGGCGCACTCGTCGCCGAGGGCTACAACCCGTACGACGTCGGTCCGGGCGTCCTGTCCGGCCACATCATCGAGGCCGTCGACCCGATGTGGATGCAGACCCCCGCGCCGTACGGGCCGCTTCCCCTCGCGTACGGCGGTCTGGTCGCGCACCTCACCATGGACCCGTACCTGCTGATGCTGGCGCACCGCCTGCTCGCCGTACTGGGCATAGTGCTCATCGCCTGGGCCGTACCGCGCCTGGCGACCGCATGTCGCGTCGACTCGAACTTCGCGACCTGGCTGGTCGTGCTGAACCCGATGCTGATCACCCACGGCATCGGCGCGGCCCACAACGACGTACTAATGCTCGGACTGGCCTGCAGCGCCTTCGCACTCGCCCTCACCGGCCGATGGGGTACGGCGGCAGTCGTGGCCGGCGCAGCGGCCGCAGTGAAGCTCCCGGGCGGACTCGTGGCGATCGCCATCGCCGCCGTGATGAGCCCGCTGGCCGGACGGCTGCACCGGTTCGCCAGTCTGGCCATTGCCGGCGCCGTATCGGTGCTGACGCTCGTCACCATCGGCGCACTCACCGGTGTGGGCTCTGGCTGGCTCGGAGCGCTCGACGTACCCGGTCTGGTCCGTTCACCGTTCTCGATCGCCAATCTGATCGGTATGGCGGCTTCCGGCGTACTGGGCTGGCTGGGTGAGGACACTGCGGCCACACAGGCACTGCAGATCGTCCGACTGGTCGGCATGCTCGCTGCGCTAGGTCTGATCGCGTGGCTGAGTCTCCGGTCGTCGATCCACTATGCCGCGCGGGCTGTCGGTGTCGCACTGCTTGCCGTGGTCGTGCTGGGGCCCAGCGCCCACGACTGGTACTTCCTGTGGTGTCTGCCGTTCCTGGCCGTCGCACGGCCCGGCCGGCGGCTGACGATGATCATCACCGCGGTCAGCCTCATCTTCACGATCGCCGCACCGCTCAACTCGTCGCTGCGCGGCGCGACGATTCCGATCCTCACGACGACCGCGCTGGTCATCGCGATGGTGGTGCCGCTGCTCAACCACCTCCGCACACTGCACCCGACCCGCAAGACCGAGCAGGCCGAGAAGGTGCCCGTTACAGCTGCTTGAGCGCGGCGACCATGGCCGCGCCGAGCGGGCGGTGGCCGTCGCGGGAGATCCGTACCTCGACCACGTCCAGTCCGGCGACGGTCAGCGCGAGCGCGGCCCGCAGTTCGTCCACGGTCTCCACCCGCGTGTACGGCGTACCGCTGGCGGCGCAGAGTGCGGCGAGATCCACGTTGTGCGGCGTACCGAAGACGCGCTCGAAGTGGGTCGCGTGGTTCGGATCGCCCTGCTCGAGCGTGGAGAAGATGCCGCCGCCGTTGTCGTTGACGACGACGATCCGCAGGTCGGGCCGCGCCTCGTCCGGGCCGATGACGAGCCCGTTGCTGTCGTGCAGGAACGCGAGATCACCGATCAGCGCGTACGTCGGTCCCGCGTTCGCCAGCGCCGCGCCGACGGCGGTGGAGATCGTGCCGTCGATACCGGCGAGGCCGCGGTTGGCGATGGTGCGGATCGGGACGACGGTCGCGAGGTCGAGGTCGCGGACCGGGTTCGAGGACGCGACGACCAGCATGCCGTCGGCGCCGACCGCTTCGCCGACGAGCGCCGCGACGCGCGGGCCGCTCAGGCCGTCCGCGAGCACCTTGTCGAGCTCGGGGCGGGCGAGCTGGTCGGCATGCTGCCAGCGCGCCAGCCAGTCGGTCGTGTCGGCCGCGGTGACCTCGAGCCCGGTCACCACCGACGCCGCGCGGCGGGCCGGGTCGGGCCACAGGCCGGTCGGCGACACGACGATCACCTCGACGTCCGAGCGGGCGAGCAGCTTGGAGATCGGCCGCGACAAGGTCGGATGCCCGAACACCAGCACCCGCTCGATCTCCCCCGCCAGATCGCTTGCCTGCAACAACAAGCGGTACGCCGAGATCACCGACGGACCGGTCCGGGCCCGGCTGGACGGCTCCGCGAACAACGGCCAGTGCCCTGCCTCGGCAACCAGCCGGGCGGACTGCGACGCACCATCGCCCGCCACGACCACTGTCTTCGGTCCCGGCGACACAGCGGAGGGTTGGCCGGCTGCGGCGCGGATAGCAGTCCAGGGCCCAGCGCTGCGACCCTGCAGCGGCTCCGGCCAGTCAGGTCCCTCTGTGGGGACAAGCGGCTCGTTGAGCGGGCAGTTGAGCTGCACCGGTCCTGGGTCGGCGGAGCGGGCACCAGTCGCGTTGGCCACGGCCCGCGCGACCTGTGAACGCCAGTAGGCGACCTGACCGATCTCACGGACCGGAGTGCCCATTTCGTGGAACAACCGGACCGCGGAGCCGAACACCTTCAGCTGGTCGGTCGTCTGGTTCGCACCGCTTCCCCTGAGCGCCGGCGGCCGGTCAGCGCTCAGCACGATCAGCGGCAGTCCACTGTGCGAGGCTTCGAGGACAGCGGGGTGCAGGTTGGCCACCGCAGTACCGGAGGTTGTCACGACCGGCACCGGCAACCCGCTGCCCCGCATCAGTCCGATGGCGAGGAATCCCGCCGTACGCTCGTCGATGCGGACGTGCAGCCGGAGTCGCCCGTCGCGGTCGGCGGCCGCGAAGGCGAGGGCCAGGGGTGCACTGCGCGAGCCTGGCGACACCACAGCCTCACGGACGCCGGACCGGATCAGTTCGTCAACGACCACCGTCGCAAAAGCCGTGGACGGGTTCATCCGGCACTCCTTACTCGGGACAAGCGCTCTTCCCACACCTTGGTCCGGTCCGCATCCGCCCGCGCCGCCTCGAGCAGCTGGGGATCCGGTGCGATCCGTTTGACCGGCAAGAAGCCGTTGACGGGCAGCAGCGGTTCAGCCACCACCTCTTGGGTGAACATCGACACTGTCGCGAGTCCGCAGGCATACGGGAGCTCTGGAAGCGCTGCGGCGAGTGCAACGCCCGCAGCGATCCCTACCGAGGTCTCCAGTGCTGACGACACGACAACGGGCAGACCGATCTGCTCAGCGATCTCCAGACAGGCACGGACGCCACCAATAGGCTGCACCTTCAGTACGGCGATGTCCGCAGCGTCGAGCTTCTTGACCAGATACGGGTCCTCAGCTCGCCGGATGGACTCGTCTGCCGCGATAGGTACGTCGACGCGCCGCCTGACCTTAGCCAGCTCTTCCACGGTGGCCGTCGGCTGCTCGACGTACTCCAGGTCGAATCGCTGCAGCTGCCTGATGCTCTGCACCGCCTGGTCGACGGACCACGCGCCGTTCGCGTCGATGCGCACCCGCCCGCTGCCGATCGCGTCGCGCACTGCTTCAACGCGCTCCAGGTCGTCGGCCGGCGTTTGACCCGGCTCAGCCACCTTCACCTTCGCCGTACCGCAGCCTGATGCTCTGACGATCTCTGCTGCCTTCTCGGGTCCGAGCGCCGGCACAGTGCAGTTGACGGGCACCCGGTCGCGCACCGGCGCCGGCCAGCCCTCATCGGCTGCCTCGCGAGCGGCCCGCAGCCAGGACACACAGGTCGCGTCGTCGTAGTCCAGGAACGGGCTCCACTCCGCCCACCCCGCCGGCCCTTCGAACAACAGGCCTTCGCGGACGGTGATGCCGCGGAACTTGTTCTTCAGGCCGAGCGAGTAGGTGATCACCGCACACCGTCCAGCAACGCCTGCCGGTCGACCTTGCCCGAGGCAAGCATCGGCAACGCCTGGAGCGCGACCACGTCACGCGGCGCCCAGGTCCGCGGCAGGGTCTGGCTGACCCAGGCACGCAGTTCGTCCCGGGCCGGCGAGCCTACGACGAACGCCACGACCCGGGTGCCCCATTCAGCGTCGGGAACGCCGAGCACCACGGCGTCCTGCACCTGCGGATGCTCCAGCAACCGCGCCTGCACAGTCGTCAGCGTGACGTTGACCCCGCCCGAGATCACCACGTCGTCGACCCGGCCGACGACCCGCAGGCGACCGTCCACGAGCTCGCCACGGTCCTGCGTCCGGAACCACCCGTTCCCCAGCACCTCCGCGGTGAGCTCGGGCCGCAACCGGTACCCCGAGAACAGCGTGCTGCCCTTGATCAGGATCCGCCCGTCGTCCAGGTCGATCGACGTGCCGTCGAGCGGCACCCCGGCGTACACGCATCCGCTCCCGGTCTCCGTCATCCCGTATGCCGGAATCGCGGTCACGCCGGCGTCCGCGGCGCGCGCCTTGAGCGGCTCGGGCGTCGAGGCGCCACCGATGATGATCGCGTCGAACGAGCGCAGCGCGTCCAGGTCTGTCTCGAGATAACGGGCCAGTTGGGTCGGCACCATCGCCGTGTACCGGCGTACCCCGGTCAGCTGAGCCGCCGCCGCGCTGAAGGTGTCTGTGAGGATGACCGGTGTAGTGCCGGCGACGAGAGAACGAGTGAGGATCTGCAGGCCGCCGACGAAGTACGGCTTCATCGGGAGCAGCCACTGACCCGGACCGCCCAGTCGATCGTGGGTGGCCACCGCGGACGCGATCAGCGCGTCCCGCGACAGCAGCACGCCCTTCGGCTCTCCGGAGGACCCGGACGTGGTCAGCACGACCGCGGTGCCGTCCTCGAGCGGCTCGTCCGGCGCCGCTGCCTGTTTCACGCGGACAGCCGCCGCCGCGTCGTCGGGCACCGGCGCGAACGGCGTGCCGGTCCCGTCGAGTACGCCGCTCAACGCGGACAGCACCGCATCCGCCGTACCGGGAACCAGCCGCAAGGTAGCCATGTCACTCTGAGCGTACGGCCCGGCCGCCGTTCCCAGACCGCATGCCTGGCCGTCAGAGACCCAGGCCACACCCAGCGGGTCGCAGCGCGGGCCGCTGGTGCCGGTCGCCCGTGTGACTGACAGAATCGACGCTCATGGCTACCCCTGCCCAGTGGATCGAAGGCGCCCGCCCCCGCACTCTGCCCGCCGCGATCTCCCCCGTCCTGGTCGGAACCGGTGCGGCGGCGTACCTGGACGGCTTCGTCTGGTGGAAGGCACTGCTCGCGCTCGGCGTCGCCCTGGCGCTGCAGATCGGCGTGAACTACGCCAACGACTACAGCGACGGCATCCGCGGTACCGACGAGAACCGGGTCGGCCCGCTCCGCCTGGTCGGCTCCAAGGTCGCCACGCCGCGGGCAGTCAAGACCGCCGCGTTCACCTGCTTCGGCATCGGCGCCGTCCTCGGCATCGTGCTCTGCGCCACCACGACCTGGTGGCTCCTCGTCGCCGGCGCCGCGTCCCTGCTCGGCGCCTGGTTCTACACCGGCGGCAAACGCCCGTACGGCTATCGCGCGCTCGGCGAGGTCAGCGTCTTCCTGTTCTTCGGCCTGGTCGCCGTCCTCGGAACGACGTACGTCCAGGCGGAGACCCTGAGTTGGACCGCCGTGGCCGGCGCCGTCTCGATCGGCTCCATCGCCTGCGCGCTGCTGGTCGCCAACAACCTCCGCGACATCCCGACGGACTCCGTCACCGGCAAACGCACCCTGGCCGTCGTCCTCGGCGCCGCGAACTCCCGCCGCCTGTACGCCGCCCTGACCGGCCTGGCGTTCCTCCTCGCGGCCGTCTCCGCGATCGCCACCCCCTGGACCCTCCTGGCCTTCATCGCCATCCCCCTGGCCATCAAGTCCGTCCGGATCATCCTCAGCGACGCAGTAGGCCCCGCCCTCATCCCAGTCCTCAAGTTCACCGGCCTCACCGAACTCCTGTACGCCATCGGCCTCGGCATCGGACTGGCACTGGGTAGCTGAAGGGAGTACGGGCGGAGTACGGGCAGCGGCGCGTAGCGACTGCGGCCTAGCGTGCTGCCGAAGCCCCCCGACTCTCCGAAAAGGAAAACAGATGCGTCGCGTCGTACGCCCCATCGTCCTTGCTGCGCTCGCCTTGGCGACTGCCATCCCCGCCGCCGGCATCACCGCCCCGGCAGCTTCGGCCGCGTCCAACGCGGCCTACCTCAAGCTCGTCTTCAACTGCGCGAAGTTCGGCTCCCCCACGGTGACCGTCGACGGCCCCGGCGCCAAGACCAGCGTCCGCGATGACACCGGCACCTACTATTTCAAGGGCCGAGGCGGCATCTGGACCGTGAAGCGTCTCGCCAACGGCGTGATTGCCCCCAAGACCGCCTACCTCAACATCCCCGCCAACACCACGCGCACCGTCATCGTCTGCAACAAGAACTGGTAACCGCGCTAGGCGACGTTTTCCGTCAGGGAATCCCAGGCGGCTATTGCGCAGGTGATGACGGTCTCCAGGTCGGCGCGGGTGGCGCCGTCGCGGGCCTGGACGGACAGGCCCTGGACAACGGTCGTGTAGTAGCGGGCGATCGCGTCGAGTCGTGCATGCGGTACGTCGGCGGCCAGGCGTTCCCGGATCTCCTCGTACATGCCGTACCGGCCGTCGGCGAGGAACTGGCGTACGGCGTGGTTCTCGACGGCGCCGGTCGGGGCGGCGAGGATCAGCATGCAGTAGTGCGGGTGCTCGGGATGCGTGATCTGGTCCGCGGTCGCGCGCAGCATCGCGTGGATCGCCTCGCGGGCGGTCGGGCCGTCCCGGAGAGCGCGGCGGGGCGGTTCGCCGGCGGTGGCGCCGTACAGGGTCATGACGTGGCGGAACAGGTCTTCCTTGCTGCCGAAGTACGCGTAGATGCTGGCCGACCGGATGCCCATCGCCGCGGCCAGGTCGCTCAGCGAGGTGCCTTCGTAGCCGCGTTCCCAGAACACGTCCAGGGCCTGGCGCAGCGCGACGTCAGGGTCGAACGTACGCGGTCTGCCGCGGGTGGCCATCGGCTCCTCCGAGGTTTGTTGGTCGATCGACCAAGTTTATCTTGACGCCCCTCACTTCGCGGTGACACGCTTTATTGGTCGATCGACCAACAAAGAGGTGTGTGGGGATGCAAACACTGGTGCAGACGTCGTCGTCCGGGCCGCAGGATCTGAAGCTGACCGACGCCCCGGTCCCCCGTCCCGGTCCGGGAGAAGTGCTCGTCCGGGTGACCGCCGCCGGGGTGAACTTCGTTGACATCTCGCAGGCGCTTGGCACCTTCGCGGGCGGCCCGCAGCCGCCGTACATCGCAGGCATCGAGGCGACCGGCGAAGTGGTTGCCGTCGGCGACGGCGTCGACCTCACACCCGGCGTGCATGTCGTCGGCGTCTGCATCGGCGGCGGCGCGTTCGCGGAGTACGCCGTACTGCCCGCCGTCGCGACGCTCCCCGTGCCGACCGGGTGGGACGACGACCAAGCGCTGGGCCTGCTCGTCAACTGGCCCACAGCACTGGCAGCCCTCCGCCCGCTCGGGCGCCTGACGGCCGGCGAAACCGTCCTGATCCACGCCGCGGCCGGCGCCACCGGCCAAGCCGCCGTCCGCATGGCCAAGCACTACGGCGCCACGGTGATTGCCACTGCCGGGCCAGGCAAGCACGACGTCGTACGGGCGCTTGGCGCCGACCATGTCCTCGACTCGCACAGTCCTGGCCTCGCTGCCGAGGTACTGCGGTTGACCGGTGGAGTCGACCTGGTGCTGGAGTCCGTCGGCGGCCCAACGCTAGAGGCGAGCCTCGCTGTCACCAAGCGGGTCACCGGGCGGGTGGTCGTCTTCGGCCTGGTCGGCGGGGAGGCCGCGATCAGCAACTGGGACCTGGTCTACAAACACCAGGTTCAGCTGATCGGGCTGAACATCGGGATTCTGATCCAGTCCGCGCCGCAACTGTTCGGCGCGGTGATGGGCGAACTGTTCGGCCTGCTCGCGGCCGGAGTCCTGGGTCCCGGGGCGCCGACGACGTACGAGCTGACCGAGGGGCCGAAAGCGCTCGCCGAACTCGAGGCCCGCGCCACGACAGGCAAGCTCGCGCTCTTGCCGTGACCTAGGACGGTTCTTTCCAGAGGCCGGTGGTGGCGAAGGTTTCGAGGGTGGTCGTGTACGGCGTGATGTCGATGCTGCTCGTCCGCAGCCAGTCGTCGTCGTAGTAGGTGTTGCCGTAGCGCTCGCCGCTGTCGCAGAGGAGCGTGACAATGCTGCCGCGGACGCCCGTACGGCGCATCTCGGCGGCCAGGCGGAGTGCGCCCCAGAGGTTGGTGCCGGTGGAGCCGCCGACCAGCCGGCCGGTGACGCGGGAGCAGAAGCGCATCGCGGCGATCGAGGCGGCGTCGGGGACGGCGATCATCCGGTCGACGACGCCGAGCACGAACGAGGGTTCGACGCGCGGGCGGCCGATCCCCTCGATCCGCGACGGACGGCCGGTGGAGAACTCGTGGTCGCCGGCTTCGAACGCCGGGTAGAACGCCGAGTTCTCCGGGTCGACGACCGCGACCGACGTGTCGAACCGCTGGTAGCGGACGTAGCGGCCGATCGTGGCCGACGTACCGCCGGTGCCGGCGCCGACGACGATCCAGGTCGGGATCGGGTGCTGCTCCAGCGACAGCTGCCCGAAGATCGACTCGGCGATGTTGTTGTTGCCCCGCCAGTCGGTCGCGCGCTCGGCGTACGTGAACTGGTCCATGTAGTGGCCGCCGGTCTCCTCGGCCAGCCGCTTCGCCTCGCCGTAGATCTGCCCGGAGCGTTCGACGAAGTGGCAACTGCCGCCGTAGAACTCGATCAGCTCGACCTTCTCGGGGCTGGTCGAGCGCGGCATCACGGCGACGAACGGGAGGCCGAGCAGCCGGGCGAAGTACGCCTCGCTGACCGCCGTCGAACCACTCGACGCCTCGATCACCGTGGTGCCCTCGTGGATCCAGCCGTTGCAGAGCGCGTAGAGAAACAGTGACCGGGCGAGCCGGTGCTTGAGCGAGCCGGTGGGGTGCACGGACTCGTCCTTGAGATACAGGTCCACGCCGGTACCGTCCGGCATCGGGAACACGTGCAGGTGCGTGTCCGCGCTCCGGTTCGCGTCGGCGTCGACGATCCGGATCGCCTCGGACACCCAGGCCCGCGCCTTCTCGTCACGCCGATCGACCTCGCGGCACACCCCGTCAACCTCACTCATGCGGGCCAGGCTAAGACGTGGCGACCGATTTGAGTATTCCTACGCTCTGCAACCACCACCTCGTACGCCGAGGATCGGTCTCATGATCCCGCTCGGAGCCGTGGAGTTCTCGCCCGGCGACATCGCCCTGATCTTCGCCGTACTCACCCTCGGGGCGACCGCGCTCGCGCTGCCCGCCACCCTCCTGCTCGCCTGGGTCGGCCACCGCCGCGCGAGCCGCCGTCCGGGCCACCACCCGGGCTGGAACGCCACCTGGTACTGGTTCGCCGGTACGGCGCTCTGCCTCGCCACCACCGCCTTCGCCGCGAACAAGGGCCTGGGCTGGTGGTCCGTCCCCCTCGGATGGACCCCCACGCTGGCGCTGGCGGCAGCGCTCCGACCCCGATCGGACCCGACCGCGAGCTAGGTTGGGAACCCATGACGACTGGGCAGCAGGGGGATCGATGAGCGAGAACAGTGACCGGCCGACGCGGCAGCGGGTGACGTTGACCGACGTCAGTTCGCGGGCGTGGGAGCACCCGGCGGACCGGGGCGCGTTGGTGGCGCTGCGGCAGCTGAAGGGCTTCGACTACGTCCTGCGGAAGATGTCCGGGATGATCAACGAGCGCGCGTTCCGGCTCCAGTTCCTCGGCGGGGCGATCCGGGTCGACGACCGCCAGTTCCCGAACGTGCACCGGCTCTACACCGAGGCGGCCTCCACGCTCGACGTACGGCAACTCCCGGAGTTGTTCGTCACCAACAGCCCGATCTGGAACGCGGTCACGATCGGCATGGACCGGCCGTTCATCGTGGTGAACAGCTCCCTGATCAAGGGCCTGGACGAGGAGGAACTGCGGTTCATCCTCGGCCACGAGCTCGGCCACGCCCAGAGCGGCCACGCCCTGTACCAGTCGCTGCTGCTCTGGCTGATGCGTCTCACCGGCGCGATCAACTGGATGCCGATCGGAGCGCTGGGCATCCGGGCCATCATCGCCGCGCTGCACGAGTGGTCCCGCAAGGCGGAGCTGTCCGGCGACCGGGCGGGTCTGCTCGCCGTGCAGGACCCGGCGGTCGCGCTGCGGGTCCAGATGAAGCTCGCCAGCGGCGGTCAGCTCAACGAGCTCGACACCACCGCGTTCCTCGCCCAGGGCACGGAGTACGAGAGCGCCGGCGACCTGCGGGACAGCGTGCTGAAGCTGCTGCTGCTCGAGGCGCAGACGCACCCGATGGCCGTCATCCGGGCCCACGAGCTGCGCCGCTGGGTCGACGAGGGCGAGTACACGACGATCGTCTCCGGCGACTACCCGAAGCGGCAGGACGACGCGAACGCCTCGATCTCCCAGGAGGCGAAGAACGCGGCCAAGTCGTACACCGAGGCGTTCAACCGCTCGCAGGACCCGCTGGCCAAGTTCCTCCGCGACCTCGGCGACGGGCTCGGCGGCGTCCGCGACTGGGTGTCCTCGAAGTTCCCGCCCCGCCCCTGACGAAAACTGAGTGGTCTCCGGTCCGGCCCGACTGCGATCCTGTGCGCGTGATCGACGTACAAGCAATCGGGCCGGACGACTGGAAGGCCTGGCGGGAGCTGCGGCTCGCGGCGTTGAGCGAGGCGCCGTACGCCTTCGGCTCGCAGCTGGCGGACTGGATCGACGCGCCGGAGGAACGCTGGCGGGAGCGGTTGAGTGTGCCCGGCTGCTACCAGGTGATCGCGTCGCTGGACGGCGTACCCGCGGGGATGGCCGGCGGTTTCCCCGAGGAAGACCCGCGTACGGCGGAGCTGGTATCGATGTGGGTCGCACCCGTCGGCCGCGGCAAGGGCGTCGGCAACGCACTGATGGCCGCCATCGAGGACTGGGCCCGCGGCATCGGCGCCGCCACCCTGAAACTCTCGGTTGTCCCCGGCAACGACCCTGCCCACAACCTCTACCTGCGCAGCGGTTTCACCGACACCGACGAACCGGGCGACCTGATGCTCAACGGGGTAAGCCGCGAACTCGTGATGCGCAAGCAACTCTGACCGATCAGCGCCCCAGGTCGCCGCGCCGTCCACGCGGCCCTTCGGGACGTCGCCCGGGCGCCTGTCCGTCGCCTTGCACACCGAGCGACCCCTGGTCGAGCGTCTGAGGGCCGGGAGCTTCCGGTTCGGTGGCAGGCGTCACCAGCGCGGCCGCCCGGTCACCGAGCCGGTTCTGCATCCCGGTGACGAAGTACCGGCTCGGCGCGGTCTCCCAGGTTCCCCGAGCGCGTTCGACGTCGTTGATCCGCTCGTGCAGCACCGGTTCCTGACCGCGCTGCGTGGTCTGATCGCAGAACCAGTACCGGGTCGCCTCCCGGGCGGTGTAGTCGTACCCCTTGGCCGCGACGTCGACGACCTCGATCCCCCCGTCCGGCGTCTCGTCGAAGGTGATGTACGCCGGTCCGTGCTCGTCGGACTGCGCCGCGACCGTCACCCGGTTCCCGTTCACCGGCGGGACCGGGATTTCGGACTGCTTGACCTTGTTGTCGCTCTGCACGTCCCGGACGATCTCCGCGGCCAGCTCCCGGTCCGCGTCGACCGCGTGGTCCAGCCGTCGTACCGACCCGTTGGCCTCCCGGAAGTCCGTGAGCAGTTGGGAGACCTGGTCGAGCCCACGCGCGGTCGGCCAGCCTGACTTCGCCTCCGCGGACACGATCGCGACCCGGGTGGCGTCCGGGAGGAAGACCTTTACGCGGGTCTCGTCGTCGAGCGGCCGGACGTCGGTCACCTGCAGACCGAGCGCCGGCAGCTGCTCCGACGCGGCCTCGGCGTCGGTCAGGAACATGGCGACCGGCGTCTGCCGGTACGACCGCTCGTACACGCCGTCGACGACCGCGGCGGTCAAGGCGTCGTCGGCACCCGGCACGGCACCGAACGTCCCGAGCTCCCAGCGCGGGCCGACGTTCCGGACGCTCGCCGCGGCCACGGGCGCCCCGTCGAGTACGGCGACCGCCACAAGCTGGTCGCTCTCCTCGGAGTTCAACGCGCGCCACATGCCGTCGACGCCGGGCTGCACCGATCCGTCCGCGTCTCCCGCCGCCGCCCACACTTCGTCGGACGCCCGCTCCTGCAGGTCGGCCAGCTTCGGATCGGACGACCCGAGCAGCAGCACGTCGCCGCCGGCCTCCCGGAACCGTTGCACGCCGGCCGCCAGCGCGGCCGGGTCGGCGGACGGGATGGTGGGGGTGTCCAGGACCTTCAGCACCTCCGCCAGGCGTGCCGCCGAATCCTTGTCGAGATGCCGGAGGTTGCTTTCCATCCGGGCGGTGATGGACTTGGCGTCGGCAGAGCTGACCGAGTACTCATGATTCCCCATGTACTCGATCGCACCGGCCTCGGAGAACGAGACCGCGCCGCCGCGCAGGCCGGCGCTCTCCAGCATCGCGAACTCGATCGCCCGCTTCGCGCCGACGTCGGCGGTCCCGAGGAAACGCAGTACGTGCACGTCACCGGTGGCCTTCTGCCCGGTCGTGATCAGGCCTCGTGGCCGGCCGTCCGCCATCGCGACCAGCGTCCGCACACCGGGCTTGTCCGGGAGCGGGTTCTGGGCGAGCAGGTGCGACCCGGGGACGAGCTCGAGCATGGCGAGACCGGCCGCGTCCCGATCCACCGGGTCGGCGTGGTCGTACACCTCGAGCGTGCCGCCCCGGTCGAGCCAGCCCTTCAGCTCGGTGGCCCAGCGCCGTGGCCCTTGTCCACCGGCGACCGCCGACTGCACCTGCGGGAATGGGTCCCGGCCGTCGGCCTGGCGGAGCGCCACCTGCTCGGCGATGTGCCGTACGTCGTCTGCCGTCCAGGTCTGCGCGGCCGACTTCGTGCTGCGCGCCTGCCCGTTGGACCAGATCATCCGCCGGGCCTCGAGCGCCCGCGGCCCGTGCCAGGTATCCGGCGACACCTGATGCGAGAGGTTCAGCGTCTCGCGCGCGGCGATCGATGCGAGCGCGTACTGCGTGGCGTACCCGGCCTGTTCGCCGCTCGGTAGCGAGACGTCCTCGAGCACCGCCGCCGGCGCCGACGGGAACGTCGTACCACCGCCGACCACTACCAGGTCGTCGTTGTCCCGCCGGAAGGTCACGACGGTCATCGGTCCGTCGTCGCCGACCTCGGCCACCAGCGCGTACTCCGCGTCCTGATGCGCGAGGGCGTCGACCGCGGCCCGCTGGGACCGCCAGCCGGGGCCGCGGTCGATACCGGGCAGTCCGCGGCGCAGCGTCTCGGTCAGGTGCTCGGTCTCGGCGAAGGTGTTCCCGACGCGGCGGCTGTAGCGCTGCCAGTCGGCCGCGGAGCGCTTCGCGATCACCCGCACCGTCGCGCCCGGCCGGCTCACGAACCCGCTCACTCCGGCAGCGATCGATGCCACGGTCCCCTGCTGGTGCTGATTCGGTTCGTCGGCCACCCTGTCACTCTAGGTGCGCTCGGGAGCAGACGAAGGGCCCGCTTCCCCCCTCCCGGGAAGCGGGCCCTTCGCGTTTCAGTAGGCCGGTCAGCCGATGTGGACGGGGCCACTCTCGCTGTCGGTGGCCAGGTCCTTGTGCTTGATCGACAGGCCGATCAGCGTGACCAGCCCGGCGCCGACCGCCAGGAACGCGGACCACAGGAACGCGCGGGTGAAGCCGTGCGTGGTGGCGAGCGCGGTGAACTGACCCTGCAGCTGCTTGATCTGCTCCGGCGACTGACCGGACTCGGCCGCCTTCTGCAGGCCCGGGGCCAGCTCGGCGAACTTGTCCTTGATCGCGCTGGTTGAAATCGTGCCCAGCAGCGCCAGGCCGACCGCACCACCGATCTGCTGCACCGTGTTCAGTACGGCGGAACCGACACCGGAGTCCTCGTTCGCGACGCCACTGACCGCGGTCAGCGTGAGCGGGACGAAGATCAGGCCCATACCGAACGACAGCACCAGGATGTACGGCAACAGGTGCGTCAGGTACGTCGAGTCCACCTGCAACCGGCTGAACCCGAACATGCCCGCGCCGACCAGCACGCCACCGGCACCGGCGATCCAGCGCGGGTCCATCCGCGCCACCAGCGCCGACGCGACCTGCGCCGCGACCACGATGCCGACGCTGAACGGCAGGAACGAGACACCGGTCTTCAGCGCGCTGTAGCCCATGATGCTCTGCACGAAGATGCCCAGGAAGTAGAACATCGAGAACATCGCCGCACCGACGATCAGCATCACGAAGAAGCTCACGCCGCGAGTCCGGTTCGCGAGGATCCGGAACGGCATCAGCGCGTGCCGCGAGCGCGCCTCGATGGCGAGGAAGGCGCCGATCAGCGCCAGGCCGCCGAGGATGAAGATCAGCGTCCAGGTGTCACCCCAGCCGTTCGTGGCGGCGTGCGTCAGACCGTAGACCAGCGAGGTCAGACCGACGGTGCCGGTGACCGCACCGGGGATGTCGAACTTGCCGGTCTGCCGGGCCGACTCGCCCAGGAACCGGAACGCCAGCACCGCCACGATCAGGCCGATCGGCGTGTTGATGAAGAACGTCCAGCGCCAGGACGCCTCGGTCAGCGCGCCACCCAGGATCAGGCCGACGGCCGCGCCGGCACCCGACATCGCGGCGTACACGGCCATCGCGCGGTTGCGCTCCTTGCCGGCCGGGAAGGTGGTGGTGATCAGCGCCAGCGCGTTCGGGGACGCCGCGGCGGCCGCGACACCCTGCAGGATCCGGCTGGCGAGCAGTACGCCCTCGCTCTGGGCGATACCGCCGACGAACGACGCCAGGCCGAACAGCACGACACCGACGATGAAGACCTTGCGGCGGCCGAGGATGTCCCCGATCCGGCCGCCGAGCAGCAGCAGACCACCGAACGCCAGCGCGTAGGCGTTGACCACCCACGGCAGCGAGGCGTCGGTGAAGCCGAGCGCGTCCTTGATGTGCGGCAGGGCGATGTTGACGATGGTGCCGTCCAGCACCACCATCAGCTGCGCCATGCAGATCAGCGCCAGCGCGATCCCCAGATTGCGATGACCGTGCGCATTCGGCTCGGTGGTCACCGCGTCGACCTTCCGGCCTTCCGGCGGATCGGCGTTGATGACTTCTTCGGACATGACTATTTCCCCTCTTGGGCAGACTTGCCTGGTTGAATCGCGGACCGGCCCCACACCGGTCAGCTCACCTGCGACCCCCGCGCCGCAGGCAGGATCACGTTGTCGATCACTCGGAGGATCAGGTCGTCGGTCGGCTCGACGCCGAGGATGTAGGCGTGGTGGATGATCACCGCGGGCAGCGTCACCGACAGCAGGTCGACGTCGACGTCCGGCGCGATCTCGCCACGCTGGACGGCGCGCTCGTACACCTTGTTGGTGACGTCCTGCCGAGGCGCCAGGAAGCGCTCGCGGAACGCCTTCTGCAGGTCGTCGTCGCGGTGCAGGGCGGTGAGCAGGCCGGCGATCACCGACATCGGCAGCTCGTCGGTGAACCCACCGTCGCCGCAGGCCATCGAGATCAGGTCGCCGCGCAGGCTGCCGGTGTCGACGTCCTCCGGCATCGGGCAGCCCTTGGCCCGGCTGACCGCGTCCACGACCAGCTCGGCCTTGGTGGACCAGCGCCGGTACAGCGTGGCCTTGCTGGCCTTCGCCGCCGTCGCGACCGCGTCCATCGTCAGCCGGTCGTAGCCGAGCTCGGCCACCACCGCGACGGTCGCGTCGAGGATCTCCTCCTCACGCCCGCCTTCGACCCGCGGTCGCACCCGCACGCCTGCTGTATCCACCTTCATCACCCTGCGTAAGCACTAGAGCACTGATAGAACGAAACGGTTTCGTTTCATCAGTCACGGTACGACTCATGTGAAGGAATGCACAAACGATTTTGGGAGAAATTCACCAGTGGCGTAGGTCACTCTCCGTACCAGTCATCCACTGGTACGGCGTGACTCCGGCGTGTCAGGGTGACGTCAGACCGGTGTCAGGCGCGAGCGGGATGGTCTACCCATGACCAACAACACCAGCACCTCCCAGATCACCCTGACCGACCAGGACAAGCTCACCCTCGCCGTCGCCGCGCACGGCGCAATCGCGCTGATCACCGCCGCCGGCATGAAGTCGGCGGGCAAGATCGCCGTCGCCGGTGCGCTCGCACTGTCGTCCGCGACCGGCCCGGTGGGGCACGCGCTCGCCGAGAAGCAGAAGAGCGTCAAGCTCAAGGGCAAGTCGACGGCCGAGCTCGCCGACACCGCGCTGCCGGCACTGACCGCCTCGATGGGCCTGCTCGGACAGCAGGACGCCGCCGAGGCCGGGAACTTCCGCAGCACCGTCCTGACCGCCGTCGAGGCGGGCGCCCGGGCCGAGCGCGGCGGTACCGGACCCGCCATGGTGGAGATGATCCGGAAGATCACCGAAGCCCTCGACGCCGCGTGACGGCGCATCCGACTGGCGCCGGCGGCGCGAACCGCTGCCGGCCCGGTCGATGCCGGTCAAACCAGGGGTCAGTCGTCGTCTTCGGCGCTGCGGGCCTGCTCGAGGCGCTCGGACATCTTCGTGGCGCGGGTCTCGATCTTGCCGGCCAGCCGGTCGCGGGCGGCGCGGAGCACGAAGATCGACAGGATCGAGGAGACGATCAGCGCCAGCAGCGCGATCGGCCAGACCGACAGCCAGGTGCGCAGCGCGAAGTACAGCACCGCCAGGCAGGCGGCGAACAGCACCGCCCGCAGGCCGGTGTAGATGCCGAACTCTTTCATCTCACACCCCAGCGTAGGAGTGCATGCCGGACACCAACAGGTTCACGCCGACGAAGTTGAAGATGAAGACGAACCAGCCGACGATCGCGATGATCGCGGCCCGGCGGCCCCGCCAGCCCGCGGTCGCGCGGGCGTGCAGGTAGGCGGCGTACACCACCCAGGTCACCAACGACCAGACCTCCTTGGGGTCCCAGCCCCAGTACCGGCCCCAGGCGTGCTCGGCCCAGATCGGCCCGGCCACCAGCACGCCGAACGTCCAGAGCGGGAACGCGAACGCCAGCACCTTGTACGCCGTACCGTCCATCACTTCCGCGCTCGGCAGCCGCCGCAGCGAGGCCGACATCGTGCCACCGGCCAGCACCTTGCGCTCCGCCCGCGCCTTCAGCAGGTACAGCACCGAGACCAGCCCGCCGACCGTGAACGCGCCACCGGAGATCGCGGCCGCGGACACGTGGATGACCAGCCAGTACGAGTGCAGCGCCGGGACCAGCGGACCGGCCGGTGTGTACAGCGCGAGCGTCGCCAGACCGAGGACGGCGGCGATCACGAACGTCACGCCGAGCCCGAGGTACTGCAGTTTGTAGCGCTGCACGAAGATCAGGTACACGATCGCGACCGCGAGCGATGCGGTGATGGAGAACTCGTACATGTTCCCCCACGGCACCCGACCCGCCGCGAGACCACGCGTCACCACACCACCCAGGTGCAGCACGAACGCCAGCCAGGTCAGCAGCAGCCCGATCCGGCTCGCGGCATCCATCCGCTCGGTCGACGCCGGCTCCTGCACCGGGGGCACATCGGCCTTGGGTACGTCGGTGGCGCCGCCGGTGACCGTCTCGCCGTCGGAGGCGACCAGCACCTCCTGCTTCTTGGCCTTCGCCTTCGCCGGCTGCGCGACCGCCGCGCGGCCACCCGCCCACTCCATCGCGTGGGAGACCATCGCCAAGGCATAGATCACCGTGGCGGTCGGGATCAGCAAGTTGGAGACCTGTGCGTAGCTCTCCGGGGTCATGGCTGCTCCTGGTTACTCGAGCCGGCGGGGTTCAAACGCTCTGTGACGGCCTGGATCTCGTCGCCGAGGCCGCGCTCGGGGCCGCGGTCCAGACCGGCGACCTCGACAACGGTACGCCCGTCCTGCTCGCGGACCCGCACCCAGGTACGGCGGGGATGCACGAACAGCGAGCCCATCAGGCCGAGGATCGCCAGCAGGATGCCGGCCAGCGCGAGGTCGGTGCCCGGGGTGTGGCTGACCTGCAGCTTGACCCACCGGCTGTAGCCGTCGAAGGTGATCGACCCGGCCTTGTCCGGCAGCGCCACGCTCTGCCCGGGGGCCAGCTGGAACCGCCACTTGTCGCCGTTCTGCTCGAACTGCGTCAGCTTCGACTTGTCCAGCTGGTACACCGACTCCGGCTTCCCGCTCTCCGGCTGCGGGCGGCCGTAGTACCCGGTCATCACCAGCACCGGGTTGAGGTCGTCGGGGAACACCGAGACCGGACCGGTGGCCTTGTCGATCACCGCGGTCGGCAGGAAGAACCCTTCGAACCCGAGCGTCTTCGGCCTGGCGTCCGGAGCCTTGATCACGCCGAACGACGAGAAGTTCGAGTCCTGCGGCAGGAACGGCGCCGGCCCGGAGAACGCGACATTGCCCTGACCGTCGCGCACCGTCACCCGCGGCGCGTACCCGTGGCCGAGCAGGTACACGCTGCTGCCGTCCAGCTTCAGCGGGTGGTTGACCTGCAGCTCGTACGACTTCTCCGCCGCGTCCGGGGTCTCCTGGTACGTCAGCTGCGCCTTGAACTCGCGCGCCGCGCCCTTCTGCGGCCCGTCCTGCTGGAACTTCACCTGGAAGTCCTTCACCGTCAGCGAGAACGGCGGCAGGTCGTCGTCGCCGCCGAACGCGCGGCCCGGCGTGAAGTCGTCGTACTGCGCCACGGAGTTGGAGAATCCGTTGCCCACGACAACCAGCGCGGTCCCGCGGTAGCCGAACAGCGAACCCCAGGCGACGCCGACCAGCGCCAGGATCAGCGAGAAGTGGAAGAGCAGGTTGCCTGCCTCGCGCAGATAACCACGCTCGGCCGAGACCGCACCGTCGTACGTCTCGACGCGGAAACGCCGCCGCTTCAGCTCCTTGGTCGCGACCTCGAGCACGTCACCGGGCTCGTCGAGCTCGAAGCGCTGGTACCCGGGCAGGCGGTTCAGGTTCCGCGGCGGCTTCGGCGGGCGCGCCCGCAAGGCCCTGAAGTACACCGCGAGGCGGGGTACGACGCAGCCGATCAGCGAGATGAACAGCAGCAGGTAGATCGCCGAGAACCACGCGGACTTGTAGACGTCGAAGAGCCCGAGCTTGTCGTAGAGCGGGCCGAGCGTCGTGTGCGCGGTGAGGAAGTCGGACACCTTGATCGGGTCGATCGGCGTCTGCGGGATCAGCGAGCCGGGCACCGCGCCGAGCGCGAGCAGGAACAGCAGCACCAGCGCGGTCTTCATCGAGGTGAGCTGCCGCCAGGTCCAGCGCAGCCACCCGACCAGACCCATCGCCGGCGGGCCGGACGGCTCGTCCGGACCGGATGCCGCGGCGATGCGATCTTTGACTTCCGTCATCTCAGACCGCCGATCCGAAGTTGGCGACCCACTGCCGCAGGTCCGCGGTCATCGCATCCCACACTCCCGTCAGCAGCAGGAGTCCCACCGCGATCATCAGTACGCCGCCGATCCGGATCACCAGCAGCTGGTGTTTGCGGACCCAGGTCACCGCGGCCAGCATCCGCCGGAACGCCAGCGCCGCCACGATGAACGGGATCCCGAGTCCGAGGCTGAACACCAGCGCCAGCGTCGCGCCGCGCCCGGCGCTGCCCTGGGTCGTGGCCAGCGTCATCACGGTCCCGAGCGTCGGCCCGATACACGGCGTCCAGCCGAATCCGAACAGTACGCCGAGCAGCGGCGCCGCCGCGATCCCGACCGCCGGCACCCGGTGCACCCGCAGGTCCCGCTGCATGAACCCGAAGCCACCGAGGAACACCACGCCGAGGACGACGGTCAGCCCGCCGAGCACCCGGGTGATCGCCGTCTGGTGCTCGATGAGTACGTCGCCGACCGTGCCGAACACCACACCGGTGAGGATGAAGACCGCCGAGAAGCCGGCCACGAACAACGCCGTACCGGCGAGCATCCGGCCGCGCTTCTCGGAGCCGAGCTCGGCCGCGGACAGGCCGGTGACATAGGAGAGGTAGCCGGGCAGCAGCGGTACGACGCACGGCGAGAAGAACGAGATCGCGCCGGCCAGCACCGCGATCGGCAGCGCGACCAGCATCGAGCCCGTCATCGACTCGGCGAACCACTGTCCCATCAGTCTGCGCCAAACCTCATTTAGCGTCCGCCACCATGCCCAGAAGGGTTGGCTTCGTGACCTCACCGACCACGCGACCGGCGACCTTGCCGGACTTGTCGATCACCAGGGTGGTCGGGATCGCCTTGGGCGAGATCTGGCCGCGGAAACGCAGCAGTGCCTTGCCGTTCGGGTCGTAGATGCTCGGGTACGGCACCCCGAACTCCTGGACGTACTTCTTCGCCTGCGCCGGGTCGAGGTCACGGGTGTTCAGCCCGATGAACTCCACCGACGCGCCGAGCTCCTTGGCCGCGGCAACCATGTCCGGCGCTTCCTTCCGGCACGGCGGGCACCACGAACCCCACACGTTCAGTACGACGACCTTGCCGACGTGGTCGGACAACGTCCAGGTCTTGTCGTCCAGCGTTTTCCCGGTCAGCACCGGCGCCGGCTTGCGATCCGCCACCGCGAACATCGACACGTTGCCGTTCCCGCTGACGAAGCCGGCCTGGCCCTGCCGGTTCTGCGACGCCTGCTGGCCGGACGAGCAAGCGGTCACCGCAAGCATCAGTCCGGCCGCGAGAGCCATCGCGCGACGCATCAGGCCCCTCCGACGAATTTCTTGGCGTTCTTGACCGGTAACAGATCCTTCGCGGGTTCGGAGTACCCGACCGAAACGATCTGGTCGCCGTGGAAGGTGAAGGAGGTCAGACTCGCGAGGCTGCACTGCCGCTTGCGCGGGTCGTGCGCCAACCGGCGGCCCTCGATCGCGGACCGGACGATCCAGATCGGCAGCTGGTGCGACACGATCAGCGCCTCGTGCCCGGCGCCCTTCTGCCGGGCGGTCTCGATCGCGTCCCGCATCCGGCGGACGAGCTGCTGGTACGGCTCGCCCCAGGACGGCTTCAGCGGGTTCCGCAGCAGCCACCAGGCGCTCGGGTTCCGCAACGCGCCGTCACCGACGCCGAACTTCTTGCCCTCGAACAGGTTCGCCGCCTCGATCACCCGCTCGTCGATGTCCGGGGTGATCCCGAACGTCTTGGCGATCGGCTCCATCGTCTCCTGCGCCCGCTCCAGCGGGGAGCTGACCAGGTGCACGATGTCGCGTCCGGCGACGTGCTCCGCGACCCGGTCGGCCATCTGCCGGCCGAGCTCGGACAGGTGGAAGTCGGGGATCCGGCCGTAGAGCACACCGGTCGGGTTGTACACCTCGCCGTGACGCATCAGGTGCACGACCGTCGTTTCGGTCACCGCTGTCCCTTCAGTTCTGTACGGCTGCTGCCGCACGGGCCGCCGGCGCCAGCGCCGACTCCAGCTCGGCCAGCGCGTCGTCGTCGATCGCCGCACTGACGAACCAGGCTTCGAACGCGCTCGGTGGCAGGTAGACACCGGCGTCCAGCATGGCATGGAAGAACGCCGTGAACCGGGGCAGCACCTGGGCGTTCGCCCCGGCGAAGTCCCGAATCTCGGCAGGTCCCTCCGATGACTCCACGAAGAAGACGCTGAAGAGGTTCCCGGCCGCGGAGATGACGTGCGGCACACCTTCCTTGTCCAGCGCGGTCGACACCAGCCGCTGGATGGTGAGCGAGGTCTCGTCGATCTTCGCGTAGACCTCGTCGGTGGCCAGCCGCAGCGTGGTCAGGCCGGCGGTGGTGGCGATCGGGTTCCCGGACAGCGTGCCGGCCTGGTAGACCGAGCCCTCCGGTGCCAGGTTCGCCATCACGTCGGCGCGACCGCCGAACGCCGCGGCCGGAAAACCGCCGCCCATCACCTTTCCGAACGTCATCAGGTCCGGCCGTACGCCGTCCACGCCGTACCAACCGGAACGGGTGATCCGGAAGCCGGTCATCACCTCGTCGGAAATGAAAAGTGCACCGTTTTCCGTGCAGGTCCTTGCGAGGAACGCGTTGAAGTTGTCGCGCGGCGGAACGACACCCATGTTGCCGGGCGACGCCTCGGTGATCACAGCCGCGATCTGGTCGCCGTACTCCGCGAAGGCCGCGGTGACGGCCGCCTGGTCGTTGTACGGCAGCACGATCGTGTCCGCGGTCGTCGCCTCGGTGACTCCCGGCGTCCCCGGGATTCCCAGCGTGAGAACGCCGGAACCGGCCTGGGCGAGCAGTGCGTCCACATGTCCGTGGTAGCAGCCGGCGAACTTCACGATCTTGGCGCGCCCGGTGAACCCGCGGGCCAGCCGCAGCGCGGACATCGTCGCTTCGGTCCCGGAGGACACCAGCCGGACCTTGTCCACCGGCGTCCGGGCGACGATCTCCTCACCGAGCAGGACCTCGTTCTCGGTCGGAGTCCCGTACGACGTACCGCGGGCGACGGCGGCCTGGACGGCGGCGATCACCTCGGGGTGGGCGTGGCCGAGCAGCAGCGGGCCCCACGACGACACCAGGTCGAGGTAGCGGTTGCCGTCGACATCGGTCATGTGACATCCGTCACCGGATGCCATGAATCGCGGGACGCCGCCGACGGCGCGGAACGCCCGGACGGGAGAGTTGACCCCGCCCGGGGTGACGGTGGAGGCCCTGTCGAAGAGCGCGGCGGACTTGTCTGTGTGTGCGGGCACGACCGTCATTGTCCCTTGCCGGTGCTCCGGACCGAGCGGCAGGGGCGGCCGGATTTCGGACCCCGATCGTTCCCAGGGGGTTCACAGGGGCTTTGTTACGCGCCAGTATGGGTACCCGGTCACCGCACGTAGACGGTCTGGTCCGGCGCGTAACCCACGCAACGGGGCGGACGTTAGACCAGATACGACGGCAACCGGCAGTGATTACAAGACGTAGGACACAAAGACTGTCCGCAGCGTGGGGCCGGGCGAGTCGATGAGTCACGGAGGGGAATCATCGATGGCGAAGGGCAAGCGCCGCGCCACGGGTAGCGGGTGGCGTCAGGTGGCGCCGCTGATCCCGGTGGCGTTGTTCGCGAGCGCGTTCACCGTCAGCGCCACGGACGATCCGGCGATCGCGACCGCGTCGCTGGAAAATGGTCTGTCCGGGGGCAACACCCCGGTCGTCGTTCCGAAGTCGCCGATCCCCGAGCCGGCCAACGTGCCGGTGCAGGGTGTGGTCGGGCACGGAGTCGACCCGGGCGAGCAGCCGACCCAGGTGGTCTCTGGCCTGTCCCGCAACGGCATCCCGAACGCCGCCCTGAAGGCCTACTCCCGCGCGCAGCAGGTGCTGGCCCAGGCGGATCCGTCGTGTCACCTGCCATGGACGCTGGTGGCCGCGATCGGCCGGGTTGAGTCGAACCACGGCCGCTTCGGCGGAAACTCGCTGAACAGCAAGGGCGTCGCCGTCCCGGGGATCTTCGGCCCGCGGCTGGACGGCTCGTCCGGCACGGCCCGGATCTCCGACAGCGACGCCGGCGGGTTCGACGGTGACGGCGCGTTCGACCGCGCGGTCGGGCCGATGCAGTTCATCCCCGGCACCTGGCGGGCGATGGGCGTGGACGGCGACGGCGACGGCGTGCGGAACCCGCAGGACATCGACGACGCGGCGATGTCGACCGCTGTGTACCTGTGCTCCGGCAAGACCGACCTGTCCAAGGCCAGTGACCTGAACGCGGCCGTCCTGCGCTACAACCACTCCCAGCAGTACGTCGACCTCGTGGTCAGCATCGCCAAGGCCTACGCCGGTGGCAGCTGGATCGCGGTCGGCAACGGGACGTCGGGCGACGACGTGGACGAGGCCGGCGACCAGATCGACGACCCGGGGATCGACGCGCCGGCGGACGAGAACCTGCCGAAGGCGATCGACATCACCACGCCGCCGCCGAGCGTGAAGCCGACACCGACCGAGGAGCGGGACGACACCCGTCCGACGACGGTTCGGCCGACGGACCGCCCGACCTCGAAGCCGACGCCCACCAAGCCGACGCCGACGAAACCGACTCCGACCAAGCCCACGCCGACCAAGCCGACCCCGACGAAGCCGACCACCCCGGCGACCCCGCCCGCGGTGGCGACGCTGAAGACGGCCGCCGGACTGATCGTCGGCACCGTCGGCAGCACGCTGACCGAGCTGAAGACAGCCACCACGTACTGCCAGTCCGAGATGGCGAAGGTGACGATCACCAAGCCGACCCAGGCGCAGCTGCAGAAGTGCGTCTCCGCCTACCAGACCGGCGGCACGAAGGCGGTCGACCAGGTCATCCGCAACCTGCTGTCCCTGCTCGGACTGCTCGGCGTGCTGGGCGGAGGAATCCTCGGGAGCTGATCCCACCGAACCGGCGCGCCAGCCCCCACCCCTCCCTTGGCGCGCCCCTGGCGACGCCACGGAGCACCTCCCCCCGGCTTCGTGGCGTCGCCCTTTTGACGTTCAGGTGCGGCTCAGCTCCAGGCGCGATCGATCGTCTGGGTGATGCTGTTCCCGATCAGGTCGGTCGCGGTCACCCGGATGCTCGGGTAGGAACCCGCCGGAACCTGCGCCCGGAAAGTCCCGATTCCGCGCAGCGCCAGTTTCTGCCAGGTCTTTCCGTCGAAGGAGATTTCCGCCGTCGTACGGAAAAGTTCCGCACCACGGACGCCCGGCTGGTAGTGCGGCGTCAGCTCGAGCACGCCGTTCGTGTGCTTGTAGTCGACCTGCACGAGCGGCAGCACCGCCCGGCTCTTGGACGGAACGGACAGGAAATGCCATTGCGTGTGCGTCGAGGTGGACGTCTTCGCCCAGCTCGCCGGCCCGCGCTTCTGGTCCAGCGTCAGGTCGTACCACGCGGCCCGCGCCGGCACCACGAACTGTGCGACCGACCAATTCTTGCTGCCCAGCTCCACACCGTTGCTGCTCAGCTTCATGCTCGTCACGTCCCCGCGGTCACCCCAGCCGAAGACGCTCCGGTCCCCGCTGACGTACTGCGGGATCGCGATCCGCAGCGTGTTCTCGAACCGCGCCGGCGGCCACCCCTGCGCCTCGTCCCCGGCCGCGGCCGACAACCCCGGTACGGCGGGACGCGTCAACGACTCCCACCAGCCCCGCGAGACCTGCTCGCCCGGTCGGTAGGCCCGCGGGATGGTGGACTCGAACCCACTCTCGTTCCACTCCCCCGCAACCAGACTCTCGTCCCAGGTCACGCCCTTCACATCGGTGACCAGATAGTCGGTTCGGGTGACCGGCCCGGTCACCTCGCGCGAGGCACCCAGTCCAGTTGCGACGCCGGGCAGGTGGGCGATCCGCTGTTCGCGGTGCAGGAACCACGTGTCGTTGCGGTGGTACGTCATCGTTACTTCGGCCGGGTGCAGCTTCGCGACGTCGTACGTCAACGGCCCATGAACCGTGGAAGGCGCCACCACCAGGTCGTACCGGTAGATGCTGTCCAGCAGGCCGTTCAGCTTCAGAGTCACCGGGCCTTTGGCGAGCAGGTCGAGCAGTTGCTTACCCTGCGGCGCTCTCACCAAGTAGAAGGGAATGCCCTCCCAGGCGAGAGTCGACCAGAACCCGGGTTCCTCGTTGTACATCAGGACCGCCTTGGCTCCGGCGTCCTTCGCCGCCAGGACCTGCTCGGCGGTCAAGTCCTGCGCCCGGAACCGGATCAGCGCCACCTTGCCCTTGGCCCCGGTCAGCTCGGCCGCCGTGCCGTCGCCGCCGTCCACGAGCTGCAGTTGTTCGGACCCGACGTACACGGTCCGTTGGTCGCCCTCGCGCAGCGTCGGCAGCCGGAAGCTGCTGCCGGTGCCGTTGACGTCGACGGTCAGCTTCGGCTGGGCGAGGTCCCACCGCTGCACGACCTGGAAGGTGCCTTTGGCAACCTTTTCGAAGCTCTGTGCGTAGACACCGCCGGCCACCCCGCCGTCGAACGCCCAGCCGGACACCGCATCCCGGCTGCCGACCTTGCGGTGCCAGGCGATCTTGACGCTCTCCGGGTCAGCCCGCTGCGGTGTCGTGACCGTGACCTTGTGTGCCTTGCGGGCGTCGAAGACAAACGTCCGGTCACCGTCGATCCAGGCGTCCGGTTCGCCGAGCAAGGTGATCGAGTTCGTCCAGTCTGCTTCGTCGCCGCCCATCGCGAACGCCATCACGCTGTAACGCCCGGTCGGCACGTCGAGGGTCCGGCTGCCGGTGTCGTCGAAGGCGATCGCCTTGACGTCGCCGGTGTCCTGGTTCCACAACTGCACACCGCTCGAGCCGGTCTTGACGGTCGCCGGCTTGCCGTCGCGGCCGATTGCCTTCACGGTCACCTGGTTCAGTCGCCCACCGGCCGCGAACCCGACGCCGGTCCGGTACGACGTGTTGCCGGTGCGTGCGGTCAGTACGCCGGCGTACTTGGCAGGCTCGGTCTTCGCGAGATCCACGGTCACGGTCGCGGAAGCCGTACCGCCGGCCGGAATGGTGAGACGGGCCGGGCTGACCGTGACACCGGCCTGCACCTTCGCCGGGGACTGCGCGTCGACGGAGAGGTTCAGCGTCACCGGACGGGTCGAGTTATTGCGGTAGGCAACCGTACGGGTGACCGGCGCGGGGGTGGTCGGCCCGGTCCAGGAGAGGTCGCCGAGGAACAGGTTGGCGGTGTCGGGGAGAACCTTGGGGTCGAGCGCGTTCGGGATGTCGATCCGGCCGAGGCCCTGCTGGTCGGTGCGGGCGCCCGCGGACGGGACGGCCGTCGAGGCCAGCGCAGCCTTGAGCTGCGGGCCGGTCCAGTCGGGGTGGCGCTGGGCGAGGATCGCGGCGGCGCCGGCCACATGCGGCGTGGCCATCGAGGTGCCGCTCAGCTGCGTGTAGTACTGACCGAGGATGTGGCCCTGCTCGGTGCCGGCGGCCCGGGCGGCGGCGATCTCCACGCCGGGCGCGGTCACCTCGGGCTTCAGCGCGCCGTCGCCCAGACGCGGACCGCGGCTGGAGAAGTTCGCCAGGCTGTCGTCCCGGTCGACGGCGCCGACGGTCAGTGCCTCGGACGCCGCGCCCGGAGCACCGACGGTCTCCTCGGCGCCGGAGTTGCCGGCCGCGATCACGAAGAGGGCGCCGCTCGACTTCGACAGCCGGTCGACGGCCTCGCTCATCGGGTCGGTGCCGTCGGACGGCAGACCGCCGAGGCTCATGCTGACGACCTTCGCGCCTTGCTGGACCGCCCACTCCATGCCGGCGATCGCCTCGGAGTCGTACCCGCCGCCGCTGTTGTCGAGCACCTTGCCGATCAGCAGTTCGGCGCCCGGCGCCACACCCTTGCGCTTGCCGGCTGACGCCGTACCGAGGCCGGCGACGATCGAGGCGGTGTGGGTGCCGTGGCCGTGCAGGTCCTGCACGGCCTGGTCGGGGACGAAACTCTCCGCCGCGACGACCTGCTTGGCGAGGTCCGGGTGACCGGCGTCGTACCCGGTGTCCAGGACGGCCACCTTGACGCCGTGCCCGTCGTACCCGGCCTTCCAGGCGGTCGGGGCGCCGATCTGCTGCGTCGAGCGGTCGAGGGTGGCGTGCGTGCGGCCGTCGAGCCAGATCTTGCCGACCTGGCTGGACTTGAACGTGGTCGGTCCGCTGATTCCGTTCCAGAAAGTTTCCGCATCGGATTTCCGGACGCTGACCGCCGTGCTGCCGACGCTCGGCAGGGTACGCCGGAAACTCGCGGCGGCCGGCGTACTCGGTGTACTCCGGATTCCGCGGGCAGTTTCCGGCGCGGTGACCAGCAGCGGCAGTTGGTCGCTGCTCGCGTCGTCGTACCCCTGGGCCGCGAGCTCGGTCAGGTTGAAGAGCCGCTTGTCGAGGCGCCCCGCGGACAGCAGCGGGTACGCGTCGGCCGGGACCAGGGTGAGGTCGCCGTCGAAGGTGCCGAAGTAGTACGGCTCGTCGTCGAGCAGGCGGGCCGAGACCTGGCCGTTGGAGCTGGTGGTCAGCTCGGCGACGTCGCCGGTGACGAGCGTGATCCGCTTGCTGCTCGCACCGGGCGTCGGATTCGCCGCCGTCGGTGTCGCTGCGGCCGGACCGGCCGGCCCGTCAGGTGGACCGGCCGAGGCCGTGGTGGTCGCCAGCAGCAGGGGACCGGCGACCACCGCGGCCAGCAGGCCGGCCGCGGTCCGGGTCGTTCGGGACAACACAGGTGGACACCTCCCGACGCCCCGACCCATGCGAGGCCGTCGCCGGGAGCCTGACAGTTGCCGTCAGCGCGGGTCCACCGATCGAGCTGACGTACACCCGCCATGACCGGTAATGGTCAGGACCGGCCGCCGGTCACCCAGCGGCCGGAGAGGCGGTCAGGCGAAGCGCTTGGTGACCCGCTCGACGCGCTCCAGCAGGTCGAGGTCGTAGGCGACACCCGGCACGTAGAAGATCACGTAGTCGGCGCCGGCCTCGAGGACCGCCTCGACCTTGTCCGCGATCTCGTCCTCGGTGCCGATCAGGTTGTCCCGGTCGAACCGCTCGCGGTTCATCGGGCCGAGCGCCTTCTCGGTCGCCTTGGTCGGGTCGTCACCCTTGTCGATCGGGAACACGTTGAAGTTCGTCGACTTGATGATCTCGTCGTAGTCCCGGCCGACCTTCTGGCAGTGACCGCGGAGGATGTCCGCCTTCTCCTTGAAGGTCTCCGGGCTGCCGCCGCCGATGTTCGCCGCGTCGGCGTACTGCGCGACCAGCTTCAGCGTGACCTTCGGGCCGCCACCGCCGATCCAGAAGCTCGGGTGCGGCTTGCGGACGCCCTTCGGCTCGTTGATCGGGGCGTCGATCGAGTAGTACTTGCCGTTGTAGACCGGCTTGTCCTCGGTCCACATCTTGTAGATGATCTCGGTCGCTTCCCGGAACGCCGCCATCCGCTGCGGGATGTCGGTCCACTCGTAGCCGTACGCCTTCCACTCGTGCTCGTACCAGCCCGCGCCGATCCCGGCGTACAGGCGGCCGTGGCTGGCGACGTCGACGGTGGACGCGATCTTGGCGTACAGCGAGGGGTTGCGGTACCCGTTGCAGCCGACCATCTGGCCGATGTTCACCCGCTGGGTGTCGCGGGCGAGCGCCGCGGTCGCGCTCCAGCACTCGAAGGTGGTGTTGTCGCTCGGCTCCGGCACGGTGTGGAAGTGGTCGAAGAGCCAGATCGAGTCCCAGGACTGCTCGTCGGCCCGCTTGGCGACATCCGTCATCGCCTCCCACTGCTCGATCGGATCGGCGATCTGCGCCAGATCCATCTTCCAGCCCTGCGGTACGAAGACGCCGAATCGTGTAGTCATGCCCCCATCCTTTCCGGCCGGGACGGCCAGGGTCCATGACTACGAGTACTGAATTCGTTCTCAATCGGACCACTACTGCTTCTGAATCACCGCGTTCAGGACCTCCAACCAAGTGACCGGAGTTCGCGTCGTACCTGCCAAGGAGGCAGGATCATCGACTCGACGAAGTTCGACCAACTGTTCAGCACCGCCGTACCGCGGATCACCGCCGGAACCCACGCTCGCGACGAGCTTCCGCGCGACGGTGGGCGCTGGCCGGTGAGCGTCGTACTGCGGCCCTCGTCCGGGACCGAGCTGGCGCGCACTCTCGACGCCGTCACGCGGGAGGCGGCCGAGTTGGCGGGTCCGGGCCACTGGGAGACCGGGCAGCTCGGTTCGGCGCACCTGACCGTCCGCGCTCTGGAGCCCCGGCGTGACGTCATCCCGCCGAGCGATCCGACGATCGCCCGCTACCACGCTGCCCTCGACCGCGCGGCCGCCGGAAGCAGCTGGCCGGTCGGGTTTCGCGTCACCGGGCTCACGCTCACGCCGGGCACGGTGATGGCCTGCGCCGAGTCGCTCGACGGCAGCGCCGACCGCTTCAGCGATCTGCTGACCGCCGAGCTCGGGCCGGACGCGTGGTGGGAAACCGAGCGGCGCGACATCTGGTACCTCAACCTGCTGCATTTCACCGGCGACATCCCGGCGCCTGCCGCCTTGATCGAGTGGGTGGCGGCTCATCGGAACACCTCGCTGGGGGAGGTCGCGATCGACGCTCCGGAGCTGGTCCGGTCCGAGTACAGGGCCGGGCCGCGGCCGTACATGGGGCCGGTGGTGATGGACGGCTCCGTGAGAGCGCTCTAGTTCCGGAACCGGCGAGCTCTTGACCCGGGTCTGAGGAGGACTGAGAGTCAGGCGCAACACGGGCCGTCCCCCGTGTTGTGTCCCGTGAGGAGTCGCCCATGCTCAGGTGGACCGGTTCTGCGCTGCGGAAGCGTCGGAGGGGTACGGCTGCCGCGGTCGCGGTGACCGCCCTGTTGGCGGGGTTGCTCGCGGAAGTGCCCGCGGCGGCCGACGATCCGGCGCCGATCACGCTCGCGGCGTTCGAAGGTGGGGAGCCGTTCGCGGCGCCGCCGAACCCGGGGATCTTCACCTGGGGCAGCGACGCCGACGACCCGCCGACGCTGGAGCTGCAGACCCGCGCCGACGCTCCGGCCGGCGACAAGGTGCTGCACGGGACGTACGACATCAGCGGCTGGGGCGGTTTCAGTCACGACATCACGTACGACGTGAACCCCGGCGACTGGTCGGCGTACAGGGGGATCCGGTTCTGGTGGTACGGGCAGAACACCGCGCCGTTGCCGCCCGGGTCGGGGAAGCGGATCTTCTTCGAGATCAAGGACGGCGGCGCGAACGCCGAGGCCTCCGAGTTGTGGAACGCCAGCTTCACCGACGACTGGCAGGGCTGGCATCTGGTCGAGATCCCGTTCAGCCAGCTCGTGTACCGCGGCGACTACCAGCCGGTGGGCGGGATCGACCAGGTGCTGAACCTGACGCACATGTGGGGGTACGCGTTCACGATGCCGGTCGGGTCGCCGGGTGAGTTCGCGATCGACCAGGTCGAGGTCTACGGCAAGGCCGACCCGGCGCTGAAGGCGAGCGTGCTGACCGACGCCGGCGTGTATCCGGTCGCGGAGGGCGGAACGGCGCAGGTGAAGGTTTCCGTGGCGACCACCGACGGCGCGCCGCTCGAGGCGCCGGTGACCGTCGACTACCGGACCGGGAACGGAACGGCCGGCGCCGACGACTACACGCCCGTTTCCGGAACACTGACGTTCCCGGCCGGAACAGTTTCCGGAACCGCGCAGAGAGTTTCCGTCACGACCCGGAAAGACCGTTCCGCGGAAACTGCGGAAACCATTCCGCTGGAGCTCACCGTCACCGGCGCGAAGCCACCGCAGACCCAGCCCGTCGTGGTCATCGACGCCCACGCCCTGCCGTACCTGAACCCGAAACTGCCGCTCCGGAAGCGCGTCGACGACCTGCTCGCCCGGATGAACCTGGCGGAAAAGGTCGGCCAGATGACGCAGGCGGAACGGAACGCGCTGCGCTCCCGTTCCGACATCGCGTCGTACGCGCTCGGCTCATTGCTGTCCGGCGGCGGGTCGGTGCCGACGCCGAACACCCCGGCGGCGTGGGCGGCGATGACCGACACCTTCCAGCTCAACGCGCAGGCGACCCGGCTGCAGATCCCGTTGATCTACGGCGTCGACGCGGTGCACGGCCACAACAACGTGGTCGGCGCGACGATCCTGCCGCACAACATCGCGATCGGCGCCACCCGCGATCCGGACCTGGCCCGACGCACCGGTGAAGTGACCGCGACCGAGGTGCGCGCGACCGGCATCCCGTGGGACTTCGCGCCGTGCGTGTGCGTGGTCCGCGACGACCGCTGGGGACGCGCCTACGAGGGGTACGGCGAGGATCCGGCGCTCGTGCAGTCGATGGCGACCGTGATCACCGGACTGCAAGGCAAGCCGGACGGCAGCCAGCTCGCAAGCAACAACCACGTGCTGGCGACCGCCAAACACTTCGTCGGCGACGGCGGCACGACGTACGGGACCTCGACGACCGGCTCGTACAAGATCGACCAGGGCATCACGCAGGTGACCCGGGAACAGCTGGAAACTCTGCACCTCGCGCCGTTCCAGACCGCGGTGGATCTCGGGATCGGCACCGTCATGCCGTCGTACTCCAGTGTGGCGATCGACGGCGCGGCGCCGGTGAAGATGCACGGCAACGGCGAGTTGATCAACGGTGTGCTGAAGCAGCGGATGGGCTTCGACGGGTTCGTGATCAGCGACTGGCAGGCGATCGACCAGCTGCCCGGCGACTACGCGAGCGACATCCGGACCTCGGTCAACGCCGGGCTGGACATGATCATGGTGCCGACGAACTACCAGGGCTTCACCCAGGGCCTGACCGACGAGGTCACCGCGGGCCGGATCCCGATGACCAGGATCGACGACGCGGTCCGGCGGATCCTGACCGAGAAGTTCAAGCTCGGCCTGTTCGAGCACCCGTATGCCGACACCACCAACATCCCGACGATCGGGTCGGCGGCGCACCGCGCAGTCGGCCGGGAGGCGGCCGCGAAGTCCCAGGTGCTGCTGAAGAACGACGGCAACCTGTTGCCCCTGGCATCGACCGCGAAGGTGTACGTCGCCGGTAGCAACGCGAACGACCTGGGCAACCAGATGGGTGGCTGGAGCATCAGCTGGCAGGGCGGTTCGGGTGCGACCACGACCGGGACGACGATCCTCGACGGCATCAAGCAGGTCGTACCCTCGGCGACGTTCAGCGCCGATGCATCCGCTCCAATGGCAGGTCATGACGTCGGCGTTGTCGTGGTCGGCGAACGCCCGTACGCCGAAGGAATCGGTGACGTCGGCAACGGTCACGACCTGCGACTGTCCGACGCCGACCAGGCTGCGGTGGACAAGGTCTGCGGCGCGATGAAGTGCGTCGTCCTCATCGTCTCCGGACGCCCGCAGGTGATCGCGGACCAGCTCGGCGAGATCAACGCGCTGGTGGCGTCGTGGTTGCCCGGCACCGAGGGCGCCGGCGTCGCCGACGTACTGTTCGGCAAGCGGCCCTTCTCCGGCCGGCTCCCGGTCAGCTGGCCGCGCGCGGAGGACCAGCAGCCGCTGAACGTTGGTGACGCCAACTACAACCCGCAGTACCCGTTCGGTTGGGGTCTCAGCACGCAAGCAGCCGCCCGGCAGGCGCTGATGGCGGCGCGCGACACCCTGCTGCGCAAGCACGATCCGTACGCCGTGGCCGCCGGGGTCGCGGCGAGTGCCGCACTGCAGGTTCGCGACTGGTCGGGTCCGCAGGCACCGATCGCCCTCGCCGCGGCGGCCCAGTCGGCCAAGCTCCTCGAGCGCACGAAGGCCGATACGTTCGGCGAGGACGATGCGGTCGTCGGGGTCGCTCGCTGGATCGCGCAGAACCACATCGGGCAGAACCTCACCGAGCCGGCGTCCAAGCTGATCTCGGACGCTGATCATGCCCTCCTCAGCGGACAGCCGAGCGCCGCGATCACCAAACTGACCGCGGCGTCGAAGCTGCCCTGACATGCGAAACGAGCGGTGGCGGCCGGAGCCCCGGCCGTCACCTCCCGCTCAGCGGCTGACCTTGGCCGCTGCCTGCCGCGCGAGCTTGTCGAAGTTCGGCGCGGGCACGCCCGGCCCCATCTCGCTGAACGCCAGCACCGAGACGTTCCGGCCCTTCAGCGTGACGGCGTATGGGAAGCCGCCGGCCTCGCTGCCCGGGTCATTGGGCTTCGGGTAGTCGTACCAGCGGATCACCTGGGTGCGGTCGCCGGAGGCACCCTTCACCATCCGGTTCTCGGTGATCTTGCGGGCATGCGTCGGCGCCGGCTTGCTGTACGTGCAGCTCTTCAGCGTCGCGATGACCGAGTTGTACGCCGCCCGCGCGGTGGCCGCGTTCGCGTACTGGCTGACGTACTGCGCGCCGTACGCGTCCATCTCGTCGGTGAACCCGCGCGCCATCCGCGCCGACACGTGCTTGCCCTCGGTAGACGCCGGACCGCAGTACGTCCTGGGCAGGATTCCCCTGTCAACCTGCCGGAACCAGTTCCGTCGCGCGTCCGCCTTCTTCACCTCGCCGACCGTCAGCAGCTGCGTCCGGCTCAGCGAGGTCACCGCCGCGCTGCTCGACGTCGCGGCATCCGCTCCTTGCATCCCCACCACGCCGACCCCCGCGGCAGCCGCTCCAACGGCCACCCCGGCCGCGACCAGCGCCCGCAACTTGCCCCCAGCAACCTTCATCGTGCGTCCCCCTCGTTCGTGGTTGTGCACGAGTAGACGCGGGGTTCTCGAAAAAAGTTCGTACTGGTCTAGACAGTTGGGCGGGAGCGCAGCCTGCGGAGCATCCGGGCGTCTTCGAAGCCCACCCTGCGCGCGGCCGACTCGACCGTCGCGCCATGCCCGATCAGGTGTTCGGCGCGTTCGAGGCGAAGGACCTGTTGGTAGCGCAACGGCGTGAGACCCGTCGCGGTGCTGAAGACGCGGGTCAGGGTGCGCTCGCTGACGCCGACCTGACCGGCCAGATCGGCGAGTGGCAGCTTGTCGGCGTACCGGGAATCGATGACGTCCTGGACGCGGTGCACCACGTCGCTCAGATGGCCGCGATGCCGCAGCATCGCGGAGTCCTGGAGTTCGTCGCCGTTGCGGCGGGCGTAGACGACCATTTCGCGGGCGACTCGGGCGGCGGCCTCGGCGCCGCGGGCGATGGCGACGAGGTGGAGTGCGAGATCGATCCCGCTGGCGATCCCGGCGGACGTGATGATCCGGTCGTCCTCGACGTACAGGACGTCGCGCACGATCGTCGCTCGCGGGTACCGGGCGGCGAGCTCCTCGGTCAGATCGTGGTGGGTGGTGAAGCGCCGGCCGTCGAGCAGACCCGCCCAGCCGAGCGCGTCCGCCCCGGAACAAACGCTCGCTACCGACCCACCGCCGGCGTGATGTTCGCGCAGGCGCTGCCTCGTCCCGGGCCCGATCGGCGGCACCGGCGACAACCGTGGGGACCGCCAGCCCGGGACCAGGATCAGGTCCTCCGGACCGACCTCGGGCCACTCGATCTGGGTCCGCAACGGCACCCCCTGAGCCGTCATGACCTCCTCGGATTCGGCCACATAACTGACGGAATACGCATACCCCAGGTCATTCGCCGTGGTGAACACCTGGGCGGGCCCGGCCAAATCCAGCAAATGCACCTTCGGCACCAGTACGAAGACCACACGAGTAGGGCGCATCCGGTCAGGATGACACGGGTACGCCGGTCAGCTCGTCCAGGGTCCGGATCGTGGCGAACCGACCGGCCAGCACGTATTCCGTCCGCTCGGCGACCTGCTCCGCGGTGAGGGTCCGCGGGTCGGCCAGGATCTCCTCGACGCTCGCCTCCTCGCGGATCGTCCAGTGCGCGAGCGCCATCGTCGCGGTCGCCTCGGTGACGAACACGACGTCGTACCCGAGGTCGGAGCCGACCCGGGCCGTGGTCTCGCAGCACTGCTCGGTACGGATGCCGCAGACAACGATCTGATCGACGCCCTGCTGCGTCAGCAACTGCTGCAGATTCGTTGTGGTGAAGGCGTTGTGCGACGTCTTGGTGAGGATCGGCTCGCCGGGCAACGGCTCCAGTCCGTCGATCAGTCGGACGTGACCCTCGGCCGGATCGAAGGCGCCGCCTGTCCCCGGCTCGGTGTGCAGCACCCAGAACACGAGGTCGCCGTTCGCGCGCGTCGCACGCACCAGGCGGTCGACCCGCTCGGCGATGTCGGGGTGGTTCACCAGCTGCCAGTTCGGGCGGACCCGGAACGATTCCTGGACGTCGATCACGATCAGTGCGGTTCGGCTCATGACCTCATCGTGCCTCGCAAACGGCGTACCACTGAAGACTCGATCGGGGCGTAGAGCGGACCGATCTGGTCACCATCCAGAAGACCCTGTGTGAACCCCGGAGAGATCGGACGAATTCACACCGTTCCGAACTGTTCCAAACACTGGTCTGGCGCGCTTATCGTGCGAAGGTCCGTCTCTACAACGATTGAGGGGATTGCGATGCCCGATCATCTGCCCCGCCGTCAGGTCCTCCGGACCGCCGGCGCATTGGGCCTCGGTGCCGCCGCCGCGGGCGCTCTCAGCAGCACCGCCGACGCCAGTACCCAAACCAGTTCCGGCGCTGGTACGCCGGATAAGTTGACCGGCATGGGTGCACACCACGGCAAGCTGGAGATCCACAAGGACAAGTTCGGCACCACGCCCGACGGTCAGCAGGTGGACGTCTACACGTTCACCAACGGCGCGGTGACGATCTCGATGCTGACCTGGGGGGCCACCATCCAGCGGGTCGAGGCCCCGGACCGGCGCGGTCACACCGAGAACATCAGCCTCGGCTTCGACAACCTGCCGGACTACGCGGCGCTCAGCCCGTACTTCGGCGCCACCATCGGCCGCTACGGCAACCGGATCGCCAAGGGCAAGTTCACGCTGGACGGGACGGCGTACCAGATCCCGGTCAACAACGGCGAGAACGCGTTGCACGGCGGGACCATCGGCTTCGACAAGAAGGTCTGGAAGGCGAAGGTCGTGCAGACCGACCAGGCGGTCGGCGTCGCGTTCACCTACGTCAGCCCGGACGGCGAGATGGGTTTTCCCGGTGAGCTCACCAGCACCGTCACCTACACGCTGGACAAGCGCGACAACCTGCGGATCGACTACCACGCGACCGTGGCGGGCAAGGCGACCATCGTCAACCTGACCAACCACGTGTACTTCAACCTGCTCGGCGAAGGCAACGGCACGATCTACGACCACGTGCTCGAGCTGAACGCGCCGAAGTACACGCCGGTCGACGCGACGCTGATCCCGACCGGCGAGATCGCCCCGGTGGCCGGTACGCCGTTCGACTTCGGTAAGCCGACCGCGATCGGCAAGCGGCTGCGCGGCGACCACCAGCAGCTGATCTACGGCCGTGGGTACGACCACAACTTCGTGATCGGTGGCCAGCCGGACCACGACGGTCTCCGGCTGGCGGGCCGCTTCTGGGAGCCCGACCACGGCCGCACCATCGAGGTGCGCACCGACCAGCCGGGGGTCCAGTTCTACAGCGGCAACTTCCTCGACGGCACCTTCCTCGGCATCGGGAACAAGGCCTACCGGCAGGGCGACGCGTTCGCCTTCGAGACCCAGCACTTCCCCGACTCGCCCAACCACGCCAACTTCCCGTCGACGGTGCTGCGCCCCAGCGAGACCTACAAGTCGACCACCATCTACAGCTTCGGCACCAAGTAGCAGCCGCGCGGGCCGCCGTACCCAGGCTTCAGCCGGTACGGCGGCACGTCGCCGCGAGCCACTCCAGCGCCGGCTCGGCGTGCTCGACGATCGTGAAGTGGGACGCGCCCGCAGACTCCTGCAGCGTCGCGGTCGGGCAGTTCTCCGCGAGCCATCGCCCGTGGCTCACCGGGATGATGCGGTCCGCGGTGCCGTGCAGCAGCAGGACCGGCGCGGTGATCGCTCCCGGATCGCAACCCCACGGCCGGGTGTACGCCGCGTCGTCGTCGATCTGCCCGTACGGGCCGGCGTCGAGGCCAGGTCCCGCGACCTTGCCGAGCCAGCCCCACGGCCCGCCGAACATCGCCAGGTCGTCGTCGGTGAATCCCGCGTCGTAGTCGAAGCCGGAGTTGTGCAGCACCTCGCGGACCTCGGGCCCGGCGGCCGCGCTCGCGAGTGCGGCGATCGACGACGGCACCATCCCGTCGAACCAACTCAGCCCCTCGGCGCCATACGGCGCGATCGCGGCCAGCGTGAGCGCTGCGCTGACCCGGTCGCCCAGGACAGCCGCCGTGCCGAGGGCGAAGGTTCCGCCGCCGGAGTACCCGGCGACCGCGAACCGGTCGATCCCGAGCGAGTCCGCGACCGCGGCCGCGTCGGTGGCGACCGAGGCGACCGTGCGTCCGCGGTGCATCGTGGAACCGCCGTACCCGGGACGGTCGAACGAGACCCAGCGCAGCCCCAGCCGGTCGGCCGCGGCGAAGAGCGGCTCGGGTGGCGCGCCGACGTTCGGGGTCCCGTGGTTCCACAGGACCGGAAAACCGTCGCCGCCGGTGTCGTAGGTGTGCAGGGTTCGCCCATCGGGCATCGGCACGTCTGTTTCCACAGTCACGTGACGAGCCTAGGCAACGCCAGCGTAAAAGTGGTGCTGCCCGGCGCGGAGAGGACCGTCAGGGTGCCGTCGTGGGCGTGGGCGATCGACTGGGCGAGGGACAGACCGAGGCCGGTTCCCGCGTTGGTTCTGGTACGGGCGGTGTCCGCGCGGGTGAAGCGGCGGAACACGTCGGGCTGGAGTTCGGCGGGGATCCCGGGTCCGTCGTCGTGAATGGTGAGGACCGCGAACCGGTCGGCGATGCGAGCGGCCACCGTCACGGTGGTGCCGGGTGGCGTGTGGCGGCGGGCGTTGGTGAGCAGGTTGGTGAGGACCTGGTGCAGCCGTTGCTCGTCGCCGATCACCACGATCGGCTCGGTCGGCAGGTCCAGCTCCCAATGGTGGCTGGCAGCAACGATCTCGGCGTCGGCGACCGAGTCGCGGCCGAGCCGGGACAGGTCGACCGGGCGGCTGTCCAACGGGCGGCCCGCGTCCAGCCGGGCGAGCAGCAGCAGGTCCTCGACCAGCGAGGCCATCCGCGTCGCCTCGATCATCACCTTGCCCATCGCGTGCGTGTACAGCTCGGGATCGCGCTGGTGCAGACTCAGCTGCGCGTAGCCGTGGATCGTGGTGAGCGGCGTCCGGAGTTCGTGCGACGCGTCGGCGACGAACTGCCGGACCTGCTGCTCGCTGCGGTGCCGCGCGTCGAGCGCGTCCTCCATGTGTCCCAACAGCGTGTTCAGCGCGACGCCGACCCGACCGACCTCGGTACGTTCGTCGGTCAGCTGCTCAGGCACCCGGGCGGTCACCCCGATCTCGCCCGTGTCGAGCGGCAGACCGGCTACCTCACGGGCGGTCTGCGCGACCCGCCGCAGTGGCCGCAGCTGACGCCGTACGACGAAGACCGCGACACCGCCGGCGGTCAGTACGCCGATCCCGCCGAACAACGCTTCCCAGCCGATCAGACTGTTCACCGTGTTCTGGATGTCCTTCGTCGGCAGACCCGCGACGACGGTGATCTGCCCGATGTTCGTCGCACGCACGCGGTACTTCCCGAGCCCGGGCAGCGTGACGGTCCTGTTCGCACCGGTCGGCAGATCGTCGAGCACACCGATCGCCGCGTCGGAGAGATCGGCGAGCTTCCCGTCGTTAGTGATCACCTTGCCGACCGCGGTCGACGACCCCGCATAGACCGTCACCGTGCCGGCGTCCTGCCCGTGCGGCGAGTCCGGCGGCGGCCCGCCGTTCTGCAGCGCGCCGATCGCCCGGCCCTGCGCCGCGGTCACCTTGCCGTCGAGCTGGCTGGTCAGGTACGAGCTGATCGCGGCGGTCGTCAGCCCACCGATCACGACACTCACCACCGCGACCAGCACCACCATCGCCGCCGCGACCCGCACACTCAGAGACCGCGCCGCAACCTTCACACCCTCAGGATGCGCAGCCTGCCCGCGAGCTCGCTCCACGTTCCCTGGGACCTTGCTGTGAACCCCAGAGGAACCTCAGAGCAGTACGGCGGCTGCCGCGCGCAACCCGTCGTACTCCCCGGCCGCCCAGCCCTCGTCCCGTGACTCGTCCCCGCGGAACAGCGGCTTGTCGACGAGATGGAATCGCAGGTTGAACATCCGCCCGACGACCTGCAGGTACGGGATCATCGCCTCGTCCTCGGCGTCGATCGGCCGGCGGGTGCGGTACCCCGCCTTGAACGCCTCCCAGTGCGGGGTCGTCGCGACGCCGCAGAAATCCGCCGCCGGTGGACCGACCGCGGCGAGATCGAAATCAAGTAGCAGAAGTCCCTGTTCCGTCAACAAAACATTGTCCATCGAGGCATCACCATGGCAGGTTCCTGCCTTCGAGTACTGCGCGACGTTGTTCCGTACTGCGTCGGCGAGTGACCGGAGCAGGTTTTCCTCCGCGTCGTCGACGGCGAGAATGTCCGCGAGCGCTTCGTCGAGCCGTTGCGCCGCCTCGACCGGTCGGCGAAAGTACGGCGAAGTGTAGTTGTCGGCGGCATCGTGAAAAGCAGCGAGCTGGGCCCCGAAGGCGACGTACAACTCGTCGGTGAAAGGCGGGTAGAGCTTGGTGCCCTCGACGTGCTCGGACAGGGTGAACGGCCGGGGTCCCTCGGGTGTCTCGAGCAGTCCGACGGTGTCACCGTCCGGCAACGACCGGAGCCGTGGGACGAGGACGCCGGCGGCGAGCAGATGCGCCGAAAGCCCTGTCTCCCAACGGATCTCGTCCGGATCACGCCAGTCGCGGCGGTACAGCTTGAGCACGTAGCGAGCGTCATCGGTGGCCAGCACGTAGACGTCGTTGACCAGCGACCGGAGCAACGAGCAACCGGTGAAGCGCAGGCCGTACGCCGACCCGAGGTGGGCGGCCAGCGCGGACGGGTCGGGCAACGATCGCAGCGTCGGGATCATGCCCCGACACTATTGGTCGTTTGAAATTCGGGTGTGTGAACCCCGATGGTAGTGGGGAGGTTCGAGACGTTTCCGGATTCGCCTCCCCTTATGGGGCCGGAAACCGGTAGCCTCGTGCAGCGCGCTATGGGGGCCGCCGTACACCCACCCGACGAAACTGCCGGAGAGCCCAAACCGGTCAGGAGAGCACGTCTTGCAGGAGAACACCAGCACAACCAGTACTGGCGAACTGGTCAACGTACCCCTCACCGGTGCGGACAAAGTCGCTTACGCTTTCTACGCGACCGCGGCTGCCGCGGCTCTGGTCGGCCAGGTCTGGGCCGGCGTGACCCATATCCCCTGGCCGGACAGCGGGTTCTCGACGCTGCTCAAGATCGTCCTCGTCACCCCCGCGGTCGCGGTGCTCGAGCTCGGTGGTGTCGCCACCGCGGCGCTCGCCGACCTGCGCCGGCGCAAGGGCGAGCAGGCCTACGCCTATCGCGCGATGTCGTTCTTCGCGGCACTCGTCGCCGTCGTCTTCAACGTGGTCGGCCACTGGCGGCCGGAAGAGCGGTTCCTCGCCTTCGGCTTCGGCGGTCTGTCCGCGTTCGCCTACGTGCTCTGGCTGATCCACAGCTCGGCCCGTCGGCGCGACGCACTCCGCAAGGCCGGCCAGATGCGCGACACCGGCCCGGTGTACGGCATCGTCCAGTGGGCCCGGGAGCCGCGCGTCACCTGGCTCGCGCGCTCGCTGGCGATCGAGCACGGCTACACCTTGTACGAAAGCCTCCGGGCGGCGCACCACCAGATCCGCAACCGGAGCCGCCGCGAGGCGATCGCCGGCACCGTCGCGGAGTACATCCGCTCCGAGCACCAGGACGAGCGGCTGGCGAAGATCGCCGAGACGACGTACGACCCGGACCGATTGGCCGGGATGCTCGAGGAACGGATCAACTACGAGGTCATCACCAACAAGCTGACCAAGGCGATCTCGCCGCCGCCGGAGCAGCCCGAGGGCGGCCCCGCCGTACCGGCCGCCGTGTGGGTGCTGGAAGGCGGGCAGCCGCGGCGTGCGGACGGCGGGATGTCGCTGCGCGACGAGGACGCCTGGACCGGCGAGCTGATGGCGATCGTCGACCCGGACCCGACCGACAGCGGCAACGTGTCCGAGGCGGTCGTCGTCGAGGACGAGAGCGAGCCGCAGCACGTCGTCAACGGTTCGCTGAAGCCGTTCGCCCCGCAGCCGAAGGCCGAACCGCTGGTGGAGAAGCCGAAGCCGCCGTCGCCGTTCGCCGGCCCGACGGACCCGCAGCCGCCCGCGCTGATCACCACGCCGAAGGTCGAGCCGGTCCTGCCCGACCCGGAGTCCGTGGTCGAGGAGTCGACGACCACGGACGAGGAAGAACTGAGTCCTCTGGAAAAGAAGCGCCAACGTGCCTGGGCGCTGCTGTCCGACTGGTCGCCGGAGCGTGGTGAGCTCACCCCGAAGAAGATCGCCGATGCGATCGCGTGCAGCGAGCCGATGGCGAGCAGGTACATCGAGCAGTACCAGTCCGAGCACGGCGTCGTGCTCGTCTCGCAGAACTGATCTACCGGCTGCCGGTGGACCTCAGAGGTTGAGGTTCACCGGCAGTTCCGCGAGACCGCTGACCAGGACGCGCCGCCACTCGAGCTCTTCGGCCGGCTTCGCGAGACTCATCCGCGGGAAGCGACGTACCAACGCCAGCAGGGACTCCTGCAGCTCGATCCGCGCGAGCTGCGCGCCCAGACAGAAGTGCGGTCCGAAGCCGAAGGACATGTGCTTGTTGTCCTTCCGATCGATCCGCAGCTCGTCCGGGGCGTCGTAGGCCCGCGGGTCCCGGTTCGCCGAGTTGAGCGCCGCCATCACGCCTTCACCGGCCTTGATCTGTACGCCGTGCAACTCGATGTCCTCGAGCGCGACGCGCAGCTGACCGACCTCGCTGAACCGGTTGAAGCGCAGCAGCTCCTCGATCGCCGACGGGATCAAGCTGTTGTCGTCCACGAGCCGCGACCAGTTCTCCGGCCAGCGCAGCAACGTCGCGACACAGCTCGAGATCTGGTTCGCCGAGGTCTCGTGACCGGCGACGAGCAGGTTCACCCCGAACGCGATCAGCTCCTCCTGACTGAGCCGATCCCCTTCCTCCCGAGCGCGGACGAGTTCGTCGAGCAGGTCTTCCGCCGGCGCCGAGGTGTTCGCCAGCTTCTTCGTAACCAGGTCCTCGATGTACGCCGTCAGGTTGGTCATCGCGTCCTCGACCAGGTCCTTCTCGGCCATCTTCATGCTGTACCCGAGCTCGGTCCACTCGCGGAACTGGGCGCGGTCCGCGTACGGGACGCCGAGCAGTTGGCAGATCACCTGGATCGGCAACGGCAACGCGACCAGCTGCCGGATGTCGGCGCCGTCACCGGCCCGCGCGACGTCCTCGGCGAGCTGCGCGGACAACTCGGCGACCCATGGCCGGGTCCGCTCGATCTTGCGGTGCGCGAACGTTGGCACCACCAACCTTCGGAGGCGGGTGTGCTCGGGCGGGTCGGTGGTGGTCAGGCTGTTCGGCATCGGCTTCGCGAGCGCGACCCGCGGCGCTCCCTGCTTCACCACGGCGGCCCGCGAGAACCTGGGATCGGCGAGCACCAGTTTCACGTCGTCGTACCGCGTCACCAGCCAGACCTCGGCGCCGGCCAGCGTCCGCACCCGCGCCACCGGCCGCCCCTCCCGGAGCTCCGCGAAGGTCGGCGACGGATCGAACCGGAACGCATCGTCGAACGGGATCTGCAGCACGGGCTCGCTCATGCCCTCAACCCTAGGTTAGGTAACCCTTGGTTGCTGGGTCAGCGCGTGGCGGCGAACCCCCAGGCCATCACAATCACCGCTTGCGGCGCCCGCCAGGCGGGGCCGGGCGTCGGCGGGTGGATTGTGATGGCGTGGGGGTCCGGGGTTCAGCTCGCGAGGGCCTTCGTGGCCTGGGCGGCGAGGGTGGCGGCTCGGTCGTCGTCGGACAGGCCGTCGGCGATCAGGACGGCGTACCGCAGGCGCAGGGTCGCGCCGGCTTCCACCGGGAGTTCCTCGGAGAACCACGGGGCCGGGCAGACGGCGGCGAAGTTCGAGGAGCGGACGAACCACTCCGGTGGGTGCCGGACGTTGTCGGTCGCGTCGGCGACGATCAGGGTGGAGGCCGTGTCGGTCTCGTCCTGACGGGCGGTGAAGCCCATCCACGGCGCGCGCTGCCCCATCAGCTCGTCACGGCCCTTGCCTTGCGGGGCGAGGATCGTGCCGTTCGTGAAGCACCGCGGTCCGCGCCAGAACAGACCGCCGTACCCCGCGTTCGGACGGCCGGCCGTGGTCGGGCTGCCGATCTGGACGGTGGCTCCCGAGACGTTCGTCATCGCGGTCTCGTAGACGAGCACCCATCCGTCGTCGGTCAGTCGTGTCGTGATCGTCCGCGACTCGTCCACCACATGCTTGCCGCCCTGGGTGTGCCAGGACAAGTGGTGTGCGAACCGGACCTCGTCGTCCGACACGTCGAGCGCGTCGACGCGGTCGTGGTCCTGCGAGCCGTTGTTGTCGCGCGGCTGGTAGCCGTCCTCCCTCGCGTACGTCGGCCCGCCCCAGAAGTTGTCCGCGCCGAAGTGCGGCAATGACCAGGCGAGACCCTTGTGCCACAAGTGATCCCACGGCCGGTACACGCTGACCAGATCGCCGGTCAGCGTCCGGATCGGGTGGAAGTAGGGTCGCGGCGACTCGTACTGCGGGTCGTCCGCGTTGTAGACATAGGTGAACAACTCGCCGTCACCCGCCGTGACCTGGATCGACCGGCCGACAGCATGGTTACAGCCGAGGTTCTGCGTCATCAGCTCTCCAGTGTTGTTTGCGTACTCCAGGGCGCCCCGATCTCGCTGAACAAGGCCAGCTCGTCCGAGGCCCGGTCGATCCACTTCTCCACGTCGAGAAGAATCGGCCGGCGTTCTAGCCCCTCCCCTTCCCAGCGCACCAGCTCCCCCGGGATCGGCAGCGGGTCGGCCGCCGTCCGCACCGCCTCGACGACCCGGGTGAACCCACCGGTCGCCTGCAACGGCACATACAGCGGTACGGCGGGATCCGCGCGATGCGCGAGCAGGTTCTCCAGCAGATCCGCCCGCCCGTACTTCGTGTCGCCGATCAGATCCGACTGGTACGTCAGTACCGCCCGCCCCTCGGACCCGTGCACGATCACCGACGCCTCGAGGTGTTCCGTCGCGCACAACGTGACCGCAATCAAGATCGGCGTACCGCGGCTGGTGGTGATCCGGACCGAGGAGGTGTCGTCGGACTCGATCGGGTTCGCGCGGTACAGCTCGGTCTCGATCGACCGGATGTCGTCGACGCCGGTCGACCCGTCCAGCAGCAGGGCCGCCGCGGTCGCGTGCGCGAGCGGGTTCGTGACGGCGCCGTCGACCACGTCGATTCCGTCGAGCCGCCGCCGGCCGGACCACCGGGCGCGCTGGAAGTACTGCGCTTTCCGCACCCATTTCCCGGTCGCGCTGATCCCACGGATCTCACCGAGCTGGCCGTCGGCGATCATCGAGGCCAGCGTCAGCGTGGCCTCCGACCCCTGCGCCTGGAAGCCGACCTGGCACGCCCGCCCGGTCTCCGCCACCACGGCCGACAGCTGCTCGAACTCGGCCAGCGACGCGGTCGGCGGCTTCTCCAGCAGTACGTCGGCTCCCGCGCGCATCGCCAGTTCGGCCAGTGGCACGTGGGTCTGGATCGGCGTACAGATCACCACCACGTCGACCGCGGTAGCAGCCAGCAGTTCGTCCAGGCCATCGAAGACCTGGACGTCCGCGGGCAGGTCGGCGGCGCCGCGCGGGTCGGCGACCGCCACCAGTTCGGCCCGGCCGGCCTCGGCCAGCCGGGCGACGTTGCGAACATGGGAGGCTCGGGGGGGGGGGGGTGGTGACCCCCCCCCCCCCCCCCCCCCCCCACGCCACACAATCGGGGACCCACACCACACATCTAGGAGCCGAGAGAAGCGCGCCCCGACAGGCGCGCGCCCCCCCC
>NZ_JBSHBJ010000001.1:336661-338134 GCF_053611945.1 Kribbella sp. NPDC054772 | reverse complement strand
GTCTCCCAGCCCCCCCCCTGCCCGCCCCGCGCGACAGGGCCCGTGGGCCTGTGGTTCTACCCGGTGTTTTCTCTGTTCCTGTTTTACCCCCCCCCGCCCACGCGGGCCCCCGTCATCGACAATCAGTTGCCATCAGCAACACTATTTGAGCTCCCCGTTGACCTCGTCCAGGAATGCCTTCGCCGCCGCGTCCGGCGCCTGCCGGCCGAACAGTACCTCGGTCGTGTACCGCTGGATGATCTTCTCCACCTGACCGCCACCGACCGGCGGCGCCGGCGACGGGTCGCCGAGGTCCGGCTTGATGTCCTGGATGAACTTCGCGGTCGCGGCGTCCACCGGCTGCAGCTTCGGCGTCACCTCGGCGCGGACCTCGGTGTTCGGCGGAACGCCCCGCTCGGCGAGCAGTACGTTCCCGGCGGCGGTGTTGTTCGACAGGTAGTTCACGAACTCCGCGGCCTCCTTCTGGTGCTTCGACCGCGACGAGATCGACCAGAACATCGAGCCCTTGTAGTAGGAGCCGTTGTCGGCGGCCTTGCCGTCCGGGCTCGGGATCCGCAGCAGCTTCAGCTGCTGACCGGACGCCTTGCTGAACGCCACCAGCTGGTTGCTCCAGATGAAGCTCATCGCCAGCTTGCCGGTCGCCATCGCGGACTGGTCGAGCGAGGCGTTCATGTCCTGCGAGATCGCCTCGGCGGAAGGGATCGCCTTCTGGTCGCGCAGCTTCAGGATGTACTTGAAGAAGTCGGTGGTCTTCTCCGGCGAGACGCCGAGCTTGCCGTCCTTCGTCCAGAGCGACTCGCCGTTCTGCCGGGCCCACAGGTTCAGGCCGGCCTCGTTGGCGCCCAGCGTGCCGGTACCGGTGATCTTGCCGCCGGTCTTGGTGGTGATCTCCGCGGCGGTCTTCGCGAAGTCGTCCCAGGTCCAGGTGGTGTCGTCCGGGATCGCCACCCCGGCGGTCTTGAACGCGGCCGGGTTCACGACGATCGCGAACGAGTTGATCCCGGCGTTCAGGCCGTACAGCCCGCCGTCGAACTCACCGGCGCTCAGGGTGTCGGACTCGAACTTGCCCGTGTCCAGGCCCTGGGCCTTCTTCAGGTCGAGCAGGGCGCCGCGATCGGCGTACTCGCGCAGGTACTTCTCGTCCATCTGGATGATGTCCGGGGCGTCGTTCGCCGCGACGGTGGTGGCGAGCTTGTCCCAGTACCCCGACCAGTCGCCGAACTCACCCTTGATGGTGACGTTCGGATGGTCCTTCTGGTACGCGTCGATCACCTGCTGGGTGAGCTTGGTCCGGGTGTCCGAGCCCCACCAGGTGAATCGGAGCGTGACCTTGCCGCCGTCCGACGACGACGCCGCGCCACCGGAGTCGCGGGGGGGGGGCGGGGCCCGGGGCGGGGCGGGGGGGGGGGGCGCGCCCCGGCGCGCGGGGGGGGGGGGGCGGGCGGGCCGGCGGGGGGGGGGGGGGGTGTGGGG
>NZ_JBSHBJ010000001.1:265996-336651 GCF_053611945.1 Kribbella sp. NPDC054772 | reverse complement strand
CGGGCCGCCCCCCACCCCCTGTAGTGCGCCGGCGTGCCGCGCCCCGCCCCGCCCCCCCCCCCCGCCCCCCGCCGCCCCCCCCCCGGCCGCGCCCGCCGCGAGCAGGCCGGTGGCGATCGCCGCCGCGGCGAGTGCGCGCAGGCCTCGGCCCGCGACGCGTGGGATGTGCCTCATGAGGTGCACCTTTCAGGGGAGTTACTTGATGCCGGTGGTGGCGATGCCCTTGATCAGGAACCGCTGGCCGAGCAGGAAGGCGAGGAAGACCGGGACGAGCGAGACGACCGACATCGCGAACATCGATCCCCACGACGAGCTGGAGGTCGAGTCGACGAACGACCGCAGCGCGATCGGGACGGTGTACATATGCGGGTCGGTCAGGTAGATCAACTGGCTGAAGAAGTCGTTCCAGGTCCAGATGAACGTGAAGATCGTTGTGGTGGCCAACGCCGGGACCATCAGCGGGAGGATGATCCGCAGGAAGATCGAAGCCTTCCCACAGCCGTCGATCCGGGCGGCCTCGTCCAGTTCGCGCGGGATCCCGCGGATGAACTGCACCATCAGGAAGACGAAGAACGCGTCGGTGGCGAGCAGCTTCGGCACGATCAGCGGGAGGACCGTGTTGATCCAGCCCAGCTTCGAGAACAGGATGTACTGCGGCACGATCACCACGTGGATCGGCAGCATGATGCTCAGCAGCATGATCGCGAACCAGAACTTCTTGGCCGTGAACTCCAGCCGGGCGAAGGCGTAGGCCGCCATCGAGCAGGACACCAGGTTGCCGAGGATCGAGCCGAGCACCACCACGGCGGAGTTCAGCAGGTAGCGGGTGAACGGCTCGGTCAGGGCGTGCCAGCCCACCCGGTAGTTCTCGATCCGCAGGTCCTTGATCAGGATCCCGGGGTCGCGGAAGATCTCGTTGCCCGGTCGCAGTGAGCTGACCACCATCCAGATCACCGGATAGAGCATCACCAGCGCGGAGCCGGCCAGCAGGACGTGGATCACCAGCGGCCGGATCCGGGCCCAGCTCACGGGAGCGGTCCGGCGGGCAGTGACGGCGCGGTGCAGGGTCTCAGTCGTCATAGAACACCCAGTACTTCGAGGCGAAGAAGTTCGCGGCGGTGAAGACTCCGATGATCACGAGCAGGAACCACGCCATCGCGGAGGCGTAGCCCATGTCGAAGTTCCCGAAGCCCCGGTCGTAGAGGTACAGCGTGAAGAACATCGTCGAGTCCGACGGTCCGCCGCTGCCCCCGGAGACGACGAACGCCTGGGTGAACGACTGGAACGCGTGGATGATCTGCAGCACCAGGTTGAAGAAGACGATCGGCGTCAGCAGCGGCAGCGTGATGCTGACGAACCGCCGCAGTGGGCCGGCTCCGTCGACCGCTGCCGCCTCGTAGTACATGGTGGGGATCTGCCGTAGCCCGGCCAGGAAGATCACCATCGGCGACCCGAAGGTCCAGACGTTCAGCACGACCAGCGTGCCGAGCGCCGTACTCGGGTCGGAGATCCAGCCTTTTCCGTGGATCCCGACCACGTCCAGCACCTGGTTCAGCAGGCCGGTGGTGCCGAACACCTGCCGCCAGAGGATCGCGATCGCGACACTCGAGCCGAGCAGCGACGGCAGGTAGAACACCGACCGGTAGAACGCCATCCCCCGGACGCCCCGGTCCAGTACGACGGCCAGCAGCAAGGCGATCGCCAGTTGCAGCGGCACCGAGACGAACACGTAGGTGAACGTCACCTTGAGCGAGTTGTGCAGCCGTTGGTCGGACAGCATCCGGGTGAAGTTCTCCAGGCCGATCCACTTCGGGGCCTGGATCAGGTTGTAGTCCGTGAAGGACAGGTAGAGCGAGGCCAGCATCGGCCCGATCGTGATCAGGAACAGCCCGAGCAGCCACGGGGAGAGGAAGAGGTAGCCGGCCAGATTGTCCTTTTTCTGACCTGCGGTTTTCTTCCCCCGGAGGCTGCCGAGCTCACCCAGCGCACTCATGTTCTTTCGTACCTCCGGAACGCTAAGGGCAGCCCGGAAAGCGCTTGCCTTAGCCGGTCAAACTAGTACGAGAAACCGGTTTATGCAAGGGCTCGCCAGCGTGCCGAATGTCCGGATGCGGTCGGGTTGCGCGGTCTTGACAGGACAAAGTCCGGAGGCGACAGTTCCAGGCATTTGGCAACCGCTTACCGACGGGAGAACCCGATGCTGCGACGCACGTTTCTGACTGGTTCGCTGACCACGGTGGCGCTCGGCGCCCTGCATCCGGCCGCCGCTCGTGCTGAGGTTGCGGCTGTGGACGAGGACTTCCTGACCCTGCTGACCGGCGCGAACCAGCAACAGATTCCGCTGGTGCTCGGCAACTACCAGAACCTTTCCGACAGTGTCCGGACCGTGGCGCGGAAAGCCCGCCGGCTGGTTTCCGGGTACGTCTGGGGCCGGTCGTCGTACCACCACGACCCGGCGCTGCTCGGGCCGCTGGGCTGGCTGGTCGACCAACTCGCGACGCGGCAGCACGAGGACGGTCTGTACGACGTCGGGAACCTGCACTCCCCGCCGGACAGCGCTTTCGCGATCCAGGACGTCTGCATGCTGTACGCGTTGCTCGACGCGGACGGTCAGGCGGAAACGGCGGGATTCCGCGCCACCCTCGCGTCGGTGATCAAGAAGGCCGGACCGGCGCTGGCGAATGGCGGCGTACACACCCCGAACCACCGGTGGGAGGTTTCCGCGGCGTTGTCGCGTGCGCATCACCTGTTTCCGGACCGGCGGTACGCGGCGCGGATCGACGACTGGCTGGACGAGGGCATCGACGCGACACCGGACGGGATCTACAGCGAGCGGAGTTCGACGTACGCGGCCGAGGTGACGAACCCGTGCCTGCTGACGATCGCCTGGCTGCGCGACAAGCCGGCCCTGGTGGAGTACGTCCGACGCAACCTCGACGTGACGCTGTACCTGCTCGAGCCGAACGGCGAGGTGGACACGACCGCGTCCCGTCGGCAGGACCAGAAGGGTGTGCGCGAGGTCTGGTGGTACCTCGCCCAGCTCCGCGAGCTGGCGCTGCACACCGGCGACGGACGGTTCACGACCGTGGCCAAGAGCATCGAGGCCCGCGGAACGGGTGAGCTCGGCGATTTCCTGGCAGACGTCCTCGAACGACCGGAACTTTCCGCCACCCTTCCGGCCGCCCAGCCGGCGCCGACCGACTTCGTGCAGCACTACCCGTCCCAGGCGTCGGTCCGGGTACGCCGCGACACCCGGACGGCAACCGTTTTCGGTGGCACGGACTTCGCCGACATCCCGGTGATCTCCTCGGGGCTGTCGACCAATCCGACGTTCTTCAAGCTCCGGAACGGTGCGGCGATCCTCGACTCGGTCCGGCTGTCACCGCAGTTCTTCAGCACCGGTCATTTCCGCAGCGACGGACTGCGCCGGCTCGGCCCGAACAGTTTCCGGCTCACGCAGGAAGTGCAGGTTCCGTACCACCTACCGCTACCCAAGCGTTTCCGGCGCGCGGACGGGCAGTACGCGCTCGCCCCGGACGGCCGGTTCTACGCGTCGATGGACTTCGGGCACCGACCGAAGCAGTACCGGACGTTGCGGACCGAGATCACCGTGGCCGAGGTACCGTCCGGCTTCGACCTGACGTTCGACTTCGCCGGCGACGCGACGGCGTACGCGATCGAGCTGTGCTTCCGGAACGGCGGAACATTGTCCGGGGTCGACACACTGGATGCCTCAGGCAACTACCAGCTCACGTCGGGGACCGGCAGCTACACGGTCGGCACCGACCGAATCGAGTTCGGGCCCGGAAACGGCGCCGCCCGGGTCGCGATGGACCCGGGCGAGCGCTATACCTACCTCGGCGGCAGCCTCACCCCGGACGGCCTGCGCGTATACCTCACCGGCCGCACCCCCGGCCGCCAGATGCTGCGCCTGCGCACCCGTTGAGCGGGCTGTTGGGTCGGAGGTGGTCAGCCGGCGGTTCGTACGACGGTTTCCAGTGAGCCGTCGTGCGGGATGCGGAGGACGTGGATGCGGCGGCGGGCGTCGCGGAGGTACGTGCGGGACGACGTGCTGACGGTCGCCGTACGGCGGCTCGACCAGGTGATCGTGATCGTGGCCTTGCCGCGACGGATCACCAGGCCGTCCGCCGTCGCGGTCCGGCTCTGGTTGTAGGGGACTGCGGTTCCGTCGGAGAAGACGACCTCGTCGTCGGGCTGCAGTACCAGCGGGATCTGCTCGGTCGCCGCGCCGGTCGCGGTGACCCGGCGGCCGACGGACTGCGGGCCCACCAGCAGCTCGGTCGCGACTGAGCCGTCGGGGGTGTGGTAGCGGACCAGGTCTTTGGACGGGTACGAGGCGACAAGGTTGCTCTCGGCATCGGCTTTACCGCCGAGGACCGTGCCCCAGGATCCGGTGGCCGTTTGCTGCGCGTGGATCACCGTGCCCGCCACCGGGTGCCAGAGGAATCCGGTCCCGGCCTTCACGCCGCTCCCCTGCCGGTTCCCGAAGAACGCGCCGAGGTACAGGCCGGGACGGCGTACGTAGAGGTAGTCCTGGTTGCCGTAGTCGTCGTGCCGCCGCTCGGTGAAGTTGTCGCTGCGCAGGTACGGGAGTCGCGCGATCGCGGCCTGCTTCGCGGCACGGGTCGGCATCGTCTCGCCGTACGGCTCATGCGCGACGATCCGCGGCGAGGTGTCCTGCTTGGCGAGCGCGGGCACCGGCGCCGGGTCCGCAGCCCATGCCTGCCGGGACGCCGTCTGATCCTCACGGGAGGTGAAGAACGCACCGAGGTCCGGCGCGACCGGGACGAAGTGCGAGCCGAGGATGGTGCGGTCCGGGTCCGGGATCACGTCGTCGTAGAACGCTGCCGCGGTCCGGTCCGAGACGGCGTAGTACGTCAGCCAACCGGAGTCGTCGGGCTCCCGGAGCAGGTTGTACCCGAACCAGTCGGCGAACCGGCGCGCCATGGTCGCGAGCTGCGGGTTCCTGGTGAGCAGGTACAGCTCGGCCATCTCCGGGAGCATGACCTCGAAGTTGTAGTTGATGTCCATCCCGCGCGGGTCGTAGAAGAACCCGGCCGGGCTCTGCGCCCACTTCGCGATGAACCGGATCCGGTCCTGCAGCTTGAGCGACCGGTCGTGGTCGGGGATCAGCTTCAGCGTGAGCGCCGAGCCGGCGACGCCCGCCGTTGCCTGGTTGGTGTACTCGAACGGGTTGTCCCAGACGACCGAGTTGTCCGGATTCAGGTACCAGTCGACTCCCTTGCGCAGGGCAACTTCCAGCTGCGCCTGCCGGCTCGGCAGCGCGTTCGTCTGCCGCAGATTGGCGAGCGTCTTCGCCAAATACCCGATTCCGAAACCGCTTGACGCCTTTCCTTGTTCGCCGGGGTGGTACTCCGGCCAGGAGCCGTCCGGGTTCTGCAACCCGATGTAGTGCTGCAACGCGGCGTCGAGCCGGCCGAGCAGCGCGTTGTCGCGGTAGTACGGGTTCCAGGCACGCTTGTTCGCGACGAACCAGCTCAGCGTGAAAACGTGTTCCTGGACCCGCGAGTTGTACGGCTGAGCCGGCGTCCGCCACCAGCCGCCACCCATGAACCCGTACGGATCAGTGTCGACGACGTCGTTCACCATCGGCGCCAGGATCACCAGGTACGGCGCGAACCGCTGCTCCCCCGGCGCGAACAACTGCCGCTCCGGCGCCCCGGCCGGCAACCCGGCCAGCAACGGCAACCCCGCGGCGCCGGCTGACATGGACATCGACGTCATCGTAGACGCGAGCCCAGCACCAGCGGCGCCGAGCAGGACAGTACGACGTTTCAGAGACATAGCGGATCTCCTCGCTGCGATCGGACTGCGGCGAGTTTTCAGCGCGCCACCGTGGCGGGTCAAGACCTTGGGCTGTGATAATTCGAATTACTAGAGGAACCGACCTCTTGACGGACGCAGGCGGGCTGTTCTACGGTTCCCGGCAATCCGTATTACCGCGAAGGATCGATGATGGCAGACAAGGCGACCAGGCTCACCCAGCGCGACATCGCGCGGCTGGCCAAGGTCAGTCAGACGACGGTGTCGCTGGTGCTGAACAACCGCAGCGACGCCACCGCACGGATCCCGGCCGAGACCCGGGACCGGGTACTCAAGGTGATCCGCGAGACCGGATACCAGGCCGATCCGCTGGCGCGCCGGATGACGCAGCAGCGCAATCAGATCCTCGGCGTGTTCACGTACGAGTCGGTGTTCCCGAGTGCGAGCGGCGACTTCTACCACCCGTTCATGGCCGGGATCGAGGACTGCGCCGAGCGGCTCGGCTGGGACCTGCTGCTGTTCACCAGCGCGCCGGTCGCCGAAGGGCGGCGGCGGATCTTCCACGAGAACAACCGGCTCCGGATCGCGGACGGTTGCCTGCTGCTCGGTCGTGAGATCCCGAGCGAGGAGCTGGCCCGGTTGATCGCCGAGGAGTACCCGTTCGTCTCGGTCGGCCGCCGCGACGACGCCGACGGCCCGGTGCCGTACGTCGGCGCCGACTACACCAGCGCCACGCGCACCGTCGTCGAGCAGGCCCAGGCGCTCGGTCATCGGCGAATCGCGTACGTCGGACTCGGCAGCGGCGCGGAGTCGTCGGCCGACCGCATGCGCGGCTTCCGCGACGCGGCCGGTGCGCGCGCACCGCACGTACCGACGACCGACCGCTCGCCGGGTGACGTGCTCGACGACCTGCTCGAGCGCCACATCACCGCGGCCTTCGTCGAGGAGCGCGCGGACGCGATCGCGCTGTACACCGCGGCCGCCGAGCGCGGTGTCGACGTACCCGGGGACCTGTCCGTGGTCACGCTCGGCGATGCCACCCGGCCCGCGGCCAGCGACCTGGACTTCTCCGGTTTCCACGTTCCGCGGCGGGCGATGGGGCTGCGTGCGGTCGAGCTGCTCGAAGCGATCCTCAGCGGGACCGCAGACGAGCAGCAACTGCTCCTTCCCTGCGACCTGACCGACGGAATCACTCTCACGCCCAGCAAAGGTGCCTGATGCAGACAGATGTTCTCGTGGTCGGCGGTGGGCTCGGCGGGGTCGCCGCGGCTCTGGCCGCGCTCCGGACCGGTCGCTCGGTGATCCTGACCGAGGAGTTCGACTGGCTCGGCGGTCAGCTGACCAGCCAGGCCGTCCCACCGGACGAGCACTCGTGGGTCGAGCAGTTCGGCGTCACCGCGTCGTACCGCGCGCTGCGCGACGGGATCCGCGAGTACTACCGCCGGCACTACCCGCTGACCGTCGCGTCCCGGGCGGACGCGCACCTCAACCCGGGCGCCGGGTACGTGTCGAAGCTCTGCCACGAGCCGCGCGTCGCAGTCGCCGTACTGGAGGAGATGCTCGCGCCGTACCGCGCCAGTCGCCGGCTCCAGGTTCTGCAGCCGTACCATCCGGTGGCCGCGGACACCGACGGCGACCGGGTCACCGCGGTGACCGTGGAGCACCGGGACACCGAGGAGCGGTTGACGCTCACGGCGCCGTACATCCTCGACGCGACCGAGACCGGCGAGCTGCTGCCGCTGACCGGGACGGAGTACGTCACCGGGTTCGAGGCGCAGAGCGAGACCGCGGAGCCGAGCGCCCCGGCTCAGGCGCAGCCGCTGAACATGCAGGCGGTGTCGTACTGCTTCGCGGTCGACCACGTCGACGGCGACCAGGTCGGTGACAAACCGGCGAACTACGCCTTCTGGCGGAACTATCAGCCCTCGTTCTGGGGCGACCGGCTGCTGTCCTGGACGGCGCCGAACCCGCGCACCCTGGAGAGCTCGGTCCGGTCGTTCACCCCGAACCCGGACGACGACCCGCTCGCCGTGGTCGCGGACCAGCGGCGCGGCGGCGGCGACACGAACCTGTGGACCTTCCGCCGGATCGCGGCCCGGCGGCACTTCGTCCCGGGGGCGTACGAGAGCGACATCTGCCTCGTGAACTGGCCGATGATCGACTACTTCGAGGGCCCGGTGATCGACGTACCGGACGCGGCGAAGCATCTCGCCGCGGCCAAGGAACTGTCCCAGGCGGTGTTCTACTGGCTGCAGACCGAGGCGCCCCGTCCGGACGGCGGCACCGGCTTCCCGGGGCTGCGGTTGCGTGGCGACCTGGTCGGATCGGCCGACGGACTCGCGCAGGCGCCGTACATCCGCGAGTCGCGGCGGATCAAGGCGGCGTACACGATCGTCGAGCAGGACCTGTCGGTCGCGGTCCGCGGGACCCGCGGAGCGGCGGAGTACGCCGACAGCGTCGGGATCGGGATGTACCGGATCGACCTGCACCCGTCCACCGGCGGCGACAACTACATCGACGTGGCGAGCAGCCCGTTCCGGATCCCGCTCGGGGCGCTGGTCCCGCAGCGGGTGGAGAACCTGCTGCCCGCGAGCAAGAACCTCGGCAGCACGCACATCACCAACGGCTGTTACCGGCTGCACCCGGTCGAGTGGAACATCGGCGAGGCCGCGGGCCTGCTGGCCGGCTTCTGCCTGGATCGCGGTGTCAGTCCGCGCGCGGTCCACGCCACCCCTGCCCTGCTCGGCGAGTTCCAGGACCGCCTGGTTGCCCAGGGCATCGAACTCGCCTGGCCGGACATCACGGGTTATTGAGTTCCGGCTACTGATGGAGGTCCCCTGAGATGAAGAGACTGACAGCGGCGTTGTCCGCCGCGGCACTGCTGGCCGCTGCCGGATGTGGCGGCGGCTCCGGCTCCGGAGCGAGCGCCGGCGGGCCGGTCGACCTGCGGATGACGATCTGGAGCGCGAACGCCAAGCATCTGGCGTTGTTCGACCAGATCGCCGCCGACTACAAGAAGGACCACCCGGAGATCGGCAAGATCACCTTCGAGTCGATCCCGTTCGACAGCTACACGACCACGCTCACCACCCAGATCGGCGGCGGCAACGTCCCGGACCTGGCGTGGATCTTCGAGACCAGCGCACCGGACTTCGTCAGCTCCGGCGCGCTGGAGCCGATCGACAAGGACGCGGACCTGGTGCCGGGTACGACGGCCAACTGGGAGAAGGACGGCAAGCTGTATGCCTACCCACTGTCCACCTCGCCGCTGGGTGTCTTCGTCAACACCGACCTGGTGAAGGCGGCGGGGCGGCCGGCGCCCGCGCAGCAGATCGCGTCCGGGACCTGGACCTGGGACGAGGCCGCGAAGACCGCTGCCGCCGTACAGGCCAAGACCGGTAAGGGCGGTCTGGTGGTCGGCGACTTCGACTACAAGGGCTGGGACACGCTGAACGCGGTCTGGTCCGGGTGGGGTGCGCGGCCGTGGAGCGAGGACGGCAAGAGTTGCCAGTTCGACCAGCCGCAGATGGTGGACGCGATGACGTTCGTCCACAAGATGATCTTCACCGACAAGGGCATGCCGGGCCCGGGCGTCACGAAGGACTTCTTCGCCGGCGACTCGTCGATGGTGCTGACCCAGATCAGCCGGGCGGCGCTGCTCGAGAAGGCCAAGTTCCATTGGGACCTGGTGCCGCTGCCGAAGGGTCCGGCCGGTGACTACTCGGTCGTCGGGCAGGCGGGGATCGGCGTGTTCAAGCGGGGCAAGCACGCGGACGCGGCGAAGCAGTTCCTGGCGTACTTCAGCAACGCGCAGAACTCGGCGAAGCTGGCGGAGTACTTCCCACCGCCGCGGAAGTCCGAGCTGAACGCCGCCACCCTGGCGAAGGCCAACCCGCTGCTCAAGCCCGCACAGCTCGACAGCGTTGTTGTCAAGGGCATCGAAAGCGGCAAGATCAAGCCCAGCCACACCGGGTACGCCGAGCTGCAGCAGACGGTGCGCGCCGCCCTGGACCCGTTGTGGAAGCCGGACGCGGACGTGAAGACGGTACTGTCCGGCGTCTGCTCGAAGATCAACCCCCTGCTGGCGAAATGACCTTGACGCTGGAGAAGCCCGCACGGCCTGGGCGGTCGGACACCCCGGCCGCGCGGGCGCCGTACTGGACGATGCGGCGGCGCGACACCTTGGCCGGCTGGCTGATGGTCGCGCCGCAACTGGCCGGCATAGTCACGTTCGTGCTGGTGCCGCTCGGGCTCGTGGTCTGGTACAGCGTGCACGAGTGGAACGTGCTGGCCGGCACGTTCGAGTTCGTCGGCGCAGACAACTACCAGGCGCTGGCCGACGACCAGCGGCTCGGTCCGGTGCTACGGGCAACGGGTCTGTTCTCGGTCGGGCTGGTGGTGCTGAACCTCAGCCTCGCGCTGTTCCTCGCCGTACTGTTGAACCAGAAACTTCGCGGCACCGTGGTCTTCCGGACGTTGTTCTTCTCGCCGGTCGTGGTGACGCTCGTCGCATGGACGATCGTCTGGGGCTTCCTGCTACAGGACAACGGCGGCGTCAACGCGTTCCTGCACGTCTTCGGCATCACCGGCCCGAACTGGCTGCGCTCCGGCGGTACGGCGATGGTGTCGGTGATCGTCGTACAGCTGTTCAAGAACGTCGGGCTGAACATGGTGCTGTTCCTCGCGGCGTTGCAGGGCGTACCGGCGGAGCTGTACGAGGCGGCCCGGATCGACGGGGCGTCGGCGTGGGCGCGGTTCCGGCGGGTGACCGTACCGTTGATCAGTCCAACGATCCTGTTGACGATGATCCTGACAATCGTCGGGTCACTGCAGGTGTTCGCGCAGATCGCCGTACTGACGCAAGGCGGTCCGGGCACGTCGACGACCGTGCTCGTGTACTACCTGTATCAGCAGGCGTTCCAGTTCCACCACTTCGGGTACGGCGCCACGCTGTCGCTGGTGCTGTTCTTGATCGTGCTGGTGCTGACGGTGATCCAGTGGCAGATGCGTAAGAAGTGGGCCTTCTATGAGAATTGACAGAGCCATGAGGCTTAAGCTGCTGGTGTACGGCGTACTGCTGGTGTGTTGTGTGCCGTTCGTGTTCCCGATCTGGTGGATGGCGACGACGTCGCTCAAGCCGGTGTCCGAGATCTTCTCGTTCCCGCCGTCGTTGCTGCCGGCGTCGCCGACCCTGGACGCGTACCGGCAGGTGTTCGCGCTGCAGCCGTTCGGGCAGCAGTACCTGAACAGTCTCTACATCGCGCTGGTGGTGACGATGGGCACGCTGGCGGTGTCGTCTCTCGCCGGGTACGCGTTCGCGCGGGTCCGGTTCCGCGGCTCCGGGGTGGTGTTCCTGATCGTGCTGAGCGGACTGCTGGTGCCGAACGAGGTGACGATCATCCCGCTGTACAAGATGTTCGACGCGTTCAGCCTGGTGGACACGCACTGGCCGCTCATCCTGATCCCGATGCTGGGCGCACCGAGCGTGCTGGCCACCTTCATCATGCGCCAGTTCTTCATCACGCTACCGGTCGAACTCGAAGAAGCCGGCCGAGTCGACGGCCTCGGCCGCTTCGGGCTCTTCTGGCGCGTCTGCCTACCGTTGGCACGACCAGCAATCGGCGCGGTCTCCATCTTCACCTTCCTGCACAGCTGGAACCTCTACCTGGAGCCGATCGTCTTCCTCTCCTCCAAACAGAAGTTCACCATCCCGCAAGCCCTCACCCAGTACGTCGACGCCTACGGCGGCCCCATGTGGAACACCCAACTCGCTGCCGCCACCCTCTCCGCCCTCCCCGTCCTCATCATCTTCGTCCTGGCCCAACGCCAATTCGTAGAAGGCCTGGCCCAAACAGGCCTCAAAGGCTGACACCGATCCAACCGGTCCGGTTGGCCGGGACGTTGATAGCGGGTTGTGTCAGCGGTTACTGGAGCTGGTCGAGTGCGAGTGGCCACCAGTTGTCCTGGGCGGCGTAGGCGTTCGGGTCGCGAGCGCCGAGGTACGCGACCAGGAGATCCTTGTAGTCGGCCTGCAGGTTCTCGTCGGCGTCGCGGCGGAAGGCTTTGTAGCGACCGATCCGATAGAGGTAGTCGAGGAAGGAACCGAGGGAGGAGTTCACGGTCTCGAGCCTGGGTTGGTGACCGGCCAGGTCGGCCAGCAGGACGTGACCGTCGCGTGGGTCGAGGAAGTACCGCAGCGCCGACTCGGGATGCGGGGCGCCGAGCGTGACGAGCGTGACCTCTTGGCCGTCGACATTCACCCGGACGCCGTCGAAGGCTTCGGGTTCGGCGACCGGCTCGAGGACGAACACACCCGACAAGCGGTCCGGCAGGCCGACGTCGAACAGCTCGTCCGCGACGATGCCGGCCGACGCGAACAGCTCCCGGTCCTCGGCGTCGAGGCAGGTGATGTTGTCTGCCCCGAACAGGTCGACAAGCTGCTGCTGGTTCGCCATCGGTCCCTTCCCGCTGCGCTCGAACCACCATCCTGTCGCCCCGGAAGGTCACGCTCCGGGGAGCCGCCGAACGACTGGGTGCCCATGGGAAACTGTGGGATGTGAGCTTTCATGCGGCCGCTTTCATCGCCACCAGCCTGGACGGGTACATCGCGCGTCCGGACGGATCTATCGACTGGCTGACCACCCGCGCCGAACAGGCCGGCAGCACGGGGTACGACGAGTTCCTGGCCTCGGTCGACACCGTCGTCCTGGGGCGGAACACGTACGAGCTGGCGCGCACGTTCGCCGAGTGGCCGTACGAGTCGAAGCAGGTCGAAGTACTCAGCACCACGCTCGACCCGGACGCCGACGACCGGATCCTCGTGCACCGCACGCTGAACGCGCTCGTCGAAACCCTGAACGACCGCGGCGCGCACCGCATCTACGCCGACGGCGCCGCCACCATCCAGACCTTCCTACGCGCCGGCCTGCTCAACGAGCTCACCATCACCACGGCCCCGGTCCTCCTGGGCGCGGGCATCCCGCTCTTCGGCGACCTCCCCGACGAGGTCCCCCTCACCCACAACGCCACCCGCACCCTGAACGCCGGCTTCACCCAATCCGACTACACCATCAAGCGCTAGTCACAATCTTCTCGCGCGAGGCTGATGTGGTGCGTCAGTAGTCGCGGAGGGCGGAGGGGCGTTCCTGGCCGCCGAGGCGTAGGTGGAGGCGGTCCTGGGCGCCCTGGTCGGAGGACGCGGCGGGCTTGACCTGGGCCGACTTCGCGGTGGGGTTGAGGCCGGCTCGGACGGCCCGGTCGAGCTCGTCGGCTCCCCGGGCGGCCGAGACGGCTTCCTCGGCGCCGAGCCGATAAGTGGCTTCGCCGGCCCTGATCTGGTCGCTCATGTGATGGGTCGCACGCCAGGGCGCGTGGCCGGCGTCCTCGATCAGTTGCGCCGACTCCTCGGGATCCCTGACCTGATAGCTCACGTTTTCCAGGTTCGTCAGGCCCTCGCGGCTCTGCTCGATCTGATGGGCGACATCTTCGGCGCACTCGGTCGCGGCCGTGAGGCTCTCCTCGAACAGCTCGATCCGCTGCCGCAGATCACTGAGCGTCGGCACGTCCTCCGGCCACGCCGGCGCCACACCCGTCTGCGCCACACCCGTCTGCACCGCGCCCGTCTGCACCGCGCCCGTCTGCACCGCGCCGGCCTGTGCCGCGCCGGTTTGTTCCGCGCCGGTTTGTTCCGCGCCGGTTTGTTCCGGGGCGGCGGCCGCGGTCTCCAGCTCCGCGAGCGACCTCTTGGCGGCCGTGATCGCCTTGATGCCTTCGCCCAGGCGGTCGCCGGCTTCCTCGGTCTTGTTCCGCGCCAGCTCCATCTTGAGATCGATGTCGTGGCCGTAGGACTGGGCCCGCGTCATGTAGACGTCCGGAGCGTCACCCTCCCTGACCAGGCGTGCCTGGTTGACCATGTTCGGGATGTCTTCCTGGGCGCGGGCGAGCGCATCGAGCGCCTCGCCCATGTCGTCCTCAGCGAATCCCATCCGGACCCGGGCGTACTGCGTAGCTTGCGCGATCAGGTCGGTGTGCCTGCGGATGTCTTCCTCGTTCATCGCGCGGCACCGCCCTCGGTGCGCTGCTGTCCGGTCAGGGCGTCGTCGGCCGCCAGCGCGTCACGCAGGGCTGCACGGGCCGCCTGGAGTTGGTTGCGTGCGGCACCGAGTTGCGTCATCAGCTCCGCCGCCTGCACGGCGGTCTCCTCGTTCGACGGCTGATCCGCCACCCCACGACTCCTTCTCAAACGATTGATCCGACCCACAGTAGACCTCTGACGGTCGAGCCGGCAGCGAGGTTCCTGAAGGTCAGGCGTGGTTGAGGAGGTGGACGGCCTCGGCGGCCCAGTAGGTGAGGATGGTGTCGGCGCCGGCCCGGCGGATCGACGTCAAGGTTTCCAGGATCGCCTTGTCACGGTCGATCCAGCCGTTCGCCGCGGCGGCCTCGACCATCGCGTACTCACCGGAGATGTTGTACGCCGCAACGGGCACGTTCACGTGGTCGCGGACCTGCCGGATGATGTCGAGATAGGCCAGCGCCGGCTTCACCATCACGATGTCCGCGCCCTCGGCGATGTCCAGATCGACCTCGCGGATCGCGTCGCGGGAGTTCGCGTTGTCCTGCTGGTACGTCTTCCGGTCGCCGGTCAGCGACGAGTCGACCGCCTCCCGGAACGGTCCGAAGAACGCCGACGCGTACTTCACGGCGTACGCCAGGATCACGGTGTCGATGAACCCGGCCGCGTCGAGCGCCGACCTGACCACGCCGACCTGGCCGTCCATCATCCCGGACGGGCCGACGACGTGCGCGCCGGCGGTCGCTTGCGCGACGCCCATCTCGGCGTAGATCTTCAGGGTCGCGTCGTTGTCGACCCGGCCCTCGGAGTCCAGGACCCCGCAGTGCCCGTGCGAGGTGAACTCGTCCAGGCAGAGGTCCGACATCACCAGCAGCGCGTCGCCGGCCTCCGAGACCGCGTCCCGGATCGCGACGTTCAGGATCCCGTCCGGGTCCAGCGCGCCGGAGCCGACCTCGTCCTTCTCGGCGGGTACACCGAACAGCATCACGCCGCCGAGCCCGAGCTGCGCCGCCTCGGCGATCGCCTTCCGCGCGGTGTCGCGGGTGTGCTGCACGACGCCCGGCATCGAACTGATCGCGATCGGTTCCCGCGCGCCTTCCCGGACGAACATCGGCAGGATCAGCTGCCGCGGCTCGATCGTGGTCTCCGCGACCAGCCTGCGCACCGCCGCCGACGACCGAAGCCGCCGCGGCCTGACCTCCGGGAATCCGGGCACGAGAATCAGCTCTCCATCAGCTCTTACGGCGGGAGCCCGAGCGACGCTCGGACGGACGGGTGACCGGCTCGCCGGCCTCCACCATGGTGTCACGCCGGTCCGCACCGAACCGGGCGAGAGCGTCGGCCAGCTCCTCGACGGACGGCGACTCGGCCATCGCGTCGACCCGCAGGCCGTGCTCCTCCGCGGTCTTCAGCGTGGCCGGACCGATCACGCCGATAACGGTCGACGCGTGCGGCTTGCCGGCGATGCCGACCAGGTTCCGCACCGTCGAGGACGAGGTGAACACGACCGCGTCGAACTTGCCGGACTTGATCGCCTCACGCGTCGGCGCGGGCGGCGGAGCGGCCCGCACGGTCCGGTACGCCGTGACGTCGTCGACCTCCCACCCGAGATCGGTGAGTCCGGCAACCAACGTCTCGGTGGCGATGTCGGCGCGCGGCAGGAACACCCGGTTGATCGGGTCCAGCAGCTCGTCGTACGGCGGCCAGTCCTCGACCAGCCCGGCGGCCGACTGCTCGCCGGACGGCACCAGGTCCGGACGGATGCCCCAGGCACCGATCGCCTCGGCGGTCTTGTCGCCGACCGCCGCGATCTTCAGCCCGGAGAACGCCCGCGCGTCCAGCCCGTACTCGTCGAACTTCTCGCGGACCGCCTTCACCGCGTTGACCGAGGTGAACGCGACCCATTCATAGCGGCCCTCGACCAGACCACGGATCGCCTTGTCCATCTGCTGCGGGTTGCGCGGCGGCTCGACCGAGATCGTCGGGACCTCTTCCGGCATCGCGCCGTACCGACGCAGGCGGTCCATCAGCGGGCCGGCCTGGTCCTTGGTCCGCGGGACCAGGATCCGCCAGCCGAACAGCGGCTTGGTCTCGAACCAGGACAGCGCCTCGCGCTGCTCGACGACCGCACCGACCACGACCACGGCCTCGCCGGTCACCTTGGACGCGCGCAGGTCCGCGACGATCGTCTCCAGCGTCCCGACCACACTCGTCTGCGCGGTCGTCGTACCGCCGACGGTGAGCGCGACCGGCGTACCGGCGTCGAAACCGCCCTCGACCAGGGCCGCCGCGGTCTCCTTCAGGGTCTCCACCGCGTTCAGCAGTACCAGCGTCTGCTTCGGCTGCAGGCGGGTCAGGTCGAGCTTGTTCTCGGCCAGGTCGACGACAGTGACCTCGCGGTCGCCCTTCATCGTCAGCGGGATCCCGGCGTACGTCGGGACCGCACTCACCTCGCTGACACCCGGGACGACGTTGAACCCGATCCCCGCCTTCCGGCACGCGGCCGCTTCCTCGGCGCCGCTGGAGAAGGTGAACGGGTCGCCGGTCAGCAGCCGGACGACGTTCGCCGCGGACTTGGCGGTCTTGACCACCAGCCGCGCGCGGGCGGCCACCCGCAGCGCCCGGCTGCCCTCGGCGCCGGAGCCGTCCACGACCTCGACGTCCGGCTTGCAGTAGGCCAGGAACGCGTCGTGTTCGGAGCCCTCGACAACGACCGCGTCGGCGCCCGCGAGGACGTCGCGGCCGGCCAGCGTCAGCAGCGCCGGGTCACCAGGACCGACGCCGACGAACGTGACATGGCCGAGCGGTTTGGTCTGCTTGACGGTACTGGTGGCGGCCTTCTGCGGTGCCGCGGTAGCGGCTGTCTTCGCGCTCACGTCTGCCTTCGCCCTCGTCGTTTTACTGCTCGTCTTGTGGGCCGTCTTCTTGGCCGTCGTCGTGCTCTGTGCCGGTGTCATGTTCGCTCCAGCAACTCGTTCGCCAGCGCCTTGCCGAGAGACACCGGATCGTCCACGGGCCCGTTCGCGGACAGCCGCCGTACGCCGTCCTCCTGGCCGAGCGCGCCCCGCAGCCACAGCTCCGGGCCGTCCTCGCCCTCGACCACCTCGGCGAGCGCGCCGACCGGAGCCGTGCACCCTGCCTCGAGCGTGGCCAGCAACTGCCGTTCGGCCGTGACCGCTGCCCGGGTGGCCGGGTCCTCCAGCGGAGCCAGCGCGGCGAGTACGTCGGCGTCGTCCGCGCGGCACTCGACGGCCAGCGCGGCCTGTCCCGGCGACGGCAGCATCTGGATCGGGTCCAGCGTCTCGGTCACCTCGTCGAGCCGTCCCAGCCGGGCCAGCCCCGCCCGGGCCAGCACCACGGCGTCGACCTTGCCGTCGGTGACCAGGCCGATCCGGGTGTCCACGTTGCCGCGGATCCCGGTGCACTCGATACCCAGGCCGAGCGCGTCGATCTGCGCGGACCGGCGCGGCGCACCGGTACCGATCACCGCGCCGCGCGGCAGCTCGCCCAGCGTCAGCCCGTCGCGCGCGACGAGGACGTCGCGCGGGTCCTCACGGACCGGGATCGCGCCGATCACGAGACCGTCGACCGGCGCCGTCGGGAGGTCCTTGAGCGAGTGCACCGCGATGTCGATCTCACCGGCCACCAGCGCGTCCCGGAGCGCGCTGACGTAGACGCCGGTGCCGCCGATCTGCTCGACCGGAGACACCTTGTCGACGTCGCCGGTGGTGGAGATCGGGACCAGCTCGACCTCGTGACCGAGATTCCGGAGCGCGCCCGCGACCAGAGTGGACTGTGCGATCGCCAGCTTCGAGCGGCGGGTTCCGAGCCGGATCATGCCTGCTCACTCCCCTTCGGCGTGGTGACCGCGTCGACGGTCGCCTGGTCGAGAGCGAACAGCTGCCGCAGCGCGTCGGCGTACGTCGGTCCGCCGGGATCACCGCCGAGCTCCTTCACCCGCACGGTCGGGTTGTGCAGCACCTTGTCGACGACGCGGCGGATGGTCCGCTCGACCTCGTGCCGCTCGTGGTCGCCGAGGTCCGGCAGCCGGCGCTCCAGCCGGGCCAGCTCGGTGTTCACGAGCTCGCTGGCCATCGCCCGCAGCGCGACCACGGTCGGCGCGACCGACGCGGCCCGCCGAGTGGCCTCGAACGCACCGGTCTCTTCACCGACGATCCGCCGTACCTCGTCGATGTCGGACTCGCTGCCACCCGCCGTCCCGGCCAGGTCGGCGAGCGTCACCAGCGTGACACCGGCGATCCGCACCGCTTCAGGGGCGACGTCGCGGGGCAGTGCGACATCCAGTACGCCGATCGGGCGACCGTCGGCCGCGTTCCGGACCATTTCCTCGGTGATCACGACACCGCGGGCACCGGTGCACGACACCAGCAGATCGGCCTCGGTCATCGCCGCGGGCACGTCCGCGAGCTTGATCGCCGTACCGCCGATCCGCTCCGCCAGCGCGGCCGCGCGGTCGTAGTTGCGGTTGGCAACGGTCACGCTTCGCGCACCGCCGTTCGCCAAAGTCTGTGCGGCCAGCGAGGCCATCGAGCCGGCGCCGACGATCAGCGCGCGACGGCCTTCGTACCCGCCGAGGGCGTCGAGTCCGGCCGACACGACCGAGCGGCCGGCGGCGTCGATCCCGGTCTCGGCGTGCGCCCGCTTGCCGACCCGCAACGCGTGCTGGAACAGGGCGTTCAGGTCGGTACCGACGGTTTCCAGGTCCTGGCCGACGCGCAGCGTCTCCTTCACCTGGCCGAGGATCTGGCTCTCACCGACGACCATCGAGTCCAGCCCGACCGCGACCTGGAACAGATGCGCGACGGCACCTTCCTCGAAGTGCACGTACAGGTGCTCGGCCAGGTCCAGCAGCGGTACGCCGGTGACGTCCGAGAGGATCGCGGTGACCTCGTCCATGCCGGCGTGGAACCGGTCGACGGTCGCGTACACCTCGGTGCGGTTGCAGGTCGCCAGGACGGCGGACTCCGCGACGGCTGCCGAGTTCCGCACGGCCAGCGCCAGCTTGGTCGCCGCGTCCGCGTCGAGCGCGACCCGCTCGAGCACGTCGATGGCAGCGGAACGATGACTGATACCGACCACCAGATAACTCACAGGCCGACACCTCCCCCGACGCTCGGGAGATCCGTCAGACCGTTCATCGCTGGTAGCTCGGGCACCTGGGGGAGCGCCGCCTCTCCGGACTTTCGTTGTTCGTGGTACGCCAGGATCTGAAGCTCGATCGAGAGGTCCACCTTGCGGATGTCCACGCCGTCGGGCACGGACAGCACGACGGGCGCGAAGTTCAGGATGCTGGTCACGCCGGCCGCGACCAGCCGGTCGCAGACCTGCTGCGCGGGACCCGCGGGGGTGGTGATCACGCCGATCGAGACCCGGTCGGCCTTCACGATGTCCTCGAGCTCGGCGAAGTCCCGGACCTCCATGTCGCCGATCCGCTCGCCGATCAGGTTCTCGTCGGCGTCCAGCAGCGCCACGATCCGGAAGCCGCGGGTGCCGAACCCGGAGTAGTTCGCCAGCGCGTGACCCAGGTTTCCGATCCCGACGATGACCACGGCCCAGTCCTGGGTGACGCCGATCTCGCGGGCGATCTGGTAGCGCAGGTACTCCACGTCGTACCCGACGCCGCGGGTGCCGTACGACCCCAGGTAGGACAGGTCCTTGCGGAGCTTGGCCGAGTTCACGCCGGCGGCGGTCGCCAGGTCCTCGCTCGACGCGGTCGCGATGCCGCTGTCCGAGAGCGCGGTCAGGGCCCGCAGGTAGACCGGCAAGCGCGCGACAGTCGCCTCGGGGATGCCGCGTTCGGTTCTCGTCGGCGGGCCGGGGCGACGGCTGCTGGCACGCGTCACAATTCTCCTGGGAGCGGTTGGTTCACCGCGGTCTGACGGCCGGCGGCTCTCTTACTCTAGGAGCTTGTGAACGTGAGAACAAAATCGGCGGGAGTGACCTAGGAGACAGGCACTACCTCATCAGTGCTTTTCGGAGGCGAGCGGGGTCCACTCTCCAGAAGTCGTGCTGCTTCCCGTCGACGAACGTGACCGGGATCTGCTCGCCGTACTGCGTGAACAACCGGTCGTCCTGCGTGATGTCCACCTCGGTCCAGTCCACTCCGAGCTCGGCGCAGACCGACTCGATCACCGCGCGGGCGTCGTCGCACAGATGACACCCGGGCTTGCCGTACATGGTGACTCTGCTCACCGGTCCCCCTCCCGCAGCCGCCCCTTCGCGACCTTCCCGGTCACCGAGTGCGGCAGGTGCTCCACCACGTCGATCTCCACCGGGCACTTGAACCGCGCCAGGCGGGTCCCGGCGTACTCCTGGACCGTTGCCACGTCGACCGATGTGTCCGGCAACGGTACGACGAACGCCTTGACCGCCTCGCCGGTCTCCTCGGACGGTACGCCGATCACCGCCGCCTCGCGGACGCCGGGAGCACCGACCAGCACGTCTTCCACCTCGCTCGGGAACACGTTGAACCCGGACACGATGATCAGCTCACGCAACCGGTCGACCAGGAACAGGTCACCGTCCGCGTCCAGGAACCCGACATCGCCGGTCCGGTACCAGCCCTCCGCGTCGGGGCCGTCCACGCCGTCCGGCCAGTAGCCGGAGAACAGGTTGCCGCCGCGGATCAGGATCTCGCCGGGGTCGTCACCCTCGACGTCCTCCCCCTGCTCGTCGGCGATCCGGACCTCGACGTTCGGCAGCGGGCGGCCGACCGAGCCGGGCTTCGGCTCAGCCTCGCCGAGGGTGGTGGTGACCCCCGGGGACGCCTCGGTCAGGCCGTAGCCCTGGTGAACATGCAGGCCGGTCGCCTGCTCGAAACGGTCCGCGAGCCCACGATCGAGCGTGGACGCGCCGGTCAGCACGACCTTCACCGTCTTCAGTGCCGCCCGGAGGTCCGGCCGGGTGAGCAGCGCGTGCAGTGCCGGCGGAGCGAGCGGCAACCGCGTCACGCCGTACCTGCCGATCAGGCCGAGGGTCTGCTCGGGATCGAAGCGTTGCTCGACGATCAGTGCCGCGCCGGTCGCGACGGCCCAGCCGAGGACCGCGTTCAGCCCGAACGCGTGGAACATCGGGAGCACCCCGAGCACCACGTCCTCGGGGCCCATCCGGTCCTCACCGAGCTCGCCGAGGTTGCGGACGTTCGCCGCGAGTGCCCGATGGGTGAGCATCGCGGCCCGCGGATCTCCACTGGTTCCCGATGTGTACAGGAGCACCGCGAGCGTCTCGGGATCGATCAGCGGAAGTAACGGAGTGTCACCTTCGAGCTCGTCGGGCGCCACCGTCCGGACGCCCTCGAACCGGTCCGCGAGCCCCGGTCCGGCGACCGCCAGGCGGGCCCCGGAATGCTCCAGGACAGCCGCGATCTCGGGCTTGGTGAGCCCGGTATTGAGCGGCACGGCAACCAATCCGGCCCGGAGTATGCCCAGGTAGGACGTGACGAACTCGATGCTGTTGGCAACCAGCAGCACGACCCGGTACCCCGGCACCAGGCCGGCCGCTGCGAACCCCCGCGCGGCCCGGTCGACGGCCTGGTCCAGCTCGCTCCAGGTCAGCCGCCGGTCCCCGTCGACCAGCGCGGGACGGGCGGGGTGACGTTGCGCTGTGTCACGAAGGATGTCCGCGAAATTCACGTTCACCAGGCGAGTCTGTCACGGCCCGGAGTCGCTCCGGGAAGAACCGGCGCGCTCAGAACGGTTGCAGCAGAGCGTGACGGCCGATATACAGGTGAACTCGTGGGCGCGCTTCTGTTGAACCTCACACTGCAGAAACCCGTCCGCGCGGGGACCTCATGCGCGATGCACCACCCCCGACAGCTGGCTGCTCCGAACTCCGGAGGCAGTCCGCTGGCGCATTCGTGACCATTCGAGCGAACGGAAGGCGGCACGCCTCAGGCTGTTGACAGCATGCGTTCAACCAGTAACGCTCTGTGCTGCCTCAGCCACTGTGGCCATTCGCGGATGTGTCAGACGACGTGTCAGTTGAACGGGGAGAAATCTTGACCACGCCGGAGCCAAGCCCGGACGGGATGAGACGTGCAGAGCTCGTCGATCGCGCCCAGGCCGGGGACGTCGGTGCCTTCGGAGAGCTGTACGACGAGTACTCGCTCACCGTCTATCGCTACATCTACGCCCGAGTGTCCTCGTCGGCACTCGCCGAGGACCTGACCAGCGAGACGTTCGTCCGGGCGCTGCGCGCGCTCGACTCGTTCCGCTGGCAGGGCCGGGACTTCGGAGCCTGGCTGGTGACGATCGCCCGGAACCTGATCACCGACCACTACAAGTCCGGCCGGGTCCGGCTCGAGGTGGTCACCGACGAGATCGAGACCCACGACCGGCAGACCGAGGGTCCGGAGATCGACGTGCTGGCCGCGGCCACCGCCGAGGTACTCCGGGACGCGGTGGCCGGCCTGCCCGACGAGCAACGCGACTGTCTGACGATGCGGTTCTTCGCCGGCCTGTCGATCGCCGAGACGGCCAAGGCGCTGGAGAAGTCCGAAGGCGCCGTCAAGCAACTCCAACTGAGAGCCGTACGGCACTTGGCGAAGGTTATCCCCAAGGACTTGAGATGAGGCGGATGACAACGAACGTCTTTCGTAACCCGTCAGGGAGTTACTTCGTTTGCCTGGTGAGGACCTGTCGGTGACCCCGACTGGCCATTGAGGAGAACGAGAACTCATGAGTGACCTACACAGGGCTCGAGCGCGCGCGGAGTCATTCGCGCACGCCGTCGATCACGGGCCCCGTCACTCCACGCGACTGGGCGATGACCCCGAGTTACTGGAAGCTGTGGAACTGGTCGGACGGCTGAGGACCGCCGGCGCAGTTGCACCGCGACCGGAGTTCAGTGCCGAGCTGCGGCACCGCCTGATGGAGCAGGCGGCGGCGCGTTCGGCGACCACTGCGACTCCGCTGATGGTGCGCAGCGCACCAGATGACTCGGACGACCCGCCGGGTAGCGAGGACGTTGGCGCGTCCGTGACAGCTATTCGCCGTCGCCAGGGCCGGAGGATCCGGCTCGTGGCCTCAACTGCCGCGTTGGTCCTGCTCGGAGGTGGCATCGGTTCCGCTGCCGCTGCTCAGCAGGCGATGCCCGGCGACACTTTGTACGGAATGAAGCGCAGCATCGAGAACGTCTCGACCAACGTGAGCGTCGGTGACGACTCACGGGGCCGGCGCGATCTCGAGCACGCCATGACCCGACTGTCCGAAGTCCAGGAGCTGGCCGGTAACGGTGGCTCGGTGGGCACGATCAACGCCACGCTGGACGACTTCTCGGCGCAGTCCCGCAAGGGTGTGTCCCGATTGGTCGCGTCGTACCAGCAGGACGGCGACGAGACGTCGATCACCGCGATCACGGCCTTCATCACCAGCGCCCGCCAGGCTCTTGTGGGGCTCGCGCCGAAACTGCCGCCGGAGTCGCTGAAGTCCGGAGTGGAGGCGCTGGCAACGATCGAGCAGCTGGCGCAGCACACCTCGGCAGCCTGCCCGAAGTGCGCCGCGCCGAAGCCTGGCGCGACCACCCCGAGCACCGGTCACCAGCCGAACCGCACCACCCCCGGCACCGGCACGGAGCCGAGCGATCCGATCCAGGCGTCGACCAGCCAGAAGGCCTCGACGACGGTTCCGACGCCCGGCGCCTCGACCACCGCGGTCGAGCCGAGCACGTCGCCGACCAAACTGCCGAACACCACGATCGTGGAGGAGTCCAACACTCCCCCGCCGACGATCCTGAAGACACCACCCCGGCCGTCGCCGTCAAACTCGCCGACTACGACGCCCACCGTGCTGCCTTCCCTGACCCCGACCACACCGTCGTGGCCGTGGCCGTTCCCCACCACACCGCTGATCAACCTGCCTGGCATCATCCAAACACTCTTCCCACCCTGGAAGTAGCGAGCAGGCAACCAAAGCCCCCGGCGCACGAACCACGCGCCGGGGGCTTTGCGTTCGCCCGCCACCCTTTCGGTCCGGCGCCTTGGAGGGGTTGTCCCTTGGCGTTGGGGGTTCTGCGCTGGTGTACCGGCAGAGAACCCCCAACACGAGCGGATAACCCCTCGTATGGCGCGCCACGCCAGCGCCACTCCGCGCCGCGCGCCGCGCCTGGGACCGGTGTTCCGTCACCGCGGCCGCCCGCTCGGGTTACCGCCGCGCGTTCGGGGTGCCGCCGCCCATCCGCCCACAACACCGCGCGTTCGGGGTGCCGCCGGCCGGTCGGGTTCGGCGCGCTGGAGGGGTTACCCCTTGGTGTTGGGGGTTCTGGGCTGGTGTGCGGGCGGAGAACCCCCACGAGGAGCGGATAACCCCTGGTGTGGGGTGGTCCTCGTCGGCGAGTGGGAGCTGCCAACCACGTGCCCTGGTGTGGGGTGGGGTCAGAAGAAGACGCTGCGGCGTTGCATGAGGAGGGTGTAGAGGGTTTGCTGGATGGTTTCGCGGACCTGGTCGGTGACGTTGAAGACCAGCATCGGGTCGTCGGCGGCGCCGTCCGGGAACTCGTCGGTGCGGATCGGTTCGCCGAACTCGATCAGCCACTTGGACGGGAGCGGGATCAGGCCGAGGGGGCCGAGCAGCGGGAAGAACGGCGTGATCGGGATGTACGGGACGCCGAGCAGCCGGGCCAGCGACGCGATGTTGCCGACCAGCGGGTAGATCTCCTCGGCGCCGACGATGGAGCAAGGAACGATGGGTACGCCGGTCCGCATCGCGGCGCTGACGAACCCGCCACGCCCGAACCGTTGCAGCTTGTACCGCTCGGCGAACGGCTTGCCGATCCCCTTGAAGCCCTCCGGCCACACCCCGACGAGGTCGCCGCGGGCGAGCAGCCGTTCGGCGTCGTCGTTGTTGGCGAGCGTCGCCCCGCCCTTGCGGGACAGCTCACCGACGAACGGGGTCTGGAACACCAGGTCGGCCGCGAGCGTGCGCAGCGGACGGTGTGCGTGGTCGGCGACGATCAGCTGGGTGACCAGGCCGTCCAGCGGCATCGTCCCGGAGTGGTTGGCGACGATCAGCGCGCCGCCGTCGGCCGGGATGTTCTCCACCCCGCGCACCTCGACCCGGAACCACTTCTCCGCCAGCGGCCGCAGCATCGGCAGCAGCACCTGGTCGGTCAGATCGGCGTCGTACCCGAACTCGTCGATCCCGTAGTCGCCGGTCACGCGCCGGCGCATGAACGCCAGCCACTGCGCGACCCGCCGCTCGCCGTCCTCCCCGAACAGCTGCCGCACGACCCGCTCGAGTCCCGCGAAGTCGAGCTTCGGCAGCTCGGTCAGCGGTACGTCGACCTCGGGCACCGTGGCGACCGAGTCGGCCGTCGGCTCCGCCGGAGTCTCGGTACGCCGGGACTTCTTCTTAGAGCGTGCTCCATCACCGGCGAGCGCACGGGCCGCGGCCGAGGGCGTCGTACGGCGACCGCTCCCGCGGCCCGGCCTGCCGCCGGAACCGATCGGGATGACGTCCGCGTCAGCCACGGAACGCCCCCAGCCCGGCGGACAGCAGCCCGGACATCCGGGTCATCGCGCCGGTCCCGAGCGAGGCGCGGAAGTCGTCGAACGCCGCTGCGGTGGTGTACTTCGGCTCGAACCCGAACTCGGTCCGCATCCGCGTGGTGTCCACGCCACGCCCGAAGGTCAGGAAGGTGATCTGGTCCGGCGAGAAGTCCGCCAGCCGGGCGCGCCGGACGGCCGCCGCGGTGCTGGAGGCGGTGAACGACGGCAGCCGCAGCGTCGGCCGGCCGAGCCGGCGGATCGCCTGGGACAGCGTGAGAATGCCGTCACCGGCCAGGTTGAAGGTCCCGGCGAGGTCGTTCACGGTCGCGTGCCGGATCGCCTCGACCCCGTCGTCCTCGTGCAGGAACTGCAGGCGCGCGTCGAACCCGAAGACCGTCGGTACGACGGGAAGCCCGAAGTACCGCGTCATCGGGGAGTCGGTCTTGGGGCCGATCCAGTTCGCCATCCGGAGCGTGCTGACGCAGACGTCGGGGCGGCGCCGCGCAAAGCCGCGCACGTACCCCTCGACCTCGACCGCGTCCTTGCTCAGCCCGTGGTGATGGGTCGCCCGCGGCGCCATCTCCTCGGTGAACATCGCCGGATCACGCGGACCCGCGCCGTACACCGTGGTCGACGACTTGACCACGAGCTTGGCCACGCCGGGCGCCTTCTGGCAGGCGGCGAGCAGCTGCATGGTGCCGATGACGTTGATCTCTTTCATCGACGACCGACCGCCGGCGCTGCCTGGAGTGGCCACGACGCCGGTGTGCACGACCGTGTCAACATCCTCCGCGGCGATCACCTTGGCGATCACCGGGTTGCGGATGTCCGCCCGGACGAACCGGACCCGGCCGAGCTCCGCGCGCGGCGGGACCACGTCGACACCGAGCACGGTGCCGATCGACGGGTCCTCGGCCAAGGCCCGGGCACAGCGAGCACCGGCGTCTCGCGAGACGCCGGTCACCATCACTACCTGTGCCACGAGAAACCCCCCAGCCGGACCGGGCGCGGCGAAAACTGCTTACTTGCCGAGCTTGCGGCGCTGGACCCGCGTCTTCTTCAGCAGCTTGCGGTGCTTCTTCTTCGCCATACGCTTACGGCGCTTCTTGATTACGGAACCCACGTCTGACCACCCAAACTCAAAGAGAACGTCGGCAAAGCTTACCCGTAGGTCGCTTCCCCGACCTAAAGCAGGCTCCACCACTAGAGTAGGAGCCGACCTGGGGAGGCGCCATGAGAGCTCGCTACGACGGTCTGGCGGAGTGGTACGACGAGCGGTTCGTGGCCGATGCACCGCCTCATCAGCCCGGTCTGCTGGAACTGCTCGGTCCGGGTTCCGGCCCCTGTCTGGACATCGGCTGCGGCACCGGGCGGAACTTCGCAACCATCCGCGCCAGCGGCCGCTCCGTGGTCGGACTGGACTTCTCGATCGACCAGCTCCGCCGCGCCCGGACGCGCACCACCGGTCCGCTGCTGCACGGTGACGCGGCAGCCCTTCCGTTCGCCGACGCCTCGTTCGACACCGCCGTCTCCCTGTGGATCTCCACGGACGTGGACGACTTCGGCGCAGTCCTCCGCGAGGCAGCCCGGGTGCTCCGTCCCGGCGGTGTGTTCGTCACGTACGGCGTCCACCCGTGCTTCAACGGACCGCATGTCGTCTACGAGGAGGACGGGCGCCGGACCGTGCATCCGACGTACCGCCAGACGGGGTGGCACACCGAGATGCCGTGGTGGGGCGAGGACGGGATCCGCCGACGGATCGGGATGTCCCACCTGACGCTGGCCGGATTCCTGAACGCCGTCGTCACGTCCGGCCTGACGGTGGAGCACTTCGAGGAGCCCACCGGCCCGGACATCCCGCACGCGCTGGCCCTGCGCGCCCGGCGGGCTGCCTGACCGCCTGATTGCCCTGACACTGTCGGTGGCGGCTGGTCTACTGGCTGCATGGTGACGCTGGATTCGTGGAGTGAGCAGGATTTCGAGCTGCTCGAGCGGTGCAACACGGCAGAGATGACGGCGTACCTCGGTGGTCCGGAGACGCCCGAGAAGCTGCGGGACCGGCACCAGAAGTACGTACAGAACGAGTTCGTCGGGCAGATGTTCGTCATCGTCACCGAGGACGGTGAGCGGGCCGGGTCGATCGGCTATTGGGAGCACGAGGAGGGTGACGAGACCGTCTGGGAGACGGGCTGGGCGATCCTGCCGGAGTTCCAGGGGCGCGGGCTCGCGTCCGGCGCCGTGCAGGCGGTCGCGAAGGTCGCGGGGGCGGCCGGATCGCATCGGACGCTGCACGCCTACCCGGGCGTGGCCAATGCGGCGTCCAATGCGTTGTGCCGGCGAGTCGGGTTCACCTTGCTCCGCGAGCGCGATTTCGAATACCCGAAAGGGCACTGGATGCGCTGCAACGACTGGAGCCTGGATCTCTAGGCGGCCTTGCGGACGGCGACGGGGGCGACTGGCTTGGTGAGGACGGCGAGGTGTGGGGTCGCCGTCTGCTTGCTGGTGCTCGCGTAGGCGCCGGGGGTGAAGGCGACGGCCGCCAGGCCCAGGGTCGCGATGGTGCCTACGGCAACGGTCTTGACGATTCGGATCGGCATCGGGAGCCTCCTTCGGGTTGGTGTTTCCATCCTGTGCGCGCGGACTGCGACCGGCCTGGAAGAAACCTGGGAGCACGCTGGGAACGTGCGGGTACGGTGATCGCATGGCCTACGTGGTGTTTCTCGGCGGACTCGCGGTGGTGCTCGCGGGGCTGACCTGGTTCGCGTCGTGGGCCAAGCGGCGCGGGCGCGGATCCGGGGTGGCCGGGGCGCTCGCGGCGTACGAAGAGGCGTACCGGACGACGGCGCACCAGTCGCATCACGAGCTGCGGCACCAGGCCGACCGCAAAGCCGAGACCGGCTCATCGGACGACCACTAGCCCTGACAGCCGCTACCCCTCACCATCCTTCGCCCCGAGCGACAGTTAGCTCAGGTAGTCGGCGATCGGGCCGAGGGTGAGGAGGCCGCTGCCGGCCGCGTGCTCGTCTGCGGCAGGTGCCAGCGCTTCCTGCGCTTTCTTCAACAGCTCACGATCACCCGATCGGCGGGCCGCGTGCGCGGTCAGCGCCCAGTGCGCCTCGAGCAGCAGACCGGGCGGCGGATCCGGCGAACCCTGCACCCAGGGCGCATGCGGGCCGTAGTCGGCCTCGGGGATCGGCTGGTTGTGCCGTACGGCGTGCGCGGCCAGCGCGAGCGGGAGGAGACCGGCGCTCAGACCGGGCATTCCCGCCCCGTCGAGCGTCGAAGCTGCAGCGCGGTAGGAATCCGGAGTGTCTTCGCGCAGAGCGGCGTACCAGCGGGTGAAGACCGCGACGAGTGGGAGTTCGTGTCGCGCCGCGAGTGCGTCGGCGGCCGCGGCGTGCTCGTCGGCGGCCGCGTGATCGGCGTGTGCACAGGCGGACTGCAGCCGGATCAGATGGCCCAGAACCTCGTAGGTGAAGAGGTTGTGGCGCTGCGAGAGGGTGACGAGCTCGGCGCCGATGGCGTCGCGTTCAGAGGCGAGGCCGGCGCGGTGACAGGTCTGCAGGAAGACGCCGTTCAGCGTGAACGCCAGCAGCGCCGGGTCGTCGAGACCGCGGGCGAGCTGCTCGGCCTCGAGCGCCGCCTCGCGAGCGCGGGGTGCGCGCGAACCGCGGGACTCGAGCGCGATCGTCGCGAGCAGGCGGGCGCGGATACTTGGGTGGTCCTGCGTCGGCAGCACCCGTTCGGCGGCCGCCACGATCGCGGCCGCCTGCGTCTCGTCGTCCGACCGCGTCCAGATCGCCGGTACGTCGTACGCCCCGATGACGCGCGCGGTGAGGTCGGGATCGCCGAGTTCCTCCGCGGCCGTCACGGCGGCGAGCCGGTGCCGACGCGCCTCCTCGAGCCCACCGCCGCCGGTGACCGCGAGGTTGCGGAGCAGGCCGACGGTGGATTCGATCCGCGCCCGCGTGCCACCGACGGCCCGGTCGTACGCCGCAGCGGTCTCGGACCAAACGGTCCCCAACGGGGTGAGATGCGTGGCCTGGTTGAGGATGTCGTTCTCCAACCGGCTGAGCCCCGCGCCAGGGTCGACACCGAGCTGACCCACCAGGGTCTCCCGAGCACGACGCAGTACGGCGAGAGCGTCGCCCTGCCGATCGCTCCGGTACAGCGCCAGCGCGAGCAGCCGCCACGCGTCCTCACGCCACGGGTGCTCCGTCACGTGCGCGTCGAGCTCCGGCACGGCCTCGGCCGCGAGTCCAGCCGCGAGCCGCGCCTCCGCGACTCGCTCCACCGCCCGCAACCGCAGCTCGGTCAACCGCGAACGCTCCGCCAGCGCCCACCCTTCGTCGGCGAACTCCGCGTACGCCGGCCCGCGCCACAAAGCCAACCCGCGCTGCAACTCCGGCAACGACGACGAGGTCACCGTCTGCTCGAACCGCCACGCATCGACGGCCTCGGTCCGCAGGGCATAACCAGGACCCGACGTGATCAGCAACCGCGCCGGTGCCCGCGGCGCCCGATCCGGCTCGATCGCCCGCCGCAGCGCTGCCACGAAGGTCCGCAACGCGCTCAGCGCACCGTCGGGCGGATCGGCCCACAGGTCGTCGACCAGCACTCTCGCCGGTACGACGCGCCCGCGCGCCACGATCAACCGGGCCAGGACCGCGCGGTGCCGCGGGCCCCTCAGGTCGACCGGTTGACCGTCCCAGGCCACCACCGGCCCGAGCACACCGAACTCCACGTGGTCACCGTAGCGTGCTCATCGAACGCTCATCGCGCTCCGCCAGGCTGATTCGCATGAAGATCAACGGATTCGACCATCACCAGATCCGAGCGAACGGTGTGACGTCGAACGTCGCCGTCGGCGGCTCCGGTACGCCGATTGTGCTGCTGCACGGCTTCCCGCAGACCCACCTGATGTGGCGGCACGTCGCCACGGACCTGGCCGCCGACCACACCGTTATCTGCCCGGACCTGCGTGGGTACGGCGACAGTGCCAAGCCGCTCGACGACTACTCGAAGCGGACCATGGCGGCCGACGCCGTCGCCGTGGCGCGCGAGCTCGGGCACTCCACGTTCGCACTGGTCGGTCACGATCGGGGCGCGCTCGTCGCGTTCCGAGCCGGTCTCGACCACCCGGACGTAATCAAGCATCTGATGTGCCTCGACGTACTGCCGACCCTCGACATGTGGGAGGTGATGCACGGGACCAGCGCGGCCGTGGGTTTCCACCTCTATCTGATGGCACAGCCGGCCGGGTTGCCGGAGCGGATGATCGCGGCGAGCTCGGACGAGTTCTTCGGCTACTTCCTCGACCTGTGGGCCAACGATCCGGAGGCGATCCCCGCCGACGTACGGGCGGAATACCTCGCCGCCTGCCGACGCGCCGTACCGTCGATCGTCGCGGACTACCGGGCGTCGGCGACCGTTGACGTCACCCACGACCAGAAGGATCTTGCCCGGGGCAACAAGCTGCGGATGCCGTTGACGGTGATCCAGCAGGACTGGGGCGCCGCCCTCGGCTTCGACGCGGCTGCCCGGTGGAAGGCGTGGGCCACCGACCTCCAGCACCAGACCACCACCGCCGGCCACTTCATGGCCGAGGAAGCTCCCAGCGAAATCACCACTGCGATCCGGACCCTCCTCAAGCGGTGAGGTACGACGTGGACTCGGCGAGTGCCGCGAGCGCGGCGGGCAACGACGTACTGACCAGCCGGCCGTCTCGCTTCACCGGCATACCCCCGACCAGGACCGTGTCGACGTTGCCCGGGTGTGCCGAGGTCACCACGGTCGCAACCGGATCATGCATCCCACCCACCAGGTTGACGTCGGTGCCGCGCAACAGCACGACGTCAGCCTGGTTGCCAACGGCCAGCGACCCAACATCGGTCAGCCCCAGCGCCTGAGCTCCTCCGACAGTCGCCAACTGCAGCACCTCGGCGGCGGAAAACGCTGTATGGCCGAGCGAAAGTACCTCGTGCATCGCCCGGAACATGTCCCCGCCGGCCGTGGTCACGACATCGATACCGAGGCTGAAATCGACCCCGGCCGCACGAAGCCGGCCGGCGAGCGGCTCCCCCATCTGCATCCGTGCCTCGACCGTCGGCGTGGTCGAGACCGCCGCCCCGGTCTCGGCGATCACCTTCAACTCGGAGTCCGGCAAGTTGTTTCCGTGCACGTACAGCGTGTTCCGCCGCGCCAACCCGGCATCGCGCAACCGCGTGATCGGATCGGGTGTGTCCGAGCTGCTGCTGATGTGCACAACCACCGGGACGTCGAGCGCATTCGCCAGCTCCCAGTCCGCCTGCACCGTCTCGAACGGCGCGTAAGACGGCCCGATCGCCGCCACCGCCAACTCGAGACGCTCCGACCGCCGGTCCATGATCCGCCGCATCTCCCGCGCGTCCACGGCACCGCCGCTCAACGGCGAAGGACCGTACCCGAAGACGGCCCGGATCCCGCTGCGCTGCAACGCGTCCAGCGCCGCGTCGGCGTGCTCGGGCGTGCGCTGCACGTGGGAGTAGTCCTGCACCGTGGTGATCCCGGCGTCAAGGCACTCCAACGCGCCGACAAGGTTGCCCGCAGCAACGTCTTCCGCGCGAAAACGTGTTCCGTAGGTTCCGAGGACGCGCTCGAAGTACACGCCGAGATCCGCATCGACCGCGAGGCCGCGGAGCGCGGTCTGCCAGAGGTGCCGGTGGGTGTCGACGAACCCCGGGAGCACGATCCGGTCCCGCGCGTCGATCACCTCGGCGTCGGCCCGCAGTCCGGTCCCGACCGCCGCGATCCGCCCGCCGTCGATCAGTACGTCGGTGTTCCGGCGGACGACCACCTCGGGAGCGGTGTCGATCACGGTCCCACCCTGGAGCAGCAACATGGAGCAATCTCCCTCACTAGAAAGCTTTTGTGAAAGCTATCATCAAAGGAATCTAGGATGTCAACCGTGACCGACGACGCGGTGGACCGGCTGATCGCTTCCTGGGGACAGGAACTGCCCGAAGTGCTGTATCCGAGCAGCGAGCTGACGAAGCGGATCATGACACTGGCCGGCGAGCTGAACGAGACCACGCGGCGGGTGCTGCGCGAGCTCGGGCTGACCACGGCGGAGTTCGACGTGATCGTCTCGTTGCGGCGCGGCGGAGCGCCGTACCGGCAGAAGCCGTCGGATCTGAGCCGGAACCTGCTGCTGTCGTCCGGCGGCACCAGCAACGTGACGAACGGGCTGGTACGGCGGGGGCTCGTGGTCCGCGAGCCGGATCCGGACGACGGGCGGGGCACGCAGATCCGGTTGACGCCGGAGGGGATCAGCCTCGCCGAGCAGGCGGTGAAGGCGAGCTCAGCCGCTCACCACGAGCTGTGGGCCGGCCTGCCGGAGGAGACCGTCGAGCAGGCAGCCAAGGCCCTCCGAGAACTCAACCGCCCCGGGGCATGACGAAGGGGCCGGTTCCTGACGGATCCGGCCCCTTCGCCTCTCGTTGTTATCCGGCCTGAAAGTAGGCGCCCTTGAGGTAGTCGTGCACGGCTTCCTCCGAGACCCGGAACGAACGACCCACCCGCACCGCGGGCAGCTCACCGGAGTGCACCAAGCGGTACACCGTCATCTTGGACACGCGCATGGCCGTGGCGACTTCCGCCACGGTCAGGAACTTCACCTCGGCGAGCGGCTGCTCACCACCGGACTTCTTTGATGCCATTGCGCACCGCACTTCCAGCACGGATCGTGCGCCGGCTTCCCCTCCGGCACCTCCGTCCGCGCATGGAACGAGCGTAGTGGCTGTTGGTACGAATGGGAAAGAGGGGGACTTCTGTGACTCAATAACTAGGATCGATACCTAAAAGAGGGAAGCTGGCGTCGCGTGTCGCCTTGATCGCGCGGTCGAGCCAGGTATCGGGGTTGTAGCCGCTGGACCAGTCGACGTACGCCGCGTCCCGGCCGTCGGTCATCCGCACCGGCGCAACTCGGCCGAACCGCATCTGGACCTCCTCGCGCCACGCCTCCGGTACCGGAGTCAGCGGGTCGATCGGGTGCCCGGCGACGATCGCCAGCAGATGCGTCCAGGCCCGCGGTACGACGTCGACGATCGCGTACCCGCCACCGCCGGTCGCGATCCACTTCCCGTCGGTCAGCTCGTGCGCGAGCTCGTGCAAGGCGAGGTACGCCGCCCGCTGCCCGTCGATCGTCTTCGTCAGGTGGGCCAGCGGATCCTCGACGTGCGAGTCGCACCCGTGCTGCGTGACCAGCACCTGCGGCCGAAATGCCTTCACCACGTCCGGGACGACCGCATGGAACGCGCGCAGCCAGCCCGCGTCCCCGGTCCCGGGCGGCAGTGCGACGTTGACCGCCGTACCCTCGGCGTTCGGGCCGCCGGTCTCGCCGGCGCTCCCGGTGCCGGGAAAGAGTGTGGTCGGCGACTCGTGCAGGCTGACCGTGAGGACCCGCGGGTCGTCGTAGAACACGGTCTGTACGCCGTCCCCGTGGTGCACGTCGACGTCGACGTACGCGACCCGGTCCGCACCATGGTCGAGCAACCACTGGATCGCGATCGCCGGATCGTTGTAGACGCAGAAACCGCTGGCCTGGTTGGGCATCGCGTGGTGCAGCCCGCCGGAGACGTTCGCCGCGTGCAGTACGTCGCCCTCCCAGACCGCACGCGCCGCCTCGACGCTGGCGCCGACGATGCGCGCCGTGGCCTCGTGCATCCCCGAGAAGCAGTACGTGTCGGTGGTCCCGAGACCGTGGATCGGGTCGGCGTCGTCCGGCTGTTCGCCCGCGCGCTTCACGGCGGCGATGTACTCGGGGGTGTGCACGGTTTCGAGCAGCGCGTCGTCCGCGATCGGCGCCGGGACCACCTTGAGCTCGTCGAGCACCCCCAGGGCGCGGGCCAGCTTGATCGTCAGCTCCACCCGGATCGGACTCATCGGGTGGCCACGGCCGAAGTCGTACGCGGTCAATCCGTCGTCGAAGACCAGCAACGCCTCACCACTCATGTCCCTGACCTTAGCCGTCAGACCTCCGGGATCGGCTTCCCGAACCTGGCGCTCAGCCAGTAGGCGCCGCGGCGCGCATGGAAGATCGTCATCGCGACGACACCCACCGCGCCGGCGATCAGCGCCGCCCGCGGATGGCCGCCGGGGTGGGCGACGGCGAGCAGCACGCCCGCGATCAGGAACGCCGCCAGCCCGCCGAGCGCGTTGTTGGTGGCGGAGTTGCCGGTCACGTTCGGGAACTCGCGCCCGGTGATGCCCTGGACGAAGTGCGGGATGCCGTTGGCCCCCCACAGCCCGGCCAGGAAGGTCAGCAGGATCGCCTGGATCATCGGAGTACCTCATTTTCAGTCTACAAGTGTTGACTGAAACCGTAGACCCGACCGAGCTCCTGAGTCAACATGCGTAGACTGAACTTCGTGACGACACGGGTGGAGCAACGGCAACGGACCGAGGCGCGGATCCTGGCCGCCGCGCGGCAACTGTTCGGCGAGCACGGGTTCGACCGGACCACGATCCGCGCGATCGCGACCGCGGCCGACAGCGACCCCGGGCTGGTGATGCGGTACTTCGGCTCCAAGGAGAAGCTGTTCGCGCAGGCAGCCGCGGTCCCGGCAGACGGACCGATCGAGGGCTCGCCGGATCAGATCGCCGAACAGCTCGTCGCCGCCCTGACCGCGAAACTCGCCGACGAACCGACCGCCGCGCTCGCCGCCCTGCGCGCGATGTTCAGCCACCCGGAGGCAGCCGAAGAAGTCCGTACGGCGATGACCGCGCAGCAGCGTCAGGTCGCGGCGCAACTGCCTGGCGAGGACGCCGTGATGCGCTCCGGCGTGATCGGCGCGCTGACCCTCGGGCTGGTCATCTCCCGGCACCTGGTGAAGCTGGACGGGCTGGACGCCACGCCCGAGGAGCTGATGGCCGTCGCCGGGCCACTGATCGAGGACCTGGTGACGCGCGCCTGACGACGCGCGCTCGCGACGACGCGCTCGTGACCCAGTGGAAGGGCGGCGCGACACCCCTCCGTGGTCGCGCCGGCCCGTGACTGGTTCCAACAGTCGATTAATCGGCAGCGGACTGCAAAGCGTTACAAGATTTGCGGAATTATGCCGACGAAACCGCCGAATCCGCGGAGCGCCGACTGCAGACAGTGAGATACAGACCGAGATCCGGACTTGCAAGTCCCCCACCGCGCCCTACAGTTCTCCCGGTGAGGCTCTTCAAACCGAACCGACGGCAGCTCGTCACGGCCGGAGCGGCAGCAGCCGCCGGCCTGGCCGTCTCCCAGACCGCGTCCGCGACCACCGAATTCGCTTCGGCGACGGTCGCGTCGCCCGGACCGTACGGCTCCGGCGTTCTCGGCTCCTGGACGAACACCACCCGGGCCATCTCGACCACTACGCAGATCCACCGGGTGGTCGCGACCAGCGGTGTCTACATGTTCGGCGACAGCATCTCGGTCCAGGACGGGAAGTCGCTGGCGACCCGGCTGCTGGGCCGCGACGGCAGCCAGATGGCCGTCAACAACTGGTCCAGCCGGCCCACCTCCGGCGCCGTCGACGCGCTGCAGCAGTGGGCGTCGGCGTACGGCCTGCCGCGGCGGATTCTGATGGCCAGCGGGTCGAACGACATCTTCGACCCGCCGAAGTTCGCCGCCCAGGTCGACCGGGCGATGAGCATCGCGGGCAAGAACCGGACGGTCTACTGGGTCAACCTCCAGGTCGTCCGCAAGGCCGTGACAGCAACCGTGCAACTCGCCGACCAGCGCAACAGCTCGTGGCTCAACATGCAGCTGTACGACGCCCAGGAGCGGCACCCGAACCTGAAGGTGATCCGCTGGGCCGAGTGGCTCTGGGTCAAGCCGTACCGGCTGGCGAACTACCTGCGCGACGGTGTGCACCCGTCGGTTCCGCTCGGTCAGGACGCCCGTAACGAGCTGATCGTTCAGTCGCTCACCCAGTGATACGCTGACGGCGTGAACACATACTTGCAGCTGTGGTGGGCCGCCTAGGGCGGTCCACCCGGCGTGTTCGCACGCATCCAAGAGGCCGCCTCGCCGAGGCGGCCTTTTTTGATGCCCTCGGTGGGGCTCCCTACACCGAAAGGGCATCGATCATGACCTCGCTTTCCGGCATCACCCCGTCCGGCCGGCTGACGCTCGGCAACCACCTCGGCGCCCTGCGCCGGTTCACCGACCCCGACGGGTTCTACTTCGTCGCGAACCTGCACGCGATGACGACCAAGCACGATCCCCGAAGACTCGCCGCCCTGACCCGCGAGTTCGCGACGCTGATGCTCGCGGCCGGTGTCCCCGAGGGCACGGTCTTCGTCCAGTCCGACGTACCCACGCACGCGCAGCTCGCGTATCTGCTCGAGTGCACGTCGTACGTCGGTGAGCTGTCGCGGATGATCCAGTACAAGGAGAAGGGCAACGGCCGGCCGATGACACGGGCCTCGCTGTTCACGTACCCGTGCCTGATGGCCGCGGACATCCTGCTGTACGGCGCCGAGCGGGTCCCCGTCGGCGGCGATCAGGACCAGCACGTCGAGCTGGCCCGCGACATCGCGATCCGGTTCAACCGCGAGTACGGCGAGACGTTCGTCGTACCGCAGCTCGCGAAGGCGGCGCTGGCCATGCGGATCAAGGACCTGGCGAACCCGACCGCGAAGATGAGCAAGTCCGACGCCGACGACGCGATCGGCACGATCCGGCTGCTGGACCCGCCGGACGTGATCCGCCGGCAGATCATGCGGGCCGTCACCGACTCCGAGAACGAGGTCCGGCACGACGAGGCGAACAAGCCCGGCGTCACCAACCTGCTGGAGATCCTGGCCGCGTGCACGGACGGCGACCCGGTGCAGCTCGCGCCCGCGTACTCGTCGTACGGCGCTCTGAAGCAGGACGTCGCGGACGCGGTTCTCACCGTCATCGAGCCGCTGCAGAAGGAGTACGCGCGGTTGACGACCGATCCCGGCGCGATCGATCAGCTGCTCGCCCAGGGCCGGGACCGAGCGCTCGACGCGAGCGCGCCCCGACTCCAGGCTGCGGCCCGAGCCATGGGTTTGGCAGGATCAGCACCATGAAGATTCGCGCCGCCACGTTCAACATTCGCAACTCGTCCGCACCCGACGGCGACAACGCCTGGCCGGTCCGGAGGAAAGCGGCGGTGGCGGCGATCGAGCACCTGGACGCCGACGTGGTCGGGCTGCAGGAAGTGCTGCCCGACCAGCTCGAGTACCTGCGCTGGCGGTTCCCGAAGCACGAGATCGTCGGCGCCGGCCGGGAGGACGGGATGAGCGCCGGCGAGCACGCCGCCGTCATGGTCCGGCCGGGCGAGTGGCGGATCGAACGTTTCGAGACCCGGTGGCTGTCCGACGACCCGGGGACGCCGGGGTCGATCGGATGGGACGCCGACCTGACCCGGGTCGCGACGCTGGTCTGGCTGCGGCACCGCGACGGTACGACGGTCGGCGTCGTGAACACGCACTACGACCACGCCGGCGAGGTCGCACAGCTGCAGTCCTCGCGGCTGCTCGCCCGCTGGATCGGCGGATCGCTGCCGTGGATCGTGATGGGTGACCTGAACGCGACACCCGACTCCCCGCCGCTCAAGACCCTCGTCGACGCGGGCCTGCGGCTCGCCGTACCGACCGAGGCCGGCGGCAGCTGGCACGACTTCACCGGCGCCGTCGACGACGACCGCATCGACCACATCCTCGTCACCCCGACGTGGACCGTGACCGACGCGGCCGTCTCGCACTTCCGTCCCGACGGACGAGTGCCCAGCGACCACTGGCCTGTGGTCGCGACACTGGAGCTTCAGTAGCCGCGACGGCGCGGCCGACTACCTGACCTGCCGAACCTCCTGCGGCCAGCCGCAGGCCTCCGCGACCTTGGCCGCCCACTTCTTGGCGGTCTCGTCGTCGGGCACGCTCACCACGGTGAACCCGCCCAGGTACTCCTTGGTCTCGACGTACGGACCGTCGGTCAGCAACACGGTGCCGCTGGTCGGGTCGGCGGCGTAGATCGGCCCGTCCTCGACCAGTCCCCCGGCGAAGACGTACGCACCGGCCTCCTTCAGCTCGTCCAGCACCACCCGGACGAGCGGACTGCGGCCGGCGAACCACTCCTCGGTGTGGTCACCCACCCACTGCTGGTTGAAGTAGATGATGTACTCGGCCACGCCTGCTCCTTCATCGGGCGGACCTGCTGGTCCGCGTTCACCTACCCCACGAACGGCACCGGACCGATCCGACACCGGGGTCAGATTTTCTCCAGAACTTCTTCCCGGAGCCGCTCCAACGCGTCGAACCGCCGATTGCCGTCACCGAGTTGTGAGTCCGGCACGAGCAGTTCGTCGATCCCGGCGTCGGGGTACTGCGCGACGACGTCGAGCACTTCCTGTGCCGATCCCATGATCACGTGCGCCCCGCGGCTCTCCAGCCGTTGCTTCCGCTCGGCCGCCTCGGTGTCCCCCGGTACGACGACCTCGATCATCGCCTGCGCGGAACGGCGTACCGTCTTCGGGTCGCGGCCGATCCGCGCGCAGTGCTCGGCGAACACCGCGCCCTTCTGCGCCGCGAGGTCCGGGCGGCCCCAGTGGTTCCACTCGTCGGCGTACTTCGCGACGATGCCGAGGGCAACCTTCTCGCCGGCGGCGCCGATCAGGATCGGGAGCTTGGCCGGCTTCGGCTCGCAGGGTGCGTCGGTCAGCTGGTAGTACGTGCCGTCGAAGGTCGTGCGGTCCTGGGTGAGCAGGCCCGTGATCACCTGACAGGCTTCCTCGAACCGGGCCAGGCGCTCGCGCACCGGCGGGAGCTCGATGCCGTACACCTCGTGCTCGTTGACCTGCCAGCCGGCGCCGATGCCGAGCACGAACCGTCCGTTCGCCATCTGGTCGATCGTCGCGGCCTGGTTCGCGACCACCGCCGGATGCCGGTAGGTGTTGCCGAGCACCATCGAACCGACCCGCACGCGCTCGGTCCGCGCGACGACGCCGGCGATCAGCGCGAGACATTCGTTGACGGGAACGGACAGGTCGTCCCCGTTCTGCATGAAGTGATCAGCGATCCAGACCCCGTGCCACCCGGTCCGCTCGGCGTACTCCGCCCCTTCGAGCACGTCCGCCCAGTCCCTGGATGCCGCAGGCCACAAAGAAAAGTCCATGCGGTCATCCTCCCTCCTGCGCCGCGAGCACCGCGTCGCCGTTCTCCTCCGCCCACTCTGTGAGCAATCGGACCGGGACCATCAGGGTTCGGCCGAGTTCGGTCAGCTCGTATTCGACGCGTGGTGGGACGCCGCCGTGGTCGGTGCGGGCGACCAGACCGTTGGTCTGCAGGCGGCGGAGCGTCTGGGTGAGGACCTTCTTCGAGATCCCGCCGATCAGCTCGATCAGCTCCGAGTGCCGTCGGGCGTGGTCGTTGAGACCCCACAGCACGACGACGGCCCACTTGTCCGCGATCACCTCGACCGCGAGGCGAGCGGGGCAGTCGGCCAGGAAGACGTCACCAGGTTCCGCACCGTACACAGCGGTCAGGGTACCCAGAGGTTCCCACGGCGCTGCCTAGCGTCTGCTGCATGAACAGACTTCCCGAGAGCACCCACCGGCTCTTCGACGAGCCCAAGGACGTCACGCTGATCACCATCGACCCGGACGGGTCGCCGCACGCCTCGATGGTGTGGGTCGGGCGCGACGGCGACGAGCTGTTGATCGGGGTCGAGGAGAGGCATCGCAAGACCCGCAACCTGCGCCGCGATCCGCGGGTGACCGTGGTCGTGCAGGACGACCAGGTGAGTCCGCGCGGACTGACGCAGTACCTCGTGCTGCGGGGCACGGTGACGCTCGAAGGTCCCGGGACTCCGCAGCAGTACAAGGCGTTGATGGATCGGTTGACGAAGAAGTATCTCGGTCGGGACGAGTTCCCGTTCGGCAACGAAGCCGTCTACGCGGGCGCGACGATCGTCCGGGTGTCCGTCGACCGGATCACTGGTGAGGGGCCGTGGGTCAGATGACGATGTGCCAGCGGAGGAGGAAAGCGCCGATCGAGAGGACGACGTAGAGGAGGACGAACAGGGTGCCGAGGCCGGGGCGCGGGCGGTGTCGTTGGACCGGGGCGGACAGGGCCCGCTCGCGCAGTACCTCCATGACCGCGGCGACCTCGGCGGTGCGGCCCTCCGGGATGCCGTTGATCTCGTGCTCGTCGGGACCGCGGGTCAGAACCACGTTGTCGTCGCCGATCTCGAGCTTCCCGACGTCCTGCCAGGCGAGGCTCCGGACCAGCATGCTGGTCCGCGCCTTCAGACCGCTCGGGAACAGGTCGACCCGATACAGCACGACACCACCGGCGACGCGCACGACCGACGCGCCGATGATCGTCAGCAGGCCGACCGCGAGCATGTCGCGGGCGCCCATCCACAGCCACGAGTTCAACGCGGGCACGGCAACGAACGGCAGCACGAACAGGGTCCACGCCCACCACGGCGCAGGATCCAGCGGCACCCGCCACGGCAGCTGCGGGATCTCCTGCTGCGGCGACATCCCCTGCTGCGGCATGTCCTGCTGCTGCGCAGGCGCGGTGTCCGGCTCGACCGAACCTTTACCCATCGGCGGAATCATCCCTCGAACATGGCAGGAAAACCTGGGGGCTTTACCTTAACGCCAGCTGTGAGAGAGGTGTTACTCGGCGGCCAGGTCTCGTGACCGGTTGCGGGCGGCTTCGATCGCGGACAGGAAGGCGGCGCGGACCTTGTGGTCCTCGAGTTCGCGGACGGCGGCGGCCGTCGTACCGCCGGGGGACGTGACGCGCTCCCGCAATACCGTCGGGTGTTCGCCGGTCTCGCGCAGCAGCTTCGCCGAACCGACGACGGTCTGCACGACGAGGTCGGTCGCCGTACTGCGCGGCAGGCCCATGTGGACACCGGCCTCGATCATCGCCTCCACAACGAAGAACAGGTACGCCGGTCCGGAACCGGAGATCGCGGTCACCGCGTCCTGCTGCTTCTCCGGCACGCGGATGACCCGGCCGGTCGCGGCCAGCAGGCTCTCGGCCAGCTCCAGGTGGCTCTCGTCGCAGTGCGCGCCACGCGAGATCGCCGCCATCCCCTCGTCGACCAGGGCAGGCGTGTTCGGCATCACCCGGACGACGGCGACGCCCTCGGGCAGCCGGGACTCGACGAACCCGGTGGTGATCCCGGCGGCCAGCGAGACCACGGTCTGGGTCGGCTGCACGGCCGGCGCGATCTCGGCCAGCAGGTCCGGCATGTCCTGCGGCTTCACCACCAGGACGAGGGTGTCCGCCTGCTTCGCCGCGTCCAGGTTGGACACCACGTCGACGCCGTACCGCTCACGCAGCTCGGTGGCACGCTCCCCCCGGCGCTCCGTGATCAGGAGGTCTTCCGGTCGCCGCCCGGCCCGAATCAGCCCGGACAACAACGTCTCCCCCATCACACCGGCCCCGAGGACGGCCACCTTTGCACTCATGCCCACAGAGTACTGACGAACTGCTCAGATCCTGGTCCCACTGCCCACCAGCCGGGACATAGGCTCTCCTCCCCGCCCCTTCGGACCGAGAAGGATCCGCCCATGCGCCTTCGCCGTACCCTCGCTCTCGCCGTCGGTCTGCTCCCGCTCGCCGCCGGACTGACCCAGGCCACCGCTGCCCAGCCGCCCGCGACCAGCAGCATCGTCGCCGCGGACGAGTCGGACGCCGATACCGACACCGACGACGTCGTCGCCGCCGACGCGACCGAGACCCATCCGCTGAAGGCGACGAAGGCCTCCGGTGCACCGGACTACGACACCTGCCGGTTCGCCGGGTACTCGATCGGCTCGACCTGCTTCAAGTGGGTCGGCGACAACCAGTGGGTCTTCGACGGGTTGACCAACGGCTGGGCCCCGGTGGCACAGGTACAGACGAACTACGGCAAGAACCGCTACTGCCAGGCGCTTCCGTCGTCCGAGGGCTGGGGTTACTGCAACTACGACCACCGGGAAGGCAAGTGCGTCCGGTTCCGGATGTACGAACTGAAGGACGGCGTGACCCGGAACTGGGGAGCCTGGAGCCAGTGGTACGGCACCGGCTACGGCTGGCCGTGCTAGTGACTACTTCTTGCTGATCAGCGAGCGCGCGAAGAACTGCAGGTTGGCGGGACGCTCGGCGAGGCGACGTACCAGATAGCCGTACCAGTCCTCGCCGTACGGGATGTAGACGCGCATCGTGTGACCGAGGCCGGACAGCCGCAACTGCTCCTCGGGGCGGATGCCGAAGAGCATCTGGTACTCGAAGCTGCCCGGCTGCCGGTTCGCGCGGTCCGCGAGCGCGCCCGCGATCGAGATCAGCCGCGGGTCGTGCGACGCGATCATCGGGAAGCCGGCGCCGTTCATCAGGACCTTCATCGCCCGGACGTACGCCTTGTCGACCTGGCGCTTCTCCTGGAACGCGACCGACTCCGGCTCCTTGTACGCGCCCTTGCAGAGCCGGACCCGGGAGCCCGCGTGCGCGAGGTCGCGGCAGTCGGCCTCGGTACGGCGGAGGTACGCCTGCAGGACCGCACCGGTCTCGGGGAAGTCCTGGCGCAGCTCGCGCAGGATCCCGAGCGTGGAGTCGGTCGTGGTGTGGTCCTCCATGTCGAGGGTCACCGTCGTCCCGGCGTTGCGGGCGGCCAGACAGATGGTCCGGGCGTTCTCCAGCGCGATCTTCTCGCCGTCGCCCGGGAGCGCCTGGCCGACGGCCGAGAGCTTCACCGAGACCTCGGCGTTCTTGGTGAGACCGGCTGCGGAGAGCTTCTTCAGCAGGTCGAGGTACGCGTCGGCGGTCGCGGTCGCCGCGGCCAGGTCGGTGACGTCCTCACCGAGGTGGTCGAGGGTGACGTTCAGCCCGTTGCTGACCAGCTTCTCGGTGGCCAGCACGGCCTCCGGAGCGGTCTCACCGGCCACGAACCGTGCCACGATGCCACTGGACACCGGCAGCGACGACACGGCTTTCTTGATCTGGGGGCTGCGGGACATGCCCAGCAGGACTCGCCGAAGCACTACGTGTTCCTCCTCATCAACCCACCCATTTGCCAGTGGTGTCAGCAGGTTACGCGCCTGAACCGAGCGCTCCCTAATCCTGTGGCCGGGACCACACCAGCCCGGTCACTGGTTCGTTCACTGGGTGCGATGGTCGCACCCCTGGTTGTTAGAGGATGCGCTCATGCCCATCTTCAAGCGTCGCAAGCGGATCGTGGTGGACGCCGATCCGATCGGCGCGTTCTGGTCCTGGTGGTCCACGACCGGTGCCGCGAGCCTCGCGCACGCCGTCGCCCAGCGGCAGCCGGCCGACGCCAACGTGGAGCTGAACGAACGGATCGCCCGGATCCACCCGGACCTGGAGTGGGAGCTCGGCCCCGGACTGCTCGCCGAGCACGTCCTGATCGTCACCGCCGCCGGAAACCCCGCGCAACGCGCCGTCGCCCGCCGCTGGCTGCGCGCCGCCCCCTCCTCCGACCAGCTCTGGGAGTACGCCGACCTGCGCCGCCCGGGTCCCGCGGTGACGATCCAGTTCGACGGGCTGCCGCCGGTCGCGATCGACGAGTCCGTGGTGTCCATCGAACCCGACTCGGCCTCGGTCCACGTCGGCGTACACCATCCGGTCTTCGAATCGCTGTCGGTCGATGCGCAGCGGCGGGTGACGTTCCTGATCCTCGACCTGGTGCTCGGCGAGGAGATGGTGGAGACGTGGGTCGGGGCGATCGACACGTTGGCCGCGGTGCCGTCGGACGCCGTACCTATTGGTGAACTGCTGCCGGTGGTGGCGGGGTTCGCGGCCGAGCACACGCTGGACGACGGCAGCCCCGCGTGGAAGATGCTGGAGGGTACGCGCGACGGTCAACGGGTGATCGCGACCGCGGAGTACCCCCTGCGCTCGATCCGGCGGCCGCACCTCGACACCCACGTCGCGGTGTCGATCAGCTACCCGAAGGTGCGCGACGACGGTCTCCCCGAATCCGAGATGCTCGACGAACTACGAGCCTTCGAAGACCACCTCACCGATCGTTTGGGTGGCTCCGGAAACCTCCTCGCCCACGAAACCTCCGCCGGCACCCGCATCCTGCACTACTACACCGACGGCACCACCCCCGCCGACGCCCAACTCCAAGCCGCCACCACCGGCTGGCCCCACGGCAAAGTCACCATCACCGTCGAACCAGACCCCGCCTGGCACAACGTCGCCCACTTGTCAGGCTGATGGCGGCGGCTGGCGGCTTGTGCGTCGGCTGACGTGCTGTAGCCCGCCAGCGCCCCAACAGCGCGCCAGCCACCCGCGCCACCAGCCTCGCGATACGGCGCCGGCGCCTGCTAATTGGTGGAGTTCAAGGCGACGTGCCGTGTTGGATGTGGCTGTGGGAGACGACTTGGGGATCGGGTTGCTTGCGCCGGCCGGGGAGCGGCTCGCTGGGCTGACAGACGGGGTTGGTACGTCGGACTGGAGCCGGCTGACGCCTGCTGGGTTGAATGTGCGAGACGTGCTCGACCACGTGGTCGCCGGCAACGTGTTTGCTGTGCGGCTGTTGGCCGGGGCTTCGGCGGCTGAGGCGACGGCGGGTCTGGACGGCGATCAGCTCGGTGCCGACGCGCGGACGGCTGTGGTGGACTCCTGCGCTCGGCAGCTTGCGGCTTTTGCATCGGCTGACAGGGTTCGAGCCCTGCATCATCCGAGTGGCGACATCTCCTTCGCGACGTTCCTGCGCTTCCGGCTCGGTGAACTGGTGGTGCACGGATGGGACGTCGCGGTTGGCACGGAGCAGGATCCGGCGCTCGACGCGGCGGTGGTGGACGGGTTGTGGGCAATGGTCGAGCCGCATGTGGACGAGATGCGGGCCATGGGCACCTTCGGTGACGGTGCAAGTCCGGAGCTGCCGGCGGACAGCCCAGTCCTGACCCGCTTGCTCGACGCCTTCGGTCGCCGGATCTGAACCGCCGGCTCGTGCCGCGCCTCGCTCCGAGCGCGTTTGAGGGGCCGGCCCCTCAGATGGTGGGTTGCCCCCTTGAAATCCCAGGGGGCAACCCCCCGCTCGCGGGGGCGGCCCCTCAAACGCGCTGGACCGCAGGCAGGTGCAACCTGGGGGCTTGGGCTTTTCGTCTTGAGGGGGAGATGGAGAGTGGAGGGGCGGATGGCGGAGCGGGACCGGGAGTTTGTCGAGTTCGTCGAGGAGGCCGGGGCGGCCTTGCGGCGGACCGCGTTTCTGGTGGCGGGTGACCGGCATCGGGCTGACGACGTGGTCCAGGACGCGCTGTACAAGCTGTATCTGGCCTGGCCGAAGGTACGCCGGGCAGGGAACCCGTTCGCGTATGCCCGCCGGATCGTGGTGAACACGGCGTACGACGGGCGGCGGCGTCCGTGGCGGCGGGAGGTGGCGATCGCCGACGTACCGGATCAGGTCGATCTGGAGGACTTCGCGAGCGGGTACGCCGAGCGGGACGAGGTACTGGAGGCGCTCCGGTCGCTCGGTCCGCGGCAGCGGGCGTGTGTGGTGCTGCGGTACTACGAGGACCTGTCCATCGAGCAGACCGCGGAGATCCTCGGCTGTTCGGAAGGCACCGTGAAGAGTCAGGCGGCGCGGGGTCTCGACACTCTCCGACGGGCCATCGATCGACGGCGTGCGAGCCAGGTGCTGTGAAGGAGAACGAGATGGAAGACGTACGTGAGGTCAGCGCCGAGCTCCACCGGCTGGCCGAGTCCGGGACAGACGAGCCCTTCGACACCGCCCAGGTCCTCGAGCGCGGCCGCAAGGGCCGGCGCCGCCGGAAGCTGTTCGGCGCGGGCGGAGCGGTCGTCGGTGTGGCGGCGATCGCGATCACGGCGAGCCTGCTGCCGAATCTCAGGTCCACGAACGAGCAGGTGGAAGTCGCCGGCAACTCGCAGTTCGGCCCGGTGCCGGGTGTCCCCCGCGGCGAGGCGGCCGCCGACCAGCGGGTCTCGATGGACGAGGCCCAGCGCCGCTGCGCCCTGAGGTACCCGAACCAGAAGCGGAAGCTGCAGGGCCGCGGCACGATCCGGGCGGGTCACCTGGCGATCTACGACATCAAGATCGGCGAGCAGCGCGCGGAGTGCATCGTCCCCGGTGGCGACAAGCCGTCGGCGGAGTTGGTCGCTGCCGCGGCGAAGGACCCGGTGCCGAAGAGCATCCCGGACAAGCTGCGGAACTGTTCGGTGATCGCCTGGATCGACCTGACCGGCTGGCAGGTGGTGGCCTCCGACGAGTCGAAGACACTCGGGCAGGCGATCGTGGTCGCGATCTCCCCGTCCGGGCACAAGGTCGTGTCGTGCCAACTGATGGCGGACAGGGACGACTGGTCCCAGTTCGCGCGGACCACGACGTTCGCGACCCTGACCAACCTCAGCGGTGCCGATCCGGTGCTCGACCCCGCCGACAAATCGGCTCGGGCGGACATGTACACCGGCGGCGGTGGTGGCGGCGGCTGCACGAACGGGATCTGTACGACGTGGTCGTCGACCGGCTGGGGCCGCGTGGAGTCGAAGGCGGGCCAGACGGTCCGGCTGCGGATCGGGAAGGGACCGGTCTATCAGGTCCCGGTCGGAGAGGGCGGCTGGTTCGCCTACACCTGGTACACCCAGTCGAAGTACAGGCTGAAGGAGTTCCCGAAGGTCGCGGCGTACGACAAGAACGGAAAGGTCGTCAAGGTCTTCGAGTGATCGCGAGCGACCCTCAGGCGGTACGCCGCTTGAGGGTCGCCGCACCCAGTCCGAGTGCTGCCACGATGAACCCGACGACGACCAGTGCGTCGCCGCCGGTGCCGCTCCCGAAGCCGTTGCCCTTGGCAACCCCGATGACGGCGTCGACCGCATAGGACAGTGGCAGTACGTCGCTGATCGCGTGCAGCACCGTGGGAAGTTCGTCGCGCGGCACGAACAGACCGCAGAGCAGAAGTTGCGGGATCATCACCGCCGGCATCATCTGCACGGCCTGGAACTCGGTCGACGCGAACGCGCTCGCGAACAGGCCGAGCGTCGTACCGAGGATGCCGTCGAGGACCGCGACGACACCCAACTGCCAGGCCGGGCCCCGGATGTCGAGGTTCAGGGCGTACAGCGAGATCGACACCACCACGAGGGCCTGGACGACCGCGATCAGCGCGAACGCGACGGCGTACCCGAGCAGGAAGTCGAGCTTGGCCATCGGCATCGTGAACAGCCGCGACAGCGTGCCGCTGGACCGCTCGCGCAGTGTCGCGACCGAGGTGACGATGAACATGATGATCGCCGGGAACACCGCCAGCAGCGGCCCGCCGATCCGGTCGAACGTCGTCGGCGAGTCGTGGAACATCCACCACATCAGGCTGACCAGGGCCGTCGGCAACACGATCAGCATCGCCACCGTCCGGTGATCCCGCCGCAACTGGGCGAGCACCCGAGCGGCGACCGCAAACGTCACCCGCGGTGTCATCGCGCACCAGCCTTCCGCTCGATCAGGGTGAGGAACGCCTGCTCGATGTCGCCCGTGCCCGCCGATTCGAGCAGCACCTGCGGCGTGTCGTCGGCGAGCAGTTCGCCGTCCCGCATCAACAACAGCCGGTCGCATCGCGAGGCCTCGTCCATCACGTGACTCGAGACGAGCAGCGTCGCGCCGGCGTCAGCGAGCCGGTGGAACAGGTCCCAGAGGTCGCGGCGCAGGACCGGATCCAGACCAACCGTTGGTTCGTCCAACACCAACAGCTCGGGGTCACCGAGCAGCGCGGCCGCGAGCGACGCGCGGGACCGCTCACCTCCGGACAGTTCGTCGACGCGCGTCCCCGCGTGACTCCGTAGATCGACGGCCTCGATCACCCGATCCACATCGGAGGCCGCGACACCGAGGACCGCGGCGAAGAAGCGAAGGTTCTCGGTGACGGTCAGGTCGCCGTACACGCTGGGCTCCTGGGTCACGTACCCGATCCGCCCGCGCAGCCCCGGCGCACCGGCCGGCGATCCGAGCACCGAGACGTCACCGGCCACCCGGGCCTGCAACCCGACGATCGCGCGGATCAAGGTCGTCTTGCCGCAACCGGAGGGACCGAGCAGGCCGGTCACAGTCCCGGCCCGGAGGTCGAAGTCGACGCCGTGCAGGACCTCCCGGTCGCCGCGCACCACGACGACGCCACGGCAGCTCACCGCAGTTTTCATCATATGATGAATTTAGCTCGGACGGCGTCCCGTGACAACAGCCCGTCAGATCACGGCGTACCCGGTGGCGTCGCTCAGCTCGGCCAGCGCAGGATCGCCGTACCGCGTCCGCAGCGCGCCGAACCGCCGTACCTTGTCGACGCCGAACCGGCGTACCTCCGTGGCGTACGTGTCACCGGAGAGGAACACCGGCGGAGTGCGCTTGCTGTGGAACTTGTCGGCGTACATGACCAGTTCCTCCTCCGGCGTCCGCGGCACGTAGTCGCCGACCGGGATCGGCAATGACTGGCGTACGACGTCGTCGCGGGTGATCCCGACACCGGTGTGACAGGACGCGAACCGGCACAGCTCGACCGGGAAGCCGAGCGACGCCAGCAACTCGTGCCCGAGCACACCGTGTCGGACGTACGCCGTCGATTCCAGCCGGTAGACGCCGATGTCGTGCAGCAACGCCCCCGCACGAACCAGATCCGTGTCGATGTCCAAGCCGGCGAAGAACTGCGAAGCCACCGAGCACACCAACTGACAGTGCTCGTAGACGAGTTCGAACGCGGACCGGCTCGGCGCATGGTCCCTGTGCAGGACGCGGATCTCGCCGTCGGTCGGGATCTGCATCAGCCGGTCAGGTGCTGCTGGAGGACAGGCGCCAACCGGTCGATGAGCGTTTCGACGTCGAGCGACGCGACCGGCTCGAGCTCGACCAGGTAGCGGACGACCGCGGCCCCGACCAACTGTGTCGCGACGAGGCCGACCCGCAACTGCGCGTCGGGGACATCGAGCACCTGGGCGACTGGCTGGATGATCATCTGGGTGATGCCTTCGCGCATCATCCGGGCCACCTCTTCACTGCTCACCACGCTGCGGAACAGCGCCTTCATCCGCTGCTGCCCGTCCGGCGACTCCCACGCCCCGAGGAACGCGCTCGCGATCCGCCGACCGGTCTCCTCGCGCGGTCCGTCAACGATGTACGCCGCGATCTGGCGCGGGTCGACCGGGATCGCCATCGCCTCGATGAACAGCTCGTCCTTGCTGTCGAAGTAGTGGTGCACCAGCGCCGCGTCGACACCGGCCTGGCGCGCGACCGCCCGCAACGAGGTGGCCGCGAATCCCTTGTCCGCAAAGGATTCCCGCGCGGCCGCGACGATCTCTCCCCGGGTGTCCGGTCCACCGGGGCGACGGCCCGGCGTACGACGGGACGCCCGGGGGGCTGTCACGGAGTCAGCTCCGAGATCTCACCGTCCGGCGTGACCGCGAACGGCGTCTTGCGGGAGCTGGTCCGGACAAAGTGTTTGCGGGTGAACTCCAGCGACTCGACCAGGTCGACCTCGCGCTCGGACCGGCTGGTCGCGCGGCGGGTGTTGATCTCGATGATGATGTGGCCGCGGAAGTCCTGGTTCGCCAGGCTGCCCAGCAGGTCGGCCGCGCGCTGGGTACCGCGGCCCGGGACCAGGTGCTCGTCCTTCGCGGAGCCGGTGCCGTCGGTGAGGTGGACGTGGGTGAGGCTCTTGCCCATCGTCGCGGCCAGCTCGACACAGTCCTGCTCCGCGGTGGAGGCGTGCGACAGGTCGAGCGTGGTGTGCGCGTAGGTCTGCTCGGTCGGGTCCCAGCTCGGCGCGTACGCCTGCAGGTCGCGGCCGGGCGCGCGCCACGGGTACATGTTCTCGACCGCCAGCGTCACGCCCGTCTCGGCCTCCAGCCGGGCGACCCCCTCGACGAACCCGCGCGCGTAGTCGCGCTGCCAGCGGAACGGCGGGTGCACGACGACCACGTCGGCCCCGAGCTCCTTCGCGGCCTCGGCGCTGCGCTCGAGCTTGCTCCACGGGTCGGTCCCCCAGACCCGTTGCATGATCAGCAGGGTCGGCGCGTGGATCGCGAGCACCGGCAGCTGGTGGTAGTCGATCAGCCGCTGGATCGCGTCGATCTGGGTACTCAGCGGATCGATCCCGATCATCACCTCGACACCGTCGTACCCGAGCCGGGCCGCGAGCTCGAAGCCGCTGGCGGTGGACTCGGGATAGACGGAGGCGGTGGACAGGCCGATCTTCGCGGTCGTGCGGGGGTTCATTGGTTCACCGGGGTTGCAGCTGGTCGAGCCGGGACAGGATGACACCCTCGCGGAGCGCCCACGGGCAGACCTCGAGCGCGGGCAGGTTGAACAGGTCGAGGACGGCGTCCGCGACGACCGCACCGGCGAGCAGCTGGGACGATCGTCCCGCCGACACCCCGGGCAGCTCGGCCCGCTCCTCGGCCGACATCTTGGTCAGCTTCGGCATCCATTCGGCCAGATCGTCGCGGCCCAACGTGCGAGGGACGTACGGCCCGTCGTCCGAAGGCGCCGCACCGGTGATCCGGGCCAGCGAACGGAACGTCTTGCTGGTCGCCACGGCGCGCTGCGGCCGGCCCGCGCGCAGCACGCCCCCCGCGACGGCCGCCATCTCCATCCGGACCCGCTTGCGCAGCGCCCGTACCTCGTCCTTGTCCGGCGGATCCGCGGTCAGGCCCTCCCGGGTCAACCGGCCGGCGCCGAGCGGCACCGAGACCGCGACCGTCGGCTCCTCGTCGGACCCGGCGGCGATCTCCAGCGAGCCGCCTCCTATGTCGAAGACCGCCAGCCGGCCGGAGGACCAGCCGAACCACCGGCGGACCGCGAGGAACGTCAGCCGGGCCTCGTCCTCGCCGCTCAGCACCTGCAGGTCGATCTCGGTTTCCTTCCGGACCCGGTCCAGCACCTTGTCGCCGTTCGGCGCCTCGCGCAGCGCGGAGGTCGCGAACGCCAGCACCGACTCGCAGCCCTTGTCCTCGGCCAGCACGGTCGCTTCCTTGATGAACTCGATCAGCCCGTCGGAGCCGGACTGCGCGATCTTGCCGTCCTTGTCGAGGTGCTCGGCGAGCCGCAGCTCGGTCTTGTGCGAGTACGCCGGGTAGGGCGCGGCACCACGATGCGCGTCCACCACCAGCAGGTGGACGGTGTTGGATCCCACGTCGAGTACGCCGAGCCGCATACCCTCACGCTACTGGACGGCAGGAGTAGCGGCGCGTTCCGGAGTCTTCGTTCACGGTTGTGCGGCTCGGGCGCGTACGCTTTCCAGGTGCCTGAGGTTTCTCTCGATTTCCCCCGCGCCTGGGTCGAGTTCGTCGACCCGGAAGACGCCGACCAGGTCTTCCGCTGCGACGTGACCTGGCTGACCTCCAACTGGAGCTGCATCTTCGGTGGTGGCTGCCAGGGGATCTACAAGGGCCGTCCGAACGACGGCTGCTGCACGCTCGGCGCGCACTTCTCCGACGCCGACGACGAGAAGCGGGTGAAGAAGTACGTCAAGGAGCTCGGCAAGGAGGACTGGGAGTTCCGCAAGGAAGGCCGGGCCAACGGCTGGGTGGAGACCGACGACGAGGGTGAGCGCAAGACCCGCGTCTGGGAAGGTGCCTGCATCTTCCTGAACCGCCCGGGTTTCAGCGGCGGCGCCGGCTGCGCGCTGCACGGGCTGGCCCTGAAGCGCGGCGTGCACTTCGTCGAGACCAAGCCGGACGTGTGCTGGCAGCTCCCGATCCGCCGGACGTTCCGCGAGGTCGAGCGGCCGGACGGGACGTCGTACACCGAGGTCGGGATCGGTGAGTACGACCGGCGCGGCTGGGGCCCGGGTGGACACGACCTGGACTGGTACTGCACCGGGAACACCGAGGCGCACATCGCCGTCGAGCCGGTCTTCGAGTCCAGCAAGGTGGAACTGCAGACCCTGATGGGCCTGAAGGCGTACGACGTGCTCGCGGACCTGTGCCGTCAGCACCTGGAGGCGGCGCGTCCGCTGCTGCCGCACCCGGCGTCGAAGTAGCCGCGACACACCCCTGGGTGTGCCGCCCGTGGGCGCGGGGTCAAGAATGACAGGCATGCGTCTGGATCATCTGTCGTACGCCGCCGGGCCGGACGGTTACCGGGCCACGGTCGAGCGCTTGTCCGCGGTGCTCGGTGCGGAGTTCGTGGACGGTGGGGTGCACCCGCGGTTCGGCACCGTGAACCACATCCTGCCGCTGGACAACGACCGGTACATCGAGGTCGTCGACGTCCTGGACCACCCGGCCTCGGACAAGGCTCCGTTCGGCCAGGCGGTCCGCGCCCGTAAGGAGCTCGGCGGCGGCTGGCTCGGGTGGGTGGTGGCCATCGGCGACATGCCGGCGATGGAGAAGCGCCTCGGCCGGCAGGCGGTCCCGGGCAACCGGCACCGGCCGGACGGGGTGAACCTGACCTGGCAGCAGATCGGCGTCAAGGGCCTGATCGCGGATCCGCAGCTGCCGTTCTTCGTGCATTGGGACGACCTCGCCGAACACCCGTCGATCGGTGGCAAGGACGTGAAGCTCACCGCGCTGGAGATCGCCGGCGACCCGGTCCGGGTCACCGACTGGATCGGCCACCCCGCCGATCACCTCCTCGACGACCTCGACGTCGCCTGGGTCGGCCCGAGCGGCCAGCCCGGCCTGGTCGCCGCCGTGTTCAACACACCGAACGGCATCGTCCGGCTGTAGTGCTCAGTGGATGTTCTCGAGCTCGAGGAGTGACGTCTCGAGGTGCCCGAGCATGCGTTGCAGGTGCGGGACGGTCCGGCGGCAGCCGATCAGCCCGAAGTGCAGCTGCTGGTCGTAGCTCGTCACGCTGATGTTCAGCGCCTGCCCGTTGAGCACGATGCTCGCCGGGTACATCCCGAGCAGCCGTGACCGGTTCCAGTACAGCGGGCTCTCGGTCGGCCCCGGCACGTTCGAGATCACCACGTTGTACGGCGGCGTCGTACGGCCCGCCACTCCCGGCAGCACCGCGGCCGGTCCGGCCACGCCGAAGCCGAGCGCGCCGACGATCAGGTTCTGCAGCGGGCTGAGCCCGGACAGTACACGCTTGGCCCGCGCGGTCGATGCCATGATCCGGCGGATCCGGCGCTCGGGATCAGCGAGGTCGGTGGCAAGGTCGGCGATCAGCGTGGACAGCGAGTTGCCCCCGCCCGGCGCGTCGTCGCGGCCGCGCAGCGACACCGGCACCATCGCCGTCAGCGCCTTGTCCGGCAGGGCGTCCAGCTCGAGCAGATAGTTGCGCAGAGCCCCTGAACACATCGCCAGCAGGACGTCGTTCAGCGTCGCGCCGGTGATCGCGCGGACCTTCTCCAGCCGCTCGATCGGCCAGGACTGCGCCGCGAACCGCCGGGCGCCGGTCACGCCCTGGTTGAAGATCGTCTTCGGGGCCTGGAACGGCATCGTCGAGTGCAGCAGGCTCTGCAGACCGGCCAGCGGCAGCCCGGCGAGATCCGTGAGCGTCCGCATCGCGCCGCCCGGGATCCGCGCCATCGACGGCAGCCACCCGGCGCCCGGGCGGGGCTCGGTGGCCTTCGGCGGCAGCGCGTAGGTGGCCGGCATCCCGATCCGGTCCGGGTCGGTGGTGAGGGTGTCCTGCATCCAGCGGAGCGCGGTGACACCGTCGATCATCGAGTGGTGGATCTTGCTGTAGATCGCGAACCGGCGGCCCTCGACGCCCTCGATCAGGTACATCTCCCAGAGCGGGCGGTGCCGGTCCAGGAGGGTGCCGTGCAGGCGACTGGTGAGCTCGAACAGTTCGCGGTATCGGCCGGGGCGGGGCAGTGCGGACAGCCGGACGTGGTACTCGAGGTCGATCTCGTCGTCCTGCTCCCAGGACCAGTACCCGAGGTCGACGGGCCGGTTGCGGACCCGGCGCGCGAACAGCGGGTTCACCTCGGGCGCCGCGACCAGGTCCTGGAACAGCCGGGAAACGAAATCCCGCGAGATCTCCGGGAACACGTGGTCCCGCCCGGCGCCTTCGGGGAGCTCGAACAGCATCAGCCCACCGACGTGCATCGGCTGCTCCCGGGTCTCACCACCGAGGAACATCGCGTCCAGGGGCCCCACCGCGGTCATCCGTCCTCCGCTCGTCGGGCCCATCCTCGCCGCTGGGTGGAGGTTCAGTCGAGGGGGCGGTAGTTCACGCCGAGCTTCGCGATCCGCGCGAGGTGCGGGCGGAGGCGGGTGACGAACTCGTCGTACGAGACCTTCGGGGAGCCCCAGGCCCGTTCGGCGAAGGCGGACAGTCGCGGCAGCAGCATGTAGCCGACCTGCTCCGGGCCTTCCATGTACTCGGTCCAGATCTGGCACTGGGTCCCGATGATCAGCGCCTGCTCCTCATCGGTGAGCGCCTCAGGGAGCACCTCGAAGTCGTACACCTTCTTCAGCGGGATGTTGCCGCCGATCGCCAGCGGCTCGGTCGCCGGGTCGTGCTGGTAGTAGTCGAAGTACACCGACTCGCACGGCGCCATCACGACCTGGTGACCGGCCTTCGCCGCGACCTCGCCGCGCTGCGCGCTCCGCCAGGCCATGATGACCGCGTCCTTCGGGCAGTCGGTCTCGACCATCTCGTCCCAGCCGACCAGTCGGCGCCCTTCCTCGGCGAGCACCTCGGCGACCTGCGCGGTGAACCAGCCCTGCAGCTGCCCGGGCTCGTCCAGCCCGAGCTCGGTCTGCCGCTTCCGCGCTTCCTCCGACTCGGCCCACTGCACCGACGGGCACTCGTCGCCGCCGAGGTGGATGTACTCGCTCGGGAAGATCTCCAGCACCTCACGCAGCACGGTCTTCACGAACTCGACCGTCGCGTCGTTCACGTTCAGCACGTCGTCGCTGATGCCCCAGTACTGCCGCACGGTCAGCTGCTGGTCGGGGTGGTTCCCCAGCTCCGGGTACGCCGCGATCGCGGCCTGCATGTGACCGGGCAGATCGATCTCCGGTACGACGGTGATCCCGCGCTCGGCGGCGTACGCGACGATCTCGCGCAGGTCGGCCTTGGTGTAGAACCCGCCGTGCCGCGTGCCGTCGTAGGTGAACTCGGTCTGGCCGTGCGACATCTTGCCGACCATGGTCTCGGCCCGCCACGCGCCGATCTCGGTGAGCCTCGGGTACGCCTCGATCTCGACCCGCCAGCCCTGGTCGTCGGTGAGGTGGAAGTGCAGCACGTTCAGCCGGTGCAGCGCGAGCACGTCGATGACCTTGAGGACGAAGTCCTTCGGCATGAAGTGCCGCGAGACGTCCAGCATCATCCCGCGCCAGGCGAATCGCGGCGCGTCCGCGACCCGAGCCAGCGGTACGGCGACCTTGCCATCCTCAGCGGGCTCAGCGGCCTCGACCAGCTGCGCGTACGTCGTCTCCGCGTGCCGCAGCGCCTCCTCGGAACCGGCCGACAGCCGGGCACCGTCGGCGGTGATGTCGATGCGGTACTCGGTCGGGTCGAGGTTCTCGACCACGTCCCGGACGGCCTCGCCGACCGGGTCGGCGCTGATCCACCGCCCTTCGTCGACGGTGAGTTCTCGCGGGGCAGGGACGATCGCGATGTCGGACATCCGGACTCCAGGGGGAAGCGCGGCTCGAATTATGTCAGGACGATCCTATATCCGTCCGGAACTGCGCAGAACCCATGATGTCGAGCACAAACAATCGATCTACCTTCGCTGTCAGGTTCATGAGAGGGTTTGCCCGTGACAAGCGAGCGGCAGCGATCAACCCTGCGGGTGCTGGTGGCGAGCAATGCGCTCGGAGGCGTCGCGACGGCGAGTGGTTTCGCGGTCGCCGCACTGCTCGCGGAGAACGTGTCCGGGTCGACGTCACTGGCCGGACTGGTGGCCACGTCGACCACGCTGGGTGCGGCCGCAGTCGCCGTACCGCTGGCTGGTCTGGCGCGGTCGCGCGGCCGACGGGTCTCGCTGGCGACCGGCTATCTGATCGCCTGTGTCGGTGCAGTGCTGACGATCGTCGCCGCGCAGGCCGGCTCGCTGCCCTTGCTCTTGCTGGCCGGTTGTCTGTTCGGGAGTGGCTCGGCCTCCAACCTGCAGTCCCGGTACGCCGCGACCGACGGCGCCGACCCGAGCCGGGTCGCCCGTTCGCTGGGCGTGGTCGTCTGGGCGACCACCATCGGCGTCATCGTCGGCCCGAACCTGACGGGTGTCGGCGGTTCGGTCGGGGCGTCGCTCGGCATCCTGGCGCTGGCGGGGCCGTACGTGTTCTCGGTGATCGCCTTCGGCCTGAGCTCCGCGACCGTGTGGGTCGGAATGCGCAGCCAGGTCCGGCCGGAGCGGGTGGAGCGCCAGCCACTCGCCCAGACCTTCCGGCAGGTGATGAGCATCCCGCACGCCCGCCTCGGTCTGCTCGCCATCGCGACCGCGCATGCGGTGATGGTCGGCGTGATGTCGATGACCTCGGTGCACCTGCGGCACCACGGCGCCTCGCTGACCATCGTCGGTTTTGTCATCAGCGGGCACGTCGCCGGGATGTACGCGCTGTCCCCAGTCACCGGCTGGATGGCCGACCGGCTCGGCCGCATCCCCACGATCGGCATCGGCCTCGGCATCCTCGCCGTCGCGATGACGCTGGCCGCGGTCGCCCCCGACGACGCCCATGCGCTCACCGGACTGGCTCTGTTCACGCTCGGCCTCGGGTGGTCGGCCTGTCTGGTCGCCGGGTCGACGCTGCTGTCCCGTTCCGTCCCGGACGGCATCCGGACGTCGGCCCAGGGTCTGTCCGACCTCACGATGGGCGTCCTGGCTTCCCTTTCGGGCACAGCTGCCGGCCCGGTCCTCGCCACCCTCGGCTTCCACTGGCTGGCGGTCTTCTGCGGCATCTTGCTCGTCCCGGCAGCCCTGCTCGCCGCTACGACCAAGCAGGTCGTAGCTAGGGTTTAGCGGGTGAGCATCGCCGAGGGTGGGATTCCGAGCCCGAACATCTGGCACCACCCGAAGGTGTACGAGATCGAGAACCGGGCGGTCGACCCGGACGGCGTGATCGAGCCGGCCATGCGGGCAATCCGGGACTGGACCGGCGCGACGGTGCTCGACATCGGCTGCGGGACCGGGTTCCATCTGCCGACGTTCGCCGCGACCGCCGGACGGGTGATCGGCGTCGAACCGCACGGTGCCCTGGCCGAGGCCGCGCAACGCCGTACGCGCGCCTTGCCGAACGTCGAAGTCCGCCAGGGTACGGCGCAGCGCCTGCCGGTGCCGGACGCGTCGATCGACGTGATGCATGCGCGCTGGGCGTACTTCTTCGGCCCTGGGTGTGAGCCCGGACTGGCCGAACTCGACCGGGTGATGCGCCACGGCGGGACCGCGTTCGTGATCGACAACGACGGGAGCCGGTCGACGTTCGGGGAGTGGTTCAGGACGTCGTACCCGATGATCAAGGCGCCCGAGGTGGAGCGGTTCTGGACCGACCGGGGCTGGCACCGGACGCCGCTGGACATGGGCTGGCGGTTCGAGTCCCGGGCCGACCTCGAAGCGGTGGTCAAGATCGAGTTCACCCCGAAGGACGCCCGCCGGATCCTCGCCTCGCACCGGGGCTCCGAGGTCGACTACGCGATCAACCTCTGGAGCAGGACCTTCTGAACGACACTCTGTGTGCCTGCGAGCGGACCTCTTGGCCTCATAGGGTTAACGAACCACTCGACGGGGCTTTCTGGGGAGGCGCCAGCCACGGATGGACGGACTGCTGCTCGAAAGCGTGCCGGGGCTGCCGGAGCGTCTCCGGATCGACGTCGGTGAGCAGCGTGCGGTCGTCGTACCCAATGTCAGCGATCGGCGCCGCCTCGCCGACATCGTGACCGGACTGGACGAGCCACCGACCGGTGCGATCGTCCTAGCTGGCGGACTGGTCCGGCTGGTCCCCGCGGAAGGCGGACTGCTTCCGCACCTCACTGTGCTCGACAACGTGATTCACGGCCACCGCACCGCGCATCCGGTCACCAAACAAGCGGCCCGAGAACAAAGCCGGGTAATGGCGACGAACTGCGGTCTCGAGGACATCCTGGACCGCTACCCCCACGAGATCACCCCTGGCCGCCGTCGACTCACCGGTGTGGCCCGGGCGCTCAGCGCCTACCCGCGGGTGATCGTGCTGGAGGACGCGACCGGCCTACCGACCTGGGGATCGCTGCTGTCCATCCGCCCGAACCCCGACCTCCCGTCCGTCGCTCTGCTGCTCATCACCACCAGCACGACCCGTACGACCGGATTCGTCGATGCGGACTAGTCGTCGGGCGTTCCTGGGGACCGCAGCCACCTTGCTGGTCGCCGGCTGTTCGAGTGACGTGCTGGGACTGCGGCGTGCGGTCCGCGTGGCCGTCAGCTGGAGTGGGCAGGAGCTGCGCGCGTTCCACAAGGTCCTCGACGGTCTCGGCTCACTGAGCTACCCGGTCGAGGTCGTACCGCTCGGCGACGACATCTCCACCGCGTTCGGCGCCCGGACCACGCGGCGACCGGACATCGTCATGCTGCCGCAGCCCGGTCTGGTCCCCCGCCACCTCAACGACCTCGAGCAGATGCCGGACGACATCGCTCCACTCGGTCGAGCACGTCTGTGGAAGGAGCTCCTGGTCCACGACGGCACGACGTACGGCGTGCCGTTCAAGACAGCGCACAAATCAGCGGTCTGGTACCGGCCCTCGGTGTTCGCGAAGGCCGGCGTACAACCGCCTCGGCAGTGGGCGGAGTGGCTTGAGCTCAACCGAACGCTGACGCAGGCCGGGATCACACCGCTGTCGCTGGCCGCGGGTGACGGCTGGGTGCTGACCGACTTCCTGGAGAACATCCTGTTGGGTATCGCGCCGTCGGTGTACGCAGGTCTTGCGACGGCCGCAGACCCGCGTCCGTCGCAGCAGCCACAGTTCGGCGCCGCGCTGCGGCTGCTCGGGACGATGTGGTCCGCGCCGGATGCGCTGGCGGGTGGAGTGAAGGGGTCACTGGTCCAGCAGTTCCCCGACGCGCTGGTGGAGGTGTTCGGCCATCGCAGGGCGGCCATGGTGCTCGCCTCCGACTTCGCCGAACCAGTGGCCCGGACGTTCGCGGCAGACCCCGAGGACATCGACCTGTTCACGTTCCCGCCGATGAATCCGGGAGCAGCAGCACCGGTGGTCGTCGGCGGCGACGTGATGGTGCTGCCGAAGCCCACCACGGACGACGCCCGCGACCTGGTACGCCGGTTGTCCGCACCAACTGCCGCGGACCCGTGGATCAAGGAAGGTGGCTTCCTGGTGGACGGCCGGACCTCCGGCTACTCCTCGGAGCTCACCCTGCTCGCCGAACAGCTGGCCGCACCTGGTGAGCAACTCCAGTTCGATCTGTCCGACCGGCTCGGCCGGATCGGCGACATCAACGGGCTGTGGCGGGTGCTGACCGACTTCCTGATCGCGGTCGGCGGGCGCGGCCCGCTCGTCGTACCTACTGCGGTGGACGACGCGATCGAAGCGCTGCGGAAGGTGGAGGAGGGCTGATGGGACTGCACACCCACGGCCTGTCTCTCGAGGTCGTCGGCCGCGAGATCACCGGCCGCCCTGTCCCTGGCAGACCACGCCGCCCGGCCGGACCGTACCTGCTCGGCCTGCCGGCGTTGCTGCTCAGCTGCCTGCTGCTCGTACCGATCGGGTTCACCGTGGCGGCGGCGTTCCGGACACCGAGTGGTTTCGGGCTCGGCAACTTCGCAGTGATGGGCGACCCCGGCGCACTGCATGCCGTGGGCAACAGTCTGCTGTGGGTCCTCGTGGCGTTCGCGACCGTGGCGGTCGGGTTTGCCCTTGCATTGTTGAGTTATCGGCTCCCTGCGGTCACCACGTTCCTGCAGCCCGCGCTGGTGATCCCGTTCGCGGTGTCGGTGCTGGTGTCCGGTGCGACGTTCCGGCTGCTGTTCGACCCGACGCCAGAGCGTGGGACGGTCACGGCGGTCTTCACGCGACTGTTCGGTTCGAGTCAGGTCTGGCTGGGCCCTGGTCTGTTCTGGCTGGTGCTGGTGTCCGCCTTCGGCTGGACCTGGCTCGGGTACGTCGTCTCGCTGTTCCGCGCCGGTCTGGACGCCATACCGGACGACGTGACCCGCACGATGACAGCGGAGGGCGTGCGCGGGTGGCGGCGAGTGCGGGCGCTGGAGATCCCGTTGCTGCGGCCCATCACCGGCGTGGTCACGCTGACAGTTGTCATCGCGGCAGTGCGGGTCTTCGACCTGGTACTGATCGTCGTACCGGGGTCTATGCAGCGGTCTGCCGACGTACTCGGGCTGAACTGGTGGCGTGCGACAACGACCGGTGGAGACACCGGACGCACGGCAGCACTGGGTCTCGTGCTGTTCGCGATCGTCGCGGCAGTCGGGCTGATCGGAGTACGCGGTCTTCGTCGGCGCCGGTGGGCGATGCCGGTGACCGTCGTCCGGCCGGATTCCTCACTGGAGCGGCCGAAACCAGGCAGAGCGGTACGCCGGTACGGCTGGCTGATCGGCTTCGCTGTCGCGCTGGTGTGGATCTTCCCGGCCGTCATCCTGGTCGCGACCGCACTGCACTCACCACGCGAGGCAGGTGTCCGCGGCTGGTGGTCGCTGTCCGGACTCGGGTTCTCCTCCTTCGCAGCGGCCGCTAACGTCGGGCTCTTCCGGGCGCTGCTGTCCACGCTGATCATCGCGGGCGCAGCGACAGCAGTCCTGCTCGTGATCGCCGTACCGACTGCTTACCTGGTCGCCTGGGGCGGTCTGCCGACCCGACTCGGCCGCGTGGTGATGGCGGTCTTCGTAGTACTCGCAGTCACGCCAGTCCAGATGTACGCCGCTCCGCTGCGAGACGCGATCGATGCGGCTGGACTGGCCGGGTCCCGGATCGCCTTGGCGCTGGTACATGCGGCCGCGGGTCTGCCGTTCGCCGTACTGCTGCTGCGGTCCGCGTTCGCGTCAGCCCCGCCGGCGTTGGTTTCTGAAGCGCTGCAGGGGCCTGTGCGGCAGAGCGCCGTACTGGCGACTGTTCAGCGCACGTATCGCCCCGCGCTGATCGCCGTAGCGGTGCTGGAGTTCGCATTGGTCTGGAACGACTTCATCGTCGGCTTCCTGATCAGCGGCCCGGGTACGACGCCTTTGTCGCTGGTGTTGTGGGGTGAGGCGCGCCAGTTCTCCGCATCGAGCGGACCGGTCGCTGCCGCGGCTGTGGTCGCTTCAATTGCGCCGGTGGTGCTGATGCTGTCGTTCTGGCGGACCGTGGTGCGCGGACTGACGACGGGGAGCCGGCCATGAGTGAAGAGCCGAAACCACCTGAAGAGCCAGCAGAACAGCCGCCTGGGCAAGAGCCAGAGCGACGGGAGGAGACGTCCCGGACTCGCCGCTTCCAGCTCATCATCGGGACGGTCGCGTCCGCGCTCCTGACCGGCCTTGCCTCGGAGCTGCTGAACCAGAGCCTCGACAGCGGTGGTGTGGTGCAGTGGGTCGGCCTCGGCATCACAGCACTGCTCGGCGTGATCACGATCGTCCAGTACGGCCCGACACTCCGGCACGCAGGACACGACGTACCAGGCACTCCTGAGCTTCGTACGGCTGCCGATGAGGCCGAGCAGTGGATGATCGCTCTCGGTTCAGAGGCCGGTGGGATGTCCGCGGCCGAGTGGTACGAGAACAACCAGGTGCAGCTCCTCAAGCTTCTGGTGGACGAGAAGGCGCGTACCGACACCATCGACGACTATGCGCGGATCTGCGACGCGCTGGAGGCCTGGTACGTACGACGTGCCGATCCGGAAGCGCTGCTGCAATTGAGCGAGCTGCTGAGCGCTGCCGCCGAAGCGTGCGCGCGCCGGGACCTGGCCGAGCTCGGTGCGGCACGCGCGGCAACGGCGTACCGGATGATGGGTGACCTGGATACGGCCAGCACGCGACTCGGCATCTCCGACAACGTCGCGACCCACAACCGGACAGCGGCCGCGCTGACGACCCGGCGCCAGGTCGAACGTGCACTGCTCCACCTGGCCCGCGCCGACCGCTCACCGGCCGGCAACGATCGCGACGAGGCCGTCCTCAACGCCCGCGACCGGCTCGACGACGCACGCCTGAGCCGGCCCGGACCCGACCTCGCCGCCGAGATCGCGATCGGCATCAACCTCGCCGTCGTGCACCTCTACCGGCAGGACGCCGAAGCGGCGCTCGACCAGCTGCGACCGGCCCTCGCTCGCGCAGCCGCTGCCGGTGACCTGAGCGCACAGGCCCACGCACTGGAGCTGATGGGTGTGGCCGCGTGGATCCAGCGCAACAAGCACGAGGCCGCCAGCCGCTGGACGCACGCGGCACACCTGTACGGCGAGGTCGACGAGCGCGAAGGCCACGCCCGATGCCTCCAGCATCTCGGCTCCGCGGAAGTCATCACCGGCCGCCACGACGCCGCTCTCGACCACCTGGAACAGAGCGCGATGCTGCGCACCTCGGAGAGCGAGATCCTGACGAAGTACCTCGCCGCCGCCCGCCAGGCCTCCGAACCACCCGTCGTCGAGGACGACCTGCCACACCTCGTGGCGGCCGGCTGGCTCAAGCGCGTGCGTGACTTCTTCACGCGATGAACCGAATTGTCGGGGCCGTCACCTAGGTTGGTCCCCATGGCGAAGGCGGCGACTCAGGCGAAGGGCAAGCCGGCGTACGCGTGCTCGGAGTGTGGCTGGACCTCCGCGCGCTGGATCGGTCGGTGTGGTGAGTGCCAGGCCTGGGGGACGGTCGCCGAGGTCGGCGCGCCGAAGGCCGCGCGGATCACCGCGGGCCCGGTGTCGTCGCCGGCGATGCCGATCGCCAAGGTGTCCGCGATCGAGGCCGAGTCCCGCCCGACCGGGATCGGCGAGCTCGACCGGGTGCTCGGCGGCGGCGTCGTACCGGGCGCGGTGATCCTGCTCGCGGGTGAGCCCGGCGTCGGGAAGTCCACGCTGCTGCTGGAGGTCGCGGCGCAGTCGGCGCGCGGCGGCCAGCGGACGTTGTACGTCTCGGGTGAGGAGTCGGCCGCGCAGGTCCGGCTCCGGGCCGGGCGGACCGACGCGCTGGTCGACGAGCTGTACCTCGCGGCCGAGACCGACCTGTCCGCGGTGGTCGGCCAGGTCGACGCGGTCGAGCCGTCGTTCCTGGTGATCGACTCGGTGCAGACCATGGCGCACCCGGAGGTCGACGGCGCCCCGGGTGGTGTCACGCAGGTCCGTGAGGTGACCGGTGCGCTGGTCCGGCTCGCGAAGGAACGGCACATCGCGGTCGTGCTGGTCGGCCACGTGACCAAGGAAGGCGCGATCGCCGGTCCGCGGATGCTCGAGCACCTGGTCGACGTGGTGCTCGCCTTCGACGGCGACCGGCACTCCGGGTTCCGGATGGTGCGCGCGACCAAGAACCGGTTCGGCCCCTCGGACGAGGTGGGCTGCTTCGACATGGTCGACACCGGGATCGTCGAGGTCACCGACCCGACCGGTCTGTTCGTCTCCGAGCACGCCGAGCCCGTCGCCGGGACGTGCGTGACGGTGATGATGGAGGGCCGCCGCCCGCTGCTCGCCGAGGTGCAGGCCCTGGTCGGCCCGTCGGCAGCGCCCCAACCACGCCGTACGACGTCGGGCCTGGAGTCGTCGCGGGTCGCGATGGTGCTCGCCGTCCTCGGGAACCGCGTCGGCCTGAAGCTGACCGACCAGGAGGTGTACGTCGCCACGGTCGGCGGCGTGAAGATCACCGAGCCGGTCGCGGACCTGTCGGTGGCGATCGCGGTCGCGTCCTCGGTGATGGACAAGCCGATCCACCCCGGGCTGATCGCGATCGGCGAGGTCGGGCTGGCCGGTGAGGTGCGTCGCGTCGGCGGTCTGGAGAAGCGGCTCGCGGAGGCGGCACGCCTCGGGTTCACCAAGGCGATCGTGCCGGCCGACATCCCGAACCGGAGCAAGGACATGAAGCCGATGGACATCCAGAAGAAGTACGGCCTGCGCACCTTCGCGGCCCCGGACCTGCCGTCCGCGCTGATGGCCGCCGGTCTCGCCTGACGGGCTGTGGTGCTCGCCACAGGTGAGACGGGGGATCACCAGCAGGCGGACCGGGAACGTACTCTGGGGACCGCCCCCGCCGGGTTCAGCGTCGAACCCGGGCGTCCCCCGGATGACTGCAGGAGCACCTGATGACCGGATCAAGAGTTGTCGCGCTCGGCCACTACCAGCCGGAACGGGTGCTCACCAACGACGAGCTCGCCACCATGGTCGAGACCAACGACGAGTGGATCCAGAGCCGGGTCGGCATCCGGGAACGCCGGATCGCGGCGCCCGACGAGTCCGTCGACGAGATGGCCTGGCGGGCCGCCGACAAGGCCGTCGCGAACGCCGGCATCGACGTCACCGAGATCGACTACGTGGTGGTCGCGACCTGCACCGCGATCGACCGGTCGCCGAACATCGCGGCCCGCGTCGCCGCCCGGCTCGGCCTCGGCAACCCGGCCGCCATCGACGTGAACACCGCCTGCTCGGGTTTCGCCTATGCGATGGCGACCGCCGACCAGGCGATCCGCGCCGGCGCCGCGAGCAAGGCGCTGGTGATCGGCGTGGAGAAGCTCAGCGACTGGACGGACTGGACCGACCGCACCACCTGCGTGCTGATCGGTGACGGCGCCGGCGCCGCCGTACTGGTGGCCAGCGACGAGCCGGAGATCGGCCCGGTCGTCTGGGGCTCGGTGCCGGAGATGTCGGACGCGGTCCGGATCGAGGGCCGCGAAGGCCCGTTCCAGCAGGAGGGCCTGAGTGTCTTCCGCTGGGCCACCACGCAGCTGCCGGAGATCGCCCAGCAGGTCTGCGCGAAGGCCGGCCTGAAGCCCGAGGAACTCGGCGGCGTCGTCCTGCACCAGGCGAACCTGCGGATCATCGAGCCGCTCGCGAAGCGCCTCGGCGCGGTCAACGCGGTGGTCGCCAAGGACGTCGTGGAGTCCGGCAACACCTCGGCCGCGAGCATCCCGATCGCGCTGTCGAAGCTGGTCGAGAAGCGCGAGATCCCGAGCGGCGCGCCGGTACTGCTGTTCGGATTCGGCGGCGGTCTGTCGTACGCCGGTCAGGTCATCCGCTGCCCCTGACGCGGCAGGCGTCGTACCGCTCCGGCCTTCGTCCACGCGGGAAAGCCGGAGTGCACGGTCCGGATGCACGGGCTGGTGCACGCGCACCGGCGGTTGCAAACCGTAGCGCGGCCGGTGCTCACGTGCGGGCAGCAGATATCCGCGCAACAGCGTCCGCAGGACCGCATAGACTCAGGTTCCGTGGCACCGAACACGGACAAGAACAGCACCGGCGCCCGGCTGCGCGCGACGCTCGCGGCGGTGGCACCCGGCACCGAGCTGCGCGAAGGCCTGGAACGGATCCTGCGCGGGCGAACCGGCGCACTGATCGTGCTCGGTCATGACAAGGCCGTCGACGCGATCTCGACCGGCGGCTTCGAGATCGACGTCGAGTTCACGGCGACCGGATTGCGCGAGCTCAGCAAGATGGACGGCGCGATCATCCTCGACCGCGACGCGACCCGGCTGATCCAGGCCGCCGTCCACCTGATGCCGGACCCGGCGATCGTCACCCAGGAGACCGGCACCCGGCACCGGACCGCCGACCGGGTCGCGCGGCAGACCGGGTTCCCAGTGATCTCGGTGTCGCAGTCGATGCACATCATCGCGCTGTACGTCGACGACCAGCGCTACGTGCTCGAGGACTCCGGAGCGATCCTGTCCCGCGCGAACCAGGCGCTGGCCACGCTCGAGCGGTACAAGCTGCGCCTCGACGAGGTGTCCGGGACGCTGTCCGCCCTGGAGATCGAGGACCTGGTCACCGTCCGCGACGTGGCCGCGGTCGCGCAGCGGCTCGAGATGGTCCGCCGGATCGCCACCGAGATCGACGGGTACGTCGTCGAGCTCGGCACCGACGGCCGCCTGCTCACTCTGCAGCTCAACGAACTCGTCGCCGGAGTCGCCGGCGAACGCGAACTGGTGGTCCGCGACTACCTCCCGCCCGCGACCGGCCGCCGCCCGAAGACCGCCGACGACGTACTCGGCGAACTCGACGCGGTCTCCCCCGGCGACCTGCTCGACATCGGCCAGGTGGCGCGGGCTCTGCAACTCGGCGGCGCCGAGCAGCTCGACGCGGCGGTCACCCCGCGCGGCTACCGCCTGCTCGCCAAGGTGCCGCGCCTGCCCGGTGCGGTGATCGATCGCTTGATCGACCACTTCGGCCACCTGCAGAAGTTGCTCGCAGCAAGCATCGACGACCTGCAAACCGTCGAAGGAGTCGGCGAGAACCGCGCCCGCACCGTCCGCGAAGGCCTCTCCCGCCTAGCCGAATCCAGCATCCTCGAACGCTACGTCTGACCCACCGAGCCGAACCGACGCTCAACCACCCCCAGCACGAGGAGGGTTATCCCCTCGCGCTGGGGGTTCTTCGTTGGTAGACGAGCAGAGAACCCCCACCACCAGGGGATAACCCCGGGTTGCGGGGACAGGTAGGTCGGGGTAATACTCCAGGTGGAACATTTCGTGTGGAACAATCCGAGTGGAGCACCATGGCTGACCTCACCCCGCTGGCGATCTCGGTGCTGGCGTTGCTCGAGGAGCGGTCGATGCACGCTTATGAGATGTACCAAGTGCTGATCACGCGCCACAACGACCGGCTGCTCAAGGTCCGCCCGGGCTCGCTCTACCACACCGTCGAGCGGCTGGCCGGCCAGAAGTACGTGCGCGCGATCGGCACCGAGCGCGCCGGCAACCGCCCCGAGCGCACGACGTACGAGATCACTCCGGAGGGCTCCGAGGCGCTGAAGTCGCGGGTGGAGACCGCGATCGAGGAGTACGCCTACGAGTACCCGCTGTTCCCGGTGGTGCTGAGCGAGGCGCACAACCTCGACCCCGAGGACGCCGTACTGCGGTTCCGCCGCCGCGTCGCGGACCTCGAGATGCAGCTCACCGAGATCGACGACGCGCTCGCCGGCGCCGCGGCCCGGTGCGTGCCCGAGCCGTACTGGATGGCCGGCAGCTACGTCCGCGGCCAGCTCGCGGCGGAGCGGGACTGGCTCGCCACCACCATCGAACGTATCGAGAGCAAGGACCTGGAATGGCAACCCCGCAGAACCAAGACGCAGTGAGGCCGGAGGTCCGGCCCTGGCCGGCCTTGTGGGCGCTGGTGCTCGGCTTCTTCATGATCCTGGTCGACTCGACCATCGTCTCGGTCGCCACCCCGGCGATCCTCGAGGACTTCGGGTCCAACGTCGGCACGGTGGTCTGGGTGACCAGCGCCTACCTGCTCGCGTACGCCGTCCCGCTGCTGATCACCGGGCGGCTCGGTGATCGGGTCGGCCCGAAGAAGCTCTACCTGACCGGGTTGGCGTTGTTCACGCTGGCGTCGGTCTGGTGCGGTCTGACCAACACCATCGAGATGCTGATCGTGGCCCGGGTCTTCCAGGGGCTCGGCGCCTCGATGATGACGCCGCAGACGATGGCGGTGATCACCCGGATCTTCCCGCCGAACCAGCGCGGCCGCGCGATGAGCCTGTGGGGCGCGACGGCCGGCGTGGCGACGCTGGTCGGCCCGATCCTCGGCGGCGTACTCGTCGACGGACTCGGCTGGCAGTGGATCTTCTTCGTGAACGCACCGGTCGGCCTGGTCGGGTTCGTCCTGGCGATGCGCCTGGTGCCGAACCTGCCGACACACAAGCACAAGTTCGACCTGATCGGTGTCGCACTGAGCGCGGTCGGGCTGTTCCTGCTGGTGTTCGGGATCCAGGAGGGACAGAAGTACGACTGGGGCCAGATCAAGGGCCCGATCTCGGTCTGGTCGCTGATCATCTCGGGCGTGGTCGTGCTGGCGATCTTCGTCTTCTGGCAGTCCCGGACCCGCGGCGAACCGTTGCTGCCGCTCGGCCTGTTCAAGGACCGCAACTTCTCGCTGGCGAACGTCGCGATCACCACCGTCGGGTTCGCGATCACCGCGATGGCGTTCCCGCTGATGCTGTGGGCGCAGGCGGTCCGCGGTCTGTCCCCGACCCGCGCGGCGCTGCTGCTGGTGCCGATGGCGGTCATCTCCGGCGCGTTGGCGCCGTGGGTCGGCCGATTGGTCGACCGGACGCCGCCGCGGTTCATCGCCGGGTTCGGACTGCTGTGCTGCTCGGTGTCGATGTTCTGGATGAGCCAGGTGATCGAGCCCGACGTACCGATCTGGGAGCTGCTGCTGCCGATCGCGCTGCTCGGTGTCGCGAACGGCTTCATGTGGGCCCCGATCGGTACGACGGCCACGCGGAACCTCCCGATGCACCAGGCCGGGGCGGGCGCCGGCGTCTACAACACGACGCGGCAGGTCGGCGCCGTCCTCGGTAGCGCGAGTATCGCCGTACTGATGGAGTCGCGGCTGGCGCACAACCTGCCGAGGCTCGCGGGCGGTGGCGCGCCGACGGGTGAGGGGTTCTCCGGTGGGAAGCTGCCTGAGGTCGTTCGTCAGGGGTTCAGTGACTCGATGGCGCAGTCGCTGATCCTGCCGGCGATCGTGTTGCTGATCGGACTCGCCGCGGCCTTGATGTTCACGGCCCCGACCTACCTGCGCAAGCAGGCCGACGCGACGCAGCCTGCCGCCGAAGCGAGCTGATCAGACGACCTGGAAGGCCTGGGCTCCGGACAGGCGCCCGTCGTACTCGGCCTTGACGACATAGGTGCCAGGCTTGGCGACCGGTTGACCCGGCAGGCAGCCAGGCCTGGACCGCTGTCCGTTCCACGGCACGGTGACCGCCGCTTGCTTGCCCTTGGCAACGACGAGGGTGGCGGTCTGGATCGCCTTCTCGCACTGCGTGGAGCTCCAGATCAGGTCGTTGCCCGAGGTCACCGTGACTGTCAGCCGGTCGGCGCCGATGGTTGCCTTGCACGCGTCGCTGACCGGGGTCAGCTGGACGACGAAGTTCAGCGCGGAGCCGGAGGCGATCTTCCGGTTCGCGGGCAGTGCGTCGATGCGGACGTCGGCGCCCTTGCACGGCTGGTCCCCGGGCGGTGTCGTCCGGGTCGGCTTCGGAGTGGACGTCGGCGTGGACGTCTGGGTGGACGTCGGCGTCGTACTGGGAGTGCTGCTGAGCGAGGTGCTCGGCGCGCTGGCCGGCGGCGCGCCCGTCGGGTTCGGCTGCGGGTCGGTCGAGGCGGCGTCCTTGGTGTCGTCGCCACCACCGGCGAACAGGCGCGAGATCAGGAAGATCAGCACAACTACGACCGCGAGCACCAGTCCCCGGCGGAACCAGTACACGCTGGCGGGCAGGTGCCCGACCGGACGGAGCAGGCTGCTCATGAAGCGCACTCTAATATCGGCTCTGTGCTGGACCACTCAGGCTCGCCGTTAGCCGGCGCTCTCCATGACCTCCATGACACAGTGCTGACCTGGTACGACGCCAACAAGCGCACCCTCCCGTGGCGGGAGCCGGACGCCGGGGCGTGGGCGGTCATGGTCAGCGAGTTCATGCTGCAGCAGACACCGGTCACTCGGGTGCTGCCGGCGTACCAGCGGTGGATGCAGCGGTGGCCGAAGCCGGTGGACCTGGCCACAGAGGCTCCTGGTGAGGCTGTGCGGGCCTGGGACCGCCTCGGGTACCCCAGGCGTGCACTCCGGCTACACGCAGCGGCTCAGGCGATTGTGGAGCGTCACGGTGGCGAGGTACCGGACGACCATGCAGACCTGCTCGCGTTGCCCGGCGTCGGCACCTACACCGCCGCCGCGATCGCGTCCTTCGCCTACGGCCAGCGGCACGCCGTCGTCGACACCAACGTCCGCCGCGTCCTCGCGCGCGCCCTGACCGGTGTCGCCCAGCCGAGCATCTCCCCCACCGCCGCGGACCAGCGCCTCGCGGTCACCGCCCTGCCGGCCGACGAACGCACCGCCGCCCGCTGGGCCGTCGCCTCGATGGAGCTCGGCGCCCTGATCTGCACCGCCCGTACGCCGCGCTGCGCCGACTGCCCGATCCAGTCCCAGTGCGCCTGGGTGCTCGCCGGCAGCCCGCCGTACGACGGCCCTCCGCGCCGCGGCCAGACCTACGAAGGCACCGACCGCCAGGCCCGCGGCCGCCTGCTCGCGGTACTGCGCTCTGCGGCAGCCACCGTGCCGAAGTCCGAGCTCGATGCCTGCTGGCCGGACGCGGTGCAACGCGAGCGCGCCCTGGACGGTCTGGTCGCCGACGGCCTCGTCGAGCCACTGGACCGCCAGATGTACCGCCTACCTGGGTAAATACCTGAGAGGCGGGGGGGGGGGTGGGGGCCGGCGCGCAGGGGGGGTTTTTTTTTTTTTTTTTTTTATACGGGGGGTGGGGCGCCGC